>JBEAXP010000147.1:0-8629 GCA_041159745.1 Actinomycetota bacterium | reverse complement strand
CTGCAGTCGGACTTCATCACGACCGCGCGCGCCAAGGGCGTGAGCACACCGCGCATCCTCTTCGGCCACGCACTGCGCCCATCGCTGTTCTCGCTCGTCACCGCCGCCGCCGTCAACGTCGGCGCGCTGGTGGGCGGATCGGTGGTGGTCGAGACCGCTTTCAACCTCAACGGACTCGGGCGCCGAACGGTGCTCGGCATTTTCGCCTCCGAGTTCCGTCTGGTGCAGATCACCGTGGTCGTTCTTGCTCTCGTCTACGTCCTCATCAACTTCCTCGTCGACATCCTCTACGGGTTCCTCGATCCGCGCGTCCGCGCCGGACGGATGGGATAGGAGGCCGCCATGACCGACACCGCCAGCGATCCCACCGCCGTCTCGCTTCCCCACGAGGAGCCGGCGCCTCCCAAGTTCCGCCGCCGCGGCCTCGTCACCAAGTGGATCTCGGCGCTGTGGCTGATCTTCATCGTCGTGTCCGCCGTGGGCGCCTCGTTCCTGCCGTACGTCAAGCATTCGTGCGACCAGTTCGCCAACGAGGATCTGTGCAGCACCCACGTCGACACCAACCCTCTCCTCTCGGAACGTCCACCCACGTGGGCCTTCTTCTCCGAAACCACTCGTCCGGTGGTCGGCGACGCCCCTGAGCGGGCCGGGTTCTTCGGAACCGACACCAACGGTTTCGACATCTTCAGCCGCACGATGTTCGGCGCTCGCAACTCACTGCTCATCGGCGCGATGTCGATCATCTTCGGCATCCTCATCGGCGGTGCTCTCGGCCTCGTCGCGGGCTACGTGGGCAAACGGGTCGACAAGGTGATCGACACGATCATGAACATCTTCCTCGCCTTCCCCGCTTTGCTGCTGGCCATCTTCATCGTCGGGTTCTTCGACAGCGGCACGACCACGGAGGCCAAGTCCCGATCGATCATCCCGATCATCATCGCGCTCGTGATCCTGTCGATTCCCCCCATCGCCCGCCTGGTCCGCGCCAACACGATCGTGTACGCCCAGCGCGAGTTCGTCCTGGCCGCCCGCAGCCTCGGGGCCAAGAACGGGCGCATCATCGTGCGCGAGATCCTGCCCAACGTCTTTCCGGCCATGGTCACCTTCGCCATCACCGGCATGGCCATCCTGATCGTCGCCGAAGGAGCCCTGGCCTACCTCGGCCTGTCGGTGAGCGCACCCACGCCCACCTGGGGAGCCATGATCTTCGGCGGGCAGGCGAAGTTGGAGACCGCCTGGTGGATCTCGATCATGCCATCCATCGTGCTCTTCCTGACCGTGCTCGCCATCAACCTTCTCGGTGATGCCGTGAGCGAGAAGTTCCGGATTCGAGAGGCCATCGGATGAGCACTCTGCAGACCGCAGTCCGCCGCGAGACCGGCACGCTGCTCCAGATCGAAGACCTGGCGACCCACTTCGTCACCGCGGGCGGTGTCGTGCGGGCCGTCGACGGCGTGTCGTTCACTCTCGGCCACGGACAACGTCTGGGCATCGTCGGCGAGTCCGGCTGCGGCAAGACGATCCTGTCGCGCTCGATCATGGGCCTGCTTCCCCGCCGCAACGTGATCCGCAAAGGATCGGTTCTTTTCGAGGGAACCGAGCTCACCACCATGAGTCTCAAGGAGCGCCAGAAGATCTGGGGCGCCGAAATGGCCATGATCTTCCAGGACCCCATGACCTCCCTCAACCCGGTCATGAAGATCGGCAAGCAATTGGCCGAGCCGTTGCGCATCCACCTCGGATCCACTCGCGAGAACGCCCAGGAAATCGTCCTCAAGTTGCTGCAGGACGTCGGCATTCCCGAGCCCGAGAAGCGCCTCGAGCAATACGCCTTCGAGCTCTCCGGCGGCATGCGTCAGCGCGTCATGATCGCGATGGCGCTCGCCTGCGGACCTTCGGTGCTCTTCGCCGACGAACCCACCACTGCTCTCGACGTCACCGTCCAGGCGCAGATTCTCGACCTGATCGAAGATCAATGCCGCGAGCGAAACATGGCGCTCGTGCTCGTCACGCACGACCTCGGAGTCGTGGCCGGCCACACCGACCAGATCGTCGTGATGTACGCCGGCAAGGTCGTCGAGATCGCGCCGACCGCGACCTTGTTCTCGAAGATGAAGATGCCCTACACCGAGGCCCTCTTCCAGAGCATTCCGAAGCTCGAGGACCCCAGCCACACGCGACTCACCACCATCGGCGGCCGTCCTCCGAATCTCATCTCACCGCCAGCGGGTTGCCGTTTCAGTCCGCGCTGCCCGTACGCGACCGACAAGTGCACCTCGGTCGAACCCGAACTGCAGCAGGCCGAGCCCGGCCACTACTTCGCCTGCCACCATCCGGTCGGTTCCGATCGTTGGAACGAGGTTCAGGTCTCGTTGGGCCGTCGCACGGGAGGCAACTGATGGCTGGTACGGGTCAAGCACATCTTCGCCCCGACGCGCTTCTGTCGGTGCGAGATCTGGTCGTCGAGTTCCCGGTCGGTCGTACCGGTCTCAAGGTCAACGCCGTGTCGGGCATCTCGTTCGACGCCAAGAAGGGCGAGACCCTCGGGATCGTGGGCGAGTCGGGCTGCGGCAAGAGCACGACCGGCCGCGCCATCATGCAGATTCCGCGCCCCAAGAGCGGCGACATCGTCTTCGATGGCCAGAACCTGACGCAGCTGGACGCCGAGACCATTCGGCGCCTGCGCACCAATATCCAGATGATCTTCCAGGATCCCATTTCGTCGCTCAACCCGCGGCGCAGTGTTCGCGACATCGTGCTCGAGCCGCTCAACATCTGGAAGGTCGGCACCAAGGAAGAGCGCCTCGCGAAGGTGAACAAGGTTCTCGAGGACGTGGGCATCGACCCCGCGGTCGCGGCGTCGCGGCGCGCGTATCAGTTCAGCGGCGGCCAGTGCCAGCGCATCAGCATCGCGCGCGCACTCGTGCTCGAGCCCAAGATGATCATCTGCGACGAGCCGGTCTCGGCTCTCGACGTGAGCGTTCAGGCGCAGGTTCTGAATCTGCTCGAAGATCTGAAGCGCGACTACAGCCTCACGCTCATGTTCATCGCCCACGACCTCGCGGTGGTCAAGAACATCTCCGACCGCGTGGGCGTGATGTACCTCGGCAAGCTCTGCGAGATCGCACCCAGCGACGACCTGTACCGCCGACCGGCTCACCACTACACCAACGTTCTGCTGTCGAGCATCCCGGTCGCCGACCCGAATGCCACCGTGGCTTCGCATCGCGCGGAGGGCGAGCCGCCGTCACCCGTGCTTCCTCCCCCGGGCTGCCGCTTCAACCCGCGTTGCCCGGCCGCGACCGATCGCTGCCGCACCGAAGAACCGCAGATTCGCGAAGTCGCTCCCAACCATTTCGTGGCCTGTCACCATCCGATTCACGGCGGCGAGGCCCCGGTGTCGGTACGCACTAGCGGTTCTTGAACTCCGGCGCGCGCTTCTCCATGAAGGCGCGCATGGCTTCACGGGCGTCGTCGGTGTGCGACGACATGATCTGCTGACGATTCTCCAAGTCGATCGCCGCCTGCATGCCCGGGATCTCGAGGGCCGACCACATCGCTTCCTTGGTGAGCGAGACGCCGAACGGAGTGTTGGCGATCACCTGGTCGGCCTTGGCCAGTGCGGCCGCCATCAGCTGATCGTCCGCCACCACGTCGACCAGCAATCCGATGCGCAATGCTTCGGCCGAGTCGAAGATTCGCCCGGTGAGCATGAGCTCCTGCGCGCGCGACGCACCCACGATGCGCGGCAACAGCCACGAAGTCCCGATGTCGCAAGCCGAGAATCCGATGCGCACGAAAGCCACGTTGAACTTCGACGACTGGGCACCCAAGCGAATGTCGCTCGCGAGCACCAACGCCAGCCCGCCGCCCGCGGCGGCGCCATTCACGGCCGCGATGATCGGTTGTGGCAAGGCGCGCATGTGGGTCACCAGACTCGCGATGTGCTTCTGAGTGGCCAGACCCCGCTGAGTCGGACCGAGATGCGCCGAATGCGGCGGATCGCCGTAACCGGTGAGGTCGAGTCCGGCGCAGAAGCCGCGTCCCGCCCCGGTGAGAATCACCACGCGGCACTCCGGATCGACGGCGATGCGATCGAGGTGGCGGTGGAAGTCGCTCACGAGTTCGGACGTGAGGGCGTTCAGTCGGTCGGGTCGGTTCAGACGCAGGACCTCGACACCGGGTTGGGGCTTTTCGACCACGATCACAGAGCTCATCTCTGCAGTTTGGCCTTCCCCGAGACGTCCCGACGCATCGTGTTAGCGTCTCCTTGCTCGCTCCGGCTGGCCGACCCATGAACGACTCGCGCGACTCTCTCGCCTGGCGGCTGGCCCTCCGGCACGCCGCCATCGCCTACATCGTCTCGCGCATCTGCGTGGTTGCCGGCGCCGCCATCGTCGGTGCCGAACTTCGGGCCGACGACAACAAGATCCGCGAGCGATTGATCTGGGGCTACTTTTCCAAACCCGATCCGCACGCCCGCGAGGCCGTGCTCCCCCGCTCGGCCTCGTCGATGATCCTCGACGTGCTCACGTCGTGGGACGGCATCTGGTACATGCGGATCGTCCGCCGCGGATACCCGTCGTTCGTTCCCGACGGAATCACGTACGACGACCCCGAAGCACGGGTCGCTTTCTTCCCGGCTTTTCCCGGCCTCGTCCGCGCGGTCGACCGAGTACTCCCCGGTGGCGACACCTTCGCCGCGCTGTTCCTCAATCTCGTGCTCGGTGCGGTGTTCATCGTGTTGGTGGGTCTGCTCACCCGGGCCTGGTTCGGAGCCGAACACGCGCGCGTGGCCATGGTGCTCACCGCCATCTTCCCCGGCAGTTTCGTGCTGTCCTTCGCCTACAGCGAAGCCCTCCTGCTCGTTCTGGCCGCCGCCTGCCTGCTGGCTCTCACCCGAGAACGCTGGCTACTGGCCGGGGTCCTGGCCGCCGTCGCGACCACGACCAGACCGAACGGCATCGCCGTCGTCGCCGCCTGCGCGATCGCTTCCCTCATCGCGATCAGGACGAAGCGCCAGTGGTCATCGCTCGTCGCGCCGCTTCTCGCCCCCGTCGGATTCCTCTTCTTCCAGTGGTGGATCGACCGTCACACCGGCGAGTCCCGCGTGTGGTTCCGCGTCCAAGGTGAAGCCTGGAAAGAGGGCGCCTCATTCGGCCTCACGGCCATTCGCAACACACTCGAGGCCTTCACCAAGCCACTCACGTCGCCGACCGACCTCATCACCGCGGTGTCTTTCCTGTGCACGATCTTCTTCGTGTGGATCGCCTGGCGACGAGGTCTCCCTCCCATCGCCGCCGCCTACAGCGCGGTGATCGTGGCGCTCATGCTCCTGCCCGCGACCGTGACCGCTCGCCCGCGATTCTTGTTCACCGCGTTTCCGCTCGTGATCGTCGCCGCCATCTGGCTCGAGAGCGACAAGCGCAAGCACTGGTGGCCCTACGTCATGGCCACGTCGGGGGCCGGTCTGGTCGCGCTCACCGCGTTGTACGGCGTGTACGGAGCGATCCCTTGAGCGAACGAGTGCGCCGGATCTGTCTTCTGGCCGCCCTCGCCTACATCCCGTTGCTGGCGAGTGCGCCGGGTCGCGTACCCGGCGACACCAAGTTGTACCTCTACCTCGATCCCGGCCGTCTGGTGTCCGACTCGATCTGGTCGTGGGACGGCCGGCAACTCGGCGGCTGGGTGCCGCATCAGAACGTGGGTTACTTGTGGCCCTCGGGTCCGTTCTACGCGGTGTTCGATCGGCTCGGAGTTCCCGACTGGATCGCTCACCGCCTCTGGACCGGCTCGCTACTCCTTCTGGCCGGACTCGGCGTGCTCTGGTTGGCGCGCGTGCTCCGATTGTCGCCCACCGCCGGTCTGTGCGCCGCGATCATCTACCAACTCTCGCCCTACGTCCTGCCGTACATCTCGCGCACGTCGGCTCTTCTGTTGCCCTGGGCTCTGTTGGGTTGGCTCATCGGAGTCACGATTCGCATCGCCGAGCGGCGCGATCCCCGACTCATCGGCGTCTTCGGTCTGCTGATCGCGTCGACCGGCGGACTCAACGCCACGGCTCTCTTGATGATCGCGCCGGGTCCGATCATCTGGTTCGTGGCGACTACGCGCGGCCAGTCGTGGCGGCGAATCGCGTCGACGCTGTCGATCCTGGGCGCCGTCGGCTTGGGTGCGAGCGCCTGGTGGTTGGCCGGTCTGCGCGTTCAGGGCGCTCACGGCGCCGCGGTTCTCTCGTACAGCGAAACCTTGGTGTCCACCGCGGCCACGTCCAGTTCGATCGAAGTGCTGCGCGGTCTCGGTTACTGGCTCTTCTACGACCGCAATCACGTGGTCGCCCTCACCTCAGCCGCCACTCCGTACATGGGCAACCTGGCGGTGATCGTCGCCGGCTTCGCCATCGTCGCGCTCGGATTGCGCGGCCTTCGGTGGATCCGATCCGAGGTCCGTCGACCACTCGTCTCCATGCTCCTCGTCGGCGCGGTGCTCGCGATCGGCGCGCATCCGTTCGACGATGCGTCGCCGTTGTGGAATCCGGCCACCGACAACCCCACCAGTGCACTCAGTCTGGCCCTGCGTTCGTCCACGCGTGCCGTTCCGCTCGTGATCCTCGCGCTCGCGATCG
Source organism: Actinomycetota bacterium (assembly GCA_041159745.1). Taxonomy (GTDB): domain Bacteria; phylum Actinomycetota; class Acidimicrobiia; order Acidimicrobiales; family Ilumatobacteraceae; genus Casp-actino8. Next base: position 2,004 of record JBEAXP010000147.1, on the reverse strand, counting down.
GAGCCGGTCTCTCGCTCGAGCACCTCGCGCGTCGCCGGCCGTTCGGTCGAATGCCTCCGCACCTCGCCGCACCGGCTCTCGCCGTCGTGATCGCGGTCGTGAATCTGCCCGCGATGGTGGGCGGCCGACTCGTCGATCCGGTCATGGAACGACCGAACGAGATTCCAGCCGCCTGGAGCGAGGCCGCCGACTATCTCGACGCTCGCGTCGACGCCGGCTTCACGGGTTCGGTCCTCCTCGTGCCGGGAATCGAGTCGGCCGCGTATCGGTGGGGTTACACCGTCGACCCGATTCTTCCCGGACTCACCAAGAAGAGATTGCTCAGCCGCGACTGGCTGCCCCTCGGCAGCGCCCCGCACATGGATCTTCTCTACGCACTCGATGACGCCTTCCAGAACGGCGACATCGACCCGGCCGCGGTGGCTCCGATCGCCCGCCTACTCGGTGCCGACACCGTGATGGTCGTGAACACGCATCAGTACGAGCGGTTCGGCACGATCCCGCCGGCGCGCACCGCCGCACTCGCACTCGACCGCGCCGTCGGACTCTCGCATCTCGCCGACTTCGGAGCTCCCACGACGAATGCCAGTTCGTTCTGGTCGGCCGAGGACACCCTCTTCCCCCCGACCCCGCTGCCCGAGATCAGCCTCTACGCGGTGGACGACGCAGGCACCGCCGACCGAGCGGTCGTGAACCCCACCGTCGTGCTGGCCGATGGAACCGGCCTCGTCGACATCGCACCGCTCGTGAGCGGGCCCGTGCTGACAGCGGCCGCTCTCGACGATGCATCGCTCGAACGTGCGCTCGCGTCCACGCCCGACGTCGTGATCACCGACTCGAACCGTCGCCGGGCCCACCACTGGCGGAGTTCTCAAGAGGTGTGGGGTGCGACCGAACCCCTCACCGGAGTGATCTCGGTGAAGGACGTCTTCGATCAGCGACTACCGGTCTTCCCCGATCAGACGAGCGACGACCAGACGATCGTCGAAGCATCCGACATCACCGCGCGAGCGACCGGCTACGGCTACGACCTCACCTATCGACCCGAGTCCCGCCCATCGATGGCGATCGACGGCGACCCGACCACGGCGTGGACGGTGGGAGAACGACGCGACCCGCGCGGCCACATCATCGCTCTCGAGTCCCAGCATCCCCTCGACGTCCTCGATCTCGTACCGGCCGATTCGGATCGGAGCATCACACGGTTGTCCGTGCGCGTCGACAATGGCCGGTGGGTCGCTCACGACGTCGACGGTCGATCGCGAATCGAGCTCCAGCCGCCCGGGCTCCGCGTCGAGGTTCGTATCGACGACGTCGATGATGACGGGCACGACGGTGTCGGTTGGGCCGAGATGGTCCCACCCGACCGGAGCCGCCCCGAGTTCGTTCGGGTCCCCCGCGCGTCCTCCCTGCCGACGTACAAGGCCCCCACCAGTTGGGTCTTCACTCGTCTCACCGCCGATGCCGTCGACCCGTGGCGCAGCGATCCCGAAACGGCGATTCGCCGCGTGTTCGATTCTCCCCGCGCCGAGGCGATCACCATCGACGCCTTGGTTCGAGTCGATGCTCGTGTGTCGGCTCTTCTTCCCGAGGTCTCGTCGAGCAGTGCGCTCACGCGGTCGGTGCTGCCGTGGTACGCGATCGATGGCGACGTCAGCACGGCGTGGTATCCCGCCATCGACGACGAGAGCCCGTCGCTCACGGTCCCGGTCGTGGGCGACGAACTGACGGTTCGGCTCACCGCGACGCAAGGCGTGTCGCTGAGGGCGCGGTCCGCGAACACCGATGTCGACGTCGAGAACACTGGGGACGGGAGTTTCCGGATCGCGGTCCCGTCCGGCGCGACCACGATCACTCTCTTCCCCGATGCCACCGAGGTCGCGGCCCGCCGCGACGCCCGCACCGGAGACGTGATCGTTCCGCCGGTTGGTGTCGTCGAAGTCGATGGATCCGAAACGATCGCCCTGGACCAACCCGTGGACACCGAGTGCCGCGACGACATCG
>JBEAXP010000132.1:0-2752 GCA_041159745.1 Actinomycetota bacterium | reverse complement strand
CACTTCTTCACGTCCTTGCGCATCTTGCGATGCTTGAGACGCAAACGACCCTGCACCGGGCCCAGGCGGGGGAGCGGTACGTGTTCGACGAGTCGCTCCTGTGGATCGAGGCCGGCCGCCTTGCGATCGGCGGGCACGAGAGCCAATCCGGCCCGGATGGCGTCACGAGGGGTGGCGAAGACCTTTTTCTTGCGCAGCAGAACCTTGCCGGCGAATCGGGGTGTGGCACCGAACAGCGAGCCGGCGACTTCTTCGCGGCCCGAGCCGACCAGGCCGGCGAAACCGAGGATCTCGCCCTCGTACAACTTGAACGTGAGGCCGCGCAGCGTGATGCCGAAGATCATCTCGGCCTCGAGGAGTTCGCGACTCGGAACTCGCCGCTTGGTGGGATACAAGTCGGTGGCCGCCCGTCCGACGATCAGTTCGACGAGGCTGGTGGCGTTCATCGACGACGACTCGACTCCGCTCGCGACGACCTTTCCGTCGCGCAGCACGGTGATGCGGTCGGCCAGATCGAGAACCTCGTCGAGAGCGTGGCTCACGAAGAGGACGGCGACACCCATCGACGCCACTCGACGGACTTCGCGGAACAGCGCGTCGACCTCACCGCGATTGAGCGATGCGGTGGGCTCGTCGAGGATCAGGAGTCCCTTGGTGGAGTCGTCCCAGTCCTGAAGGGCGCGCACGATCGCGATGGCGGCGCGCTCGGCCGCCGACAACGCTCCGACGGGTTGGCGCACGTCGGGAGCGAGTCCGAAGCGAAGCAGCAACTCCTGGGCGCGCTTGGCTTCGGTGCGCCAGCGCATTCGTCCGGCGAATCCGGTGTCGAATCCGCGACCGAGACCCAGGTTCTCGATGGCCGAGAGCGTGGGAACCAGGCCCAGGTCCTGGTGAACGATGCGAATGAGCTTGCGATCGTCGTTCGACATCGACCAGAGATCGACTCGCTTCCCGAGCAGACGAACGTCGGATCCGTGGTCGGCCTTCACGTAGCCGCCGAGGAGTTTGATCAGCGTGCTCTTGCCCGAGCCGTTCTGTCCGACGAGGGCATGGATCTCGCCGGGGGCGATTCGCAACGACGCGTGATCGAGAGCGACCTGTCCGGGGTAGGTCTTCGACAGGTCGCGAATGTCGATGACCGGTTCGAGAACGGAAAGGGGACCAGCGTTTCCGCTGGTCCCCTTCGAGTCCCGTGTATCGACCGTCATCGACTCAAGTGTGCTTCAGAGTCGAACGAACGGTCGGATCGGATCACAGACCCCAGAGGGCCGCGAACTTGTCCTGGAATCCTTCGACGCCCGGCCACAGAGCGGCCGCATCGGCGATCGAGTCCTTGGTGAGGATCTGCAGCGGCAGACCACCAGCGAGGATGTCGGGGCGTCCGTCGATCACGGCCTCGGCCCGCGCCTCGGCGCGACCCGGGCCATTGCCGAGCAACACGCGAGCGGCGGCGTCGACCGCGCGCCAGCCGAGGAGCTCGGAGGCCAGAGCGACTTCGGCGACCTGGTGACGGCCACTGACGATGAAGTCGAAGTTCAACGGTCCGCCGGCCTGCGAGATGGCCTTGGCCTGATCGGTGAGACCGGCCGCATCGAGTGCGTCGGGAACGCCGAACAACATTCCGCCGAACGCGTAGACGATGAAGTCGAGTTCGGGGTCGGCCTGCAGAGCCGACACGATCGCGCCGGGCAGGTTGGTTCCGATATCGGTCACGGCCACTTCGGAAATCTCCACCGAGCAGTCGGGGCACGCCTTGGCGATCTCGTCGGTGAAGCCCTGCTGCACCGTCGAGAGAACCGGGAAGGTGGGCAGGCCGACGAAGTGGATCTTGCCGGTGGTGGTGTTGGCGGCCGCGTAGTCGGCCATCAGCACGCCGTAGAAGTAGTAGTCGTCGTTGCTCAACAGGTTGACGGAGATGCCGTCACCGGGCTCGTAACCCTCGGGGATCGACCACGAGATGACGGGGATGCCCTGTTCCTGGATGGTGGCGAGCTGCGACGAGAACCATTCGCGCGGGTTGCCCGAGGTGAGGATCACGTCGGGGCTGGCGGCGATGGCGGTGTCGAAGGCCGAGGCAACGGTGTCGGGCGTGTCCTGGTGCGAGGTGGTCTCGTAGGTCCAGCCCGCAGCGGTGGCGGCGGCTTCGATGCCAGTGGCGATTTCGGCGCACACGGCGACCGAGCACTGGACGTAGAACAGCTTCTTGCCGGTCGGAGCGGCGATCGCCTCGCTCAACGGCAATTCGGTGACGGGCTGGAGGAACGCTTCGACGCGCGCCGCTGCTTCGTCACTGATGCTCACACCAGCCGGAGCGTCGGTGGACGGAGCCTCGCTCGCGGCGGGGGCTTCCGAGGCAGCCGGGGCTTCGGTGGCGGGTGCGTCACTGGAGTCGTCGTCTCCACCGCAGGCCGCGATCACGAGGCTCGAGGCGGCGAGGACGGCAGCCACCCAGCGAACGCGGGAATGGTTGGTCTTCTTCATTGTCTCCCCTTAGTCGACCGCCAGCGGATGCCCAGCGGACCAGGGGAAAACCCTATCGGTCTGGGTCGAAGGCGGGCCAACGGGCGCAGGGGTTTGCCGTAGCGTGATCAGGGTGCATCGGCCGATCGGACTCTTCGACTCGGGTTTCGGGGGTCTCACGGTGGCCCGGGCCGTGATCGATCTCCTCCCGGGTGAGGACGTCGTCTACATCGGCGACACCGGTCGTTACCCGTTCGGCGACAAGCCCATCGACGACGTCCGTCGATACGCC
>JBEAXP010000111.1:0-3211 GCA_041159745.1 Actinomycetota bacterium | reverse complement strand
TCCCAACGGAACCCGCGGCGCTTCGATTCTCGCCCGTCTGGGAATGCGTTTCGTCCTGTCGGCCCAGACACCCGAGGGCCGAATCCACAATCGCTTGAGTTTCGCCCGCATCTGGCTCGACGAGGCGACCGTCGAAGACTCGTGGGGGCGTTCGCTCTGGGCCTTCGGCACGGTGATCGCACGAAGTCGCGACGGTCTGCTGCACCAGCGGGCCCTCGGAGCATTCGAGTCGGGTATTCGTCATCGATCCGAGTCATTGCGCACCATGGCGTTCGCCGCGCTCGGCGCAGCGGAAGTGCTCGACGTCGCTCCGGCCCATTCGGGCGCTCTCGAGCTCATCGCCGACGCGGCCGATCTCATCCTTTCGAGCGAGCGGTCACCCGAGTGGCCGTGGCCGGAGCCCCGTCTCACCTACGCCAACGCCGCCCTACCCGAAGTCGTGATCGCCGCCGGCCTGGCCCACCACGACGACTCGGTCGTGCACGACGGCTTGGAGATGCTGCGGTGGCTCATCGAGACGGAGACCTACCAGGATCACTTCTCGGTCACACCGACCAACGGACGAGGACCGGGCGATCCGAAGCCGGCATTCGATCAGCAACCCATCGAACTGGCGGCGATCGCCGATGCCGCCCACCGAGCGCTGTCGGCAACTGGCGACCACGACTGGATCCGCATCGTCGACATGGCGGCCCGCTGGTTCCATGGCGACAACGACGCCGGGGTGCCGATGATCGACGACATCACCGGCGGCGGATTCGACGGACTGCACGCCCACGGGCGAAATCTCAATCAAGGCGCCGAATCCACTCTGGCGATGATCTCCACCCTTCAGGTCCACCAGAAGATGGCTCACCTCGTTCGATGACGACGATCCCCCGACCCGATCCGAACGTGCTGGCGGTTCGGACCGGCATCCACATGAAGGCCGACCCGAGTCGCGTGTTCGCGCGACTGTTCATTCCCGGACAAGAAGACTTCGGAGCCACCCAGTCGCGAGCCACGGCGGTGCTCGACCGTGTTCTCGAACTCGACGAGTCCGAAGTGGAGGCCGCCCTCAACGATGTGCTGTTGAGGTTCGGCAACCGACACGACGACATCCACTATTGGCTCGACCTTCATGCTCATCGGGTCACCAATCGCCTCGATGCGCCGATTCGGCTGAGCGACAACCGGTGGCGACTCATCGGCGCGTATTTCACCCATGAGTTCTCGGTGGAAGGCGCCGCCCTCACCAATCCGTCGGTGGTGCGGCATCCGGACCAAACCGATGTCGAGCGCGGCTGGTGTCGTTTCGCCATGAGCGCACGGTGCATCGGTGAGGGCCACCGTTCTTCGATCGGGTTCCGCACCGGGGTCGTCAGCGATCTCGGCGACGTCGTGATGGATCCGGTGGCCAGCGACATCGACGTGGGTCTGCACTCCGAGGGCTATCTCCGCGACGTCGCCTTTCGGGGACTACTCGAGTCGATGGGCGACCTCGGCGAGAACGCCCAGCGCGTTCTACATCAGCTCGGAGACGTCTTTCATCCATCCGACCTCGAGGAGCAACTCAACCGACTCGTTCACGACCGCGACACCTATCGCAACACCGAAGTGACGGCACATCATTTCCGCCAGATCGCCGATCGGTCGTACTCGGTGTCGTTCTCGGCCGACTCCCACCTCAGCGAACGGGTCATCTGGCCGCAGGCCCAAGCCGAGTGGCGTGGCATGGAGGACGCGCGCTTCGTCGAATTCGACGACCCCGAGATGGGCCGCATCTACTTCGCCACCTACACGGCCTTCGACGGCGTGGACGTGGCCCAGCAATTGCTGTCCACCCGGGACTTCCTGACGTTCGAGATCACTCCGGTCTCCGGCGCGGCCGCGCGTGGGAAGGGCTTGGCGATCTTCCCGCGCAAAGTCGGAGGCCGATTCGCCGCCTTGTCTCGGGCCGATCGCGAGACCAACTCGATCACGTTCTCCGATCACCTCGAGTACTGGAACGAATCGACCGCGATACAGCTCCCGCGACGATCATGGGAAGTCATTCAATTGGGGAATTGCGGATCCCCGATCGAGACATCGGCGGGTTGGCTCGTGATGACTCATGCGGTCGGCCCCATGCGCACGTACTGCATCAGCGCTCTCCTGCTCGATCGGCACGACCCCGAGCGCGTCATCGGGAGTCTCGGCACTCCGCTGCTCGTGCCGAGCGAACTCGAACAGGACGGCTACGTCCCCAATGTCGTGTATTCGTGCGGATCGATGCGCTTCGAGAACACCCTGCTGATTCCGTTCGGGATCGCCGATCAATCGATCGGAGTGGCGACGGCCGAACTCGATCGAGTGCTCGACCGACTGGTCGGCTGATCCGACTCGCCACCGATCACTCGACGTGCAGCCCGGCCATCTCGCCGGTGGCTCGCCATTGCTCGAGCAACTTCACGAACGCGACGGGGCCCGCTCCGAAACTGCCGTTCTGCAGACTGCGCGCGGCCGGCTTGCCTTCGTTGTTGTAGTAGCCGGGAGTGCACGCCTCGAGGAACTTCACGTTGTTCTGCGACAGATCGACGATGGTGCGAACCCACGCGTCTTCCGCGGCATGGGTGGCCTCGACCAACGTGGCTCCCATGTCCTGGGCTTGTCGCAGCACGTACGCGATGTGCTTGCTCTGTTCGTTGAGCATGTGGGGGAAGTTCACGGTGAACCCCGACTGAATATTGCTCACGATGAAGCAGTTGGGGAATCCGACCGAATGGAAGCCATGCAGGGTTCGCGCTCCATCCGACCACTTCTGCGTGAGCGACACACCATCGCGGCCGTAGATCTCGTAACCGGCTCGACGGGTGTATTCGGTGCCGACTTCGAATCCGGTCGCGTAGATCAGGCAGTCGACCTCGTATTCGACGCCGTTGGCCACCACCCCACGCTCGGTGATGCGGTCGACTCCCTTGCCGTCGGTGTCGATGAGCGAAACGTTCGGGCGATTGAACGTCTGCAGGTACTCGTCGTGGAAGCACGGACGCTTGCAGAACTGGCGATACCACGGCTTGAGCGCCTCGGCCACGCGCGGATCGGTGATCACCGAGTCGACGCGCTCCCGAATCTGGTTCATCTTCTCGAAGTCGGCCAATTCGAGGTTGCGAGCCAAGCCATCGGGTGACAAGTCGGGCGACGCCTCCTTGCGCAAACGAATGAGCAAGTTGCCGATGATGTCGGTCCAACC
>JBEAXP010000096.1:0-3376 GCA_041159745.1 Actinomycetota bacterium | reverse complement strand
CTGGCCGCACCTCTGCAGCGCGAGTTCGGTTCGCTGCCGGTTCTCTGGAACACGCAGTTGGTGGCCTTCTTGCTCACCGCGCCGTTCGGCATCGCCAAGGTCGGCGACGTCGAGTTCGCGTGGAAACCGTTCCTCATGATCGTGGCCCTCGGTGTGTTCGGAACCGCTCTGGCCTACGTGGCCATGGCCGCCAACGCCGGTCGCTTCGGCAGCACCCGCGCATCGGTCACCACGTACCTGATTCCGGTGGTGTCGTTGATCCTGGGTGCGGTCATTCTCGACGAAACCGTCGAGATCGTGTCGGTGCTCGGTTGTGCGGTCACGCTTTGGGGTGCGTACCTCGCCGGTCGCGCCGCCGCGAACTAGCGGAAGTTCCGCACGAAGGTGGCCGTGCTCGCCGCGGCGGGCGTGGCGAGCGGGCGAATGTGTTCGGCCACGATGTTGACCACGCCCTCCACTCGTTGCAGACGGCCGCGGATGAGCAACGACGACGCGCCACGGGCCACCGGACGAAAACGCTTCCAGCAGCCGACCGACACCACGATGTTGATGAGGCCGGTTTCATCCTCGAGGTTCATGAACGTGGTTCCCCCGGCGGTGGAGGGTCGCTGGCGATGCGTGACCACACCAGCCACCCACACCTTGGCGGCGTCGATGGTGAGCAGACGGTCGGCGGTGACCACACCCATCTCGTCGAGTTGTGCGCGCAAGAACGACGTGGGGTGGCCGGTGGGAGCCACACCGGTGGCCCACAGGTCGGCGATGGCCTCGTCGATCGGTTGCATACCGGGCAGCGTGGGAGCGTTCACCGGAGCGAGGCCGGGCAGTCGATCGGGCCGCGACTGGTGAGCCGCGCCCACCGACCACAACGCCTGGCGACGATCGAATCCGAAGCATTCGCCGAACACGCCGGCGGTGGCGAACGCTTCGAGATGCGCGAGCGTGAGATCGGGAACACGGCGCACGAGATCGTCGATGCCGCCGAACGCGCCGCGCTCGGTACGTTCGTTCCGAATCGCCACGGCCAGATCGTGGCCCACGCCGCGCACCAATTCGAGACCGAGTCGCACCGCGAATCCGCCGTGGCTCCGCGCGTCGCGTTCGAGAGTGGCCCCGGCGGCCGACGCGAGCAGATCGGGTGTGCGCACCACGATTCCGTGGCGACGCGCGTCCTGGGCCAGTGAGTGCGGACTCCAGAAACCCATCGGCTGGGCGTTGAGCAAACCCGCGTAGAACGCCGCCGGTTTGTGCAATTTCAACCACGACGACGAGTACACGAGGTACGCGAACGACACCGAGTGGCTCTCGGGGAATCCGTAGTTGGCGAAGGCCGCCATCTTGTCGAAGATCTCGTCGGCGACGTCGCCCACGATGCCCCGCTCGGCCATGCCGTCATACAACCGCTGACGCAGACGCTGCATTCGCGCCTGACTGCGTTTCGATCCCATGGCCTGGCGCAACTGATCGGCCTCCGACGGAGTGAAGCCGGCGACGTCGATGGCCATCTGCATGAGCTGTTCCTGGAACAGCGGAATGCCGAGGGTCTTGCCGAGGCTGTTCTCGAGCAATGGATGCAGATAGGTGATGGGCTCTTGTCCGTTGCGGCGGCGGATGTACGGGTGCACCGATCCGCCTTGGATGGGTCCGGGGCGGATGAGCGCGACTTCCACCACGAGGTCGTAGAAGCGGCGCGGTTTGAGGCGCGGCAGCGTGGCCATCTGCGCGCGCGATTCGATCTGGAACACGCCCACGGTGTCGGCCCGACACAACATCGCGTACACGTCGTCGTCCTGCGGCAGGGTGGCCAGGTCGATGTGCTCGCCCTCGTGCTCGGCCACCAAGTCGACCGCACCGTGCAACGCCGACAACATGCCCAGGCCGAGCAGGTCGAACTTCACGAGCCCGGCCGCCGCGCAGTCGTCCTTGTCCCACTGCAGCACGCTGCGATCGCGCATGGTGGCCCACTCGACCGGACACACCTCGATCACGGGTCGGTCGCAGATGACCATGCCACCGGAGTGGATGCCGAGATGCCGCGGCATGTCCTCGATCTCCATGGCCAACTCGAGCACGGCGGACGGAATGGAGTGGTCGGGACGACCGTCGGGGCCAGTTTGCTCGACCACGCCGCGCACCCGGCCCCAGCGATCGATCTGCTTCGACCACGCGTCTTGTTGACCGGGTGAATATCCGAGCGCGCGCGCCATGTCGCGCACGGCCGAGCGCGCGCGATACGTGATGACGTTGGCCACTTGAGCCGTGTGATGGCGGCCGTAGCGATTGAAGACGTACTGGATGACTTCTTCGCGGCGACCGCTCTCGATGTCGAGGTCGATGTCGGGCGGGCCGTCGCGTTCGGGCGACAGGAAGCGCTCGAACAGCAGCCCGAGCGACACCGCGTCGGCCTTGGTGATGCCGAGCGCGTAACACACCGCGCTGTTGGCCGCGCTCCCCCGACCCTGGCAGTAGATGTCGGAGCGTTGGCAGAACTGCACGATGTCCCAGACCACGAGGAAATAGCCCGGGAAACCGAGTGTCTCGATGATCGCGAGTTCGTGATCGATCGCGTTCCAGGCGCGAGCGCGCAAACTGAGGTCTTCGCCGCTGCTCGGACGACGGCCGTAACGGCGCGTGGCTCCTTCTTCGGCCAATCGACGCAGGAACTGCATCTCGGTGAGACCGTCGGGGCACGGATACGGGGGCAACTTGGGAGCCACCAGCGACAGATCGAACGCCGCGGCGACGCCGATCTCGGCCGCGGCTTCCACCGCACCCGGATAACGCGCGAATCGACGTTTCTGTTCGGCCCCGCTGCGCAGATGGGCGCTGGCCGAACCCGGCAGCCACGGGTCGACCTCGTCGAGGCTCGCACGACGTCGCACCGCCGTCATGGCCGAAGCGAGTCGACGAGCCGCGGGCGTGGCGTAGCGCACGGCGTTGGTGGCCACGCATCGCACGTCGGATCGTGCGGCGATTTCGGCCAGGGCGTCGTTGCGCGCCGAATCGAGCGGATCGCCGTGATCCCACAGTTCGACGAGCACACGATCGCGTCCGAACGCCTCGACGAGTCGAGCGAGTTCGCGTCGCGCCGCCGACGGTCCATCGGCCATGAGCGCCGACACCACGGTGCCGTCGCGCTCGCCGGTGAGCGCCCACCAGTGGCCCGCTCCTTCACGCGCGAGGTCGGCGATGGTGCAGCGCGGTTCGTTCTTGCGACCCGCGAGTTGCGCCAGGCTCAGTGCGCGGGCCAAGTGCGCGTAACCACTCGGCCCATCGGCCACCAACACGATCTGGTGCGTGCGATCACCGTCGTGCACCGTGACATCGGAACCGAACACCGTGGGCAACTGCACCGCGCGCGCCGCTTCGGCGAAAC
>JBEAXP010000156.1:0-4089 GCA_041159745.1 Actinomycetota bacterium | reverse complement strand
TCGTGCGGCGCACCGAAGAACGTCTGAGCGCCCAGGAATCCTGACGCGTCCGACCGATTAGGGTCGGAGAGCGAAGGGGGCTGTGATGTTCGAACCGACTTTCGAGTCGCTGCGCACCCACGCGGTGCCGCGCTGGTACGACGACGCGAAGTTCGGCCTGTTCGCCCACTGGACCGTCGGATCGGTGCCGTCGTTCGCACCGATGGGTCGTGACCCATTCACGCTCGCTCGCGAAGAGGGCGAGGAAGTGGCCTTCAGCCACACGCCATACGCCGAGTGGTACTGGAACTCCATCAGCATCCCGGGATCGCCGGCCGAGAAGTATCACCGTGAGGTGCTGGGCAATCCCGATTACTCGACGTTCGTCGAGACTTTCTTGAATCGCGCCCAGGACTGGGACGCCTCGCACTGGCGCGACGTGTTCAGGCGGTCGGGTGCGAAGTACTGCGTGTTCGTGACCAAGCATCACGACGGAGTCCTTCTCTGGCCTTCCGACGTCCCGAATCCGCATCACGGTGGGAAGTGGCAGTCGAAGCGAGACCTGGTCGGTGAGTGCGCCCGGGCGGCCCGTGACGCCGGCATGCGATTCGGCGTGTACTACTCGGGTGGCATCGACTGGACGTTCCAAGGGCTCGGTATCAAGAGTTGGGCCACGTTGTTCGCCGCCATTCCACAGGACGACGCTTATCTCGAGTACGCCGACGCTCATTGGCGTGAACTCATTCGTCGCTATCAGCCCGATGTCCTGTGGAACGACATCGGCTATCCAAGGTTCGCCGACGGTGCCAATCCGCTCATCGCCGACTTCTACAACGGCAATCCGGACGGCGTCGTCAACGACCGCTTCGACATGCTCGGCGTGATCCAAGGTCGTCATCACACCGACTTCACGACTCCCGAATACACCACGCGGCCAATGGACGCGAACAAGAAGTTCGAGGTGTGCCGGGGCATCGGAACGAGCTTCGGTTACATGCAGTTCGAGGACGACAGCACGTACATGGCCACCGACGAACTGATCACGATGCTCGTGAACATCGTGGCCGACGGCGGCAACTTGCTGCTCAACTTCGGCGCCATGCCCGGTGGGTACATTCCGTGGGCCCAGCAGATCAGGATCATCGGCATGGGTCAGTGGCTCGAGACCAACGGCGCCGCCATCTATGGCAGCCGTCCGTTCGAACAGTCGACTCTCACCACCGACGAGGGCGCGACCGTGCGGCTCACGGCCGGTTCGGACGGAGCGGTCTACGCGATGGTGTGCGGTCGACCGTCGAGCGCCAGCGTGACCATCAGCGGATTGCCTGCGGGTGACGTGACTCTTCTCGGCCTTCGCGGAGCGGTTGCGCGACGAGGTGACACGGTGGTTCTACCCGTGCGGCCCGACGACACGCCGGTATGGACGCTTCGGATTTCGCGCTGATCACGCGGTGATCGTGAGCAGCGCCGTGGCGTCGATGTGCCGGGACGACGACGCGATGCGAATTTCGTAGACGCCCGGCTCGACCTTCCATTCTCCGCTTCGTCCGATCTCGACCGACGTGCTGAGGCCGGTCGGGTGCGGCCGGAGCGGATTCGCGTAGGCATCGCCCGGATCCCAGTGCGCGAACGAACGCGGACCGAGCGGTAGTTCGACGACACGAGTTTCGCCCGGAGCGAGATGGACCTTGGCGAAGGTCTTGAGCTCGTGAACCGGACGCGTGACCGACGACTTCGGCGGAGCCACGTAGACCTGCACGACGTGGGATCCGGCGCGCTCTCCGGTGTTGGTGACGGGAACCCGAAGCGTCGCGGTATCGGTGTTCGACATCTCGTAACAGTCGAGTTCGGGTTCACCGATTCGGAAGGTCGTGTACGACAAGCCGAATCCGAACGGGAACGCCACCGGGAGATGACGCGAGTCGTACCAGCGATGCCCGATGAACACGCCCTCGCCGTAGCGGATCTGGTGGTGCTCGCCCGGGAAGTTGCCGAACGCCGGCGTGTGCTCGAGGCGCATGGGGATGGTGGTGGGTAGACGACCACCGGGTTCGGAGTCGCCGGCGAGAACCTCGGCGACGGCCGGACCCATTTCCTGGCCGCCGAACCACACCTGCATCACCGCCGGCACCGACTCGACCCATTCCATGTCGATCGGCGCTCCGGTGTTCACGAGAACGACCGTGCGCGGATTGACGGCGGCCACGCGTCGAATCAACTCGACCTGGCGACCGGGTAGGTCGAGTGAATCGCGATCGTGTCCTTCGCTCTCCCACTCGTTGTTGGTCCCGACCACCACCAGGGCCACATCGGACGTTCGGGCCAACTCGACGGCGGCGGCGATCGGATCGGTGTCGTCAACTCGGGCCAAGCCGATCTGGGCGCCGTGGGCCCATTGGCGCGACACGGCTTCGCACTCGAGGCGCAGTACGTGGGTGCGACCCTTCGTGAGACGGACCGTCGTCGCGATCTCCTCGCGGAACAGTCCGAAGAAACGATGGCCGGGCGGCGGCAACTCGGTTCCGTCGATGATGCATTCGTCGTCGAGGAAGAGTCGGCACGGGCTTGTCTCCGACAGCGAGATCGTGTGCTCGCCGGTGGCGTCGACCTCCAGATGTCCGACGGCCGTGAAGCGGAAGCCGGAGACCGGGACTCCTTCTTCCTGCCGGGCCACCACGAGGACACGGCCATCGGGACGTTGGATCGTGGCGATGTCGCGCCCGTTGTCGACGATGGTCACCGTGAATCCCGGTTCGCCGTTCGGCGACGTGATCATGTCGCCGGCGATCGTCGGTGTCGACCGATCGATCGAACAGCCGTGTTCGTGGATCACCTCGGCTCCGGCGAAGCGCGACCGCAACGCCTCGATGATCGTGAGGTGCGGATGGGGCATGACCTCGGCCGAACCACCACCCATGATGCGCGCGCGGGCGGCGTTCGGACCGATGACCGCCAAGCGGCGCAACGCGCCCGAATCGAGCGGGAGCAACGGTGCACCGTCGATCGTCTCGTTCCGGAGCAGAACCATCGAAGCGGCCGACGCGCGACGGACGAGGACGCGGTGGTCGTGGAGGTCGACGGCCGTCGGCTCGGCTGGCTGATCGTCCAGGGCTCCGAGTCGGTCGAACACGGTGAGCAGAGTGCGAACCGCTCGATCGACTTGTGATTCGTCGACGCGCCCCTCTTTCACGGCGTCCAGGAGGTGTTTGCCGTAGTAGCGCGCGGGTGCGGGCATCTCGAGATCGAGGCCGGCCTCGGCGGCACCTTCGGTGGTGAATCCGGCGTACCAGTCGGTGATGACGAATCCCTCGAAACCCCATTCCCCTCTCAGGAGGTCGTCGAGCAACCAGCGATTCTCGGCGTTGTACCGACCGTTGAGTCGGTTGTAGGACGTCATGATCCCGAGGGAGCCGCCTTCGCGCACGGCGAGTTCGAAGGGCACGAGGTACACCTCGCGAAGTGTGCGCTCGTCGATGACACTGTCGATCGTCATGCGCTCGAATTCGGCGTCGTTGCCGACGAAGTGCTTCACCGTGGTGGCCACCCCGTTCGATTGCACCCCGCGGATGTAAGCGGCGGCGAGCTTGCCGCTCAAGAAGGGATCTTCGGAGTAGCACTCGAAATTGCGGCCGGCCAGCGGCGAACGGTGGAGGTTGACGGTGGGCGCGAGGAGCACACGGGCTGTCTTCGAACGGGCCTGATGTCCGACGGCGGCGCCGACCTGCTCGAGCAACTCGACGTCGAACGTGGCACCGAGCGCGGATCCGCACGGCACGCAGAGCGATGCGCTCTGTTTGCCAAGACCCGGAGTGAACGGCCCGCGCGCACCAGCGGGTCCATCGGTCACGACGACCGACGGGATTCCGACTCGCTCGATGTCGACGGTCGACCACAGCGTGGCCCCCGATGTGAGCCGGGCTTTCTCATCGAGTGTCATCCGCCCGATGAGTTGGTCGATGTCGTGAGTGGAGCGGCTCATGCCGACGATCTTGGCATCTCCGAACGCCACGGAATTCCGTCCGGCCATCGCCCCACTCCACCGGCGTCGACGAGAAGTCCGGTGTGGGTGCGATCGCTGTGGGTGCTGCGCCACACGAGCATGTCCTGGGT
>JBEAXP010000170.1:0-15233 GCA_041159745.1 Actinomycetota bacterium | reverse complement strand
TTATCAGCCAACGTCCGCGAAATCGCCGCAGTCAACGTCGTCTTCCCATGGTCAATATGACCCATCGTCCCAATATTCACATGAGGCTTCGTACGCTCGAACTTCGCCTTCGACATGGTGGTGTCTCTTTTCTTTCTTCGAGTACCGCACTCTGCGATTGGTACGTGGTGTCAAGGATCAGGGTGACGCTCGCGAGCGCGAACGGCACGAGTTGGTGAGGCTAGCAGCGGCTTTACGGCCGCCACCACCCTCGGATCATTCGCCGCGGTTGCGCTTCACGATCTCCGTGGCGATGGCCTCGGGGACCTGCTGGTAGCTGTGGAACTGCATCGTGTACGTGGCGCGGCCCTGGGTACGCGAACGCAGGTCGGTGGAGTAACCGAACATCTCCGAGAGCGGGACCTGGGCGCGAACCACCTGGGTGTTGCCACGCGCTTCCATGCCCTCGATACGACCGCGACGGCTCGACAAGTCGCCCATCACGTCGCCCATGTATTCCTCGGGCGTCACGACTTCGACCGCCATGATCGGCTCGAGCAGAACCGGCTTGGCCATTTCGGCGGCCTTGCGGAACGCCTGCTGACCGGCGATCTTGAACGCCATTTCCGAGGAGTCGACGTCGTGGTACTGGCCGTCGACCAAGGTGACCTTCACGTCGACCGTGGGGTATCCGGCGAGCACGCCATTGTCGAGCGCGCTCTGCAGACCCTGGTTGGTGGGGTTGATGTATTCGCGCGGAATACGACCGCCGCTGATCTTGTCGACGAACTCAAAGCCCTTGCCCGGGTTCGGCTCCATGTTGATCTTGACGACGGCGAACTGGCCCGAACCACCCGACTGCTTGATGTGTCGGTACTCGACCTGCTCGACGAGCTTGGTGACGGTCTCGCGGTAGGCCACCTGCGGCTTGCCGACAGTCGCATCGACGTTGAACTCGCGCTGCATGCGGTCGACGAGGATTTCGAGGTGCAACTCGCCCATTCCGGAGATCACGGTCTGGCCGGTTTCTTCGTCGGTGCGCACACGGAAGGTGGGGTCTTCGTCGGACAGTGACTTGAGGGCCTTGCCCAACTTGTCCTGGTCGTCCTTCGTCTTGGGTTCGATGGCCACGTGGATCACGGGCTCGGGGAACTCCATGCGCTCGAGGATGATCGGGTTGTTGCGATCGCAGAGCGTGTCGCCGGTGGTGGTCTCCTTGAAACCGAGACCGGCCACGATGTCGCCGGCCAACGCGGTGTCGAGGTCTTCGCGCTGGTTCGCGTGCATCAGCAGGATGCGGCCGAGACGCTCGCGGCGCTCCTTGGTGGAGTTGTAGACCTCGTCGCCCTTGTTGATCTGGCCCGAGTACACGCGGAAGTAGGTGAGCTTGCCGAACGGGTCGGCCACGATCTTGAACGCCAATGCGGCGAACGGTGCGCTCTCGTCGGCCGAACGCTCGGCCGGTTCGGCCGCATCACCGGGCTTGACGCCCTGGGCCGCCGGGATGTCGAGCGGGCTGGGCAGGTAGTCGACGACGGCGTCGAGCATGGGCTGCACACCCTTGTTCTTGAAGGCCGAACCGCACAGGATCGGCACGAAGTCGAACGCGAGCGTTCCCTTACGGATGGCGCGCTTGATCTCGGCCTCGGTGACCTGCTCGCCACTGAGGTACTTCTCCATGAACTCGTCGTCACTGGTGGCGATTGTCTCGAGGAGCTGCTCGCGATACTCGTTGGCCTGATCGGCCATGTCGGCCGGGATGTCGACTTCGTCCCACTTGGCACCGAGTTCTTCGTCGCGCCAGATGAGTGCCTTCATCTTCACGAGATCGACGAGACCGGCGAACGGCTTGTTGCTCTCGGGGCCGCCCGCGCCCACGGGCAGGTGGATGACGGCGCACGTCGCCTCGAGGCGGTCCTTCACCATCTGCACGGTGCGGTAGAAGTCGGCTCCGATGCGGTCCATCTTGTTGACGAAGCACATGCGCGGAACGCGGTACTTGTTGGCCTGACGCCACACGGTCTCGGTCTGCGGCTCGACGCCGGCCACCGAGTCGAACACCGTGACGGCACCGTCGAGAACGCGCAGCGAACGCTCGACTTCGATCGTGAAGTCGACGTGGCCGGGGGTGTCGATGATGTTGATGCGGTGGTTGTTCCAGATGCACGTGGTGGCAGCCGACGTGATGGTGATGCCACGCTCCTGCTCCTGCGCCATGTGGTCCATGGTCGCGGCGCCTTCGTGCACTTCACCGATCTTGTAGGTCTTGCCGGTGTAGTAGAGGATGCGCTCGGTCGTGGTGGTCTTACCGGCATCGATGTGGGCCATGATGCCGATGTTGCGGGTGCGCTCGAGGGGGAACTCACGCTTTGCCATCGTCGGTCACTTTCGGTTTCTGTTCTTGTTCTTCGGGGGGTCTGACATGGTCGCACCCCGGCGGCGAACCGGGGTGCTGACGTTCGGTATGTGAACTACTCGTTGGTGAAGGTCACCAGCGGTAGTGCGCGAAGGCCTTGTTGGACTCGGCCATCTTCTGCATGTCTTCACGCTTCTTGATGGAAGCGCCGAGGCCGTTGGCGGCGTCGAGCAGTTCGTTGGCCAGGCACTCGGCCATGGTCTTTTCGCGGCGGGCGCGTGAATACTCGACGATCCAGCGGATGGCGAGCGTGTTGGCGCGGCGCGGCTTCACTTCGACCGGCACCTGGTAGGTGGCGCCACCGACGCGGCGGCTGCGCACCTCGAGCGGCGGACGGACGTTGTCGACCGCGCGCTTGAGGGTGGCGATGGGCTCGGCGCCCGTCTTGGTCTCGACCATCTTGAGTGCGTCGTACACGATCTTCTCGGCGACGCTCTTCTTGCCGCGAAGCATGACCTTGTTCATGAGCTGCGTGACGAGGAGCGAGCGGTACACCGGATCGGGGTGGAGCTCTCGGCGGGGGGCGGGTCCCTTACGGGGCATGTCAGTTCACCAAATCCTTCGCGATCACTTGGCGCGCTTCGCGCCGTAACGGCTACGTGCCTGCTTGCGGTTCTTCACACCGGCGGCGTCGAGAGCACCGCGGATGATCTTGTAGCGGACACCCGGAAGGTCGCGCACGCGCCCACCGCGCACGAGGACGATCGAGTGTTCCTGCAGGTTGTGTCCTTCACCAGGGATGTAAGCCGTGATCTCGACACCGCTCGAGAGACGAACACGAGCCACCTTGCGCAGCGCCGAGTTCGGCTTCTTGGGTGTGTTGGTGTACACGCGGGTGCAGACTCCGCGACGCTGCGGCGAACCCTTGAGGGCCGGCGTCTTGGTCTTGCTGAACTTCGTGCTGCGGCCCTGGCGGACCAACTGCTGAATGGTGGGCACTCTCGATCCTCTTCGTTCTGGTGGGTGGGTTGCTCACGGATGAGCCGACCCGGAGTCCCGATTCATCCGAATCAGGGACCCTGAGATGTTACGACCGTCCCCCAACGGTCTCCAACCCTGCCCAAACCCGGGTTTTGGGTCTGTAATCGGACGCCCAGCGTCCTTTCCCAGACCCAGAAACCCAGGGAATGAGAGGTGGATCAGAGTTCGATCGAGTCGGAGAAGACGTCGGTGTCCATGCTGCGCTGGGCCAGGATGGACGACGGATCCTCGTCGTAGCCGCTGTGGTAGGTCTCCATGGGCACGAAGTCGGGAGCGTCGATTCCGAAATCGCGGTAGCGCATCATGCCGGTACCGGCCGGGATGAGCTTGCCGATGATGATGTTCTCCTTGAGGCCCATGAGGCCGTCCTGGCGACCCTCGATCGCGTTCTCGGTGAGCACGCGCGTGGTCTCCTGGAACGATGCGGCCGACAGCCACGAATCGGTGGCCAGCGACGCCTTGGTGATTCCCATGAGCTCGGGACGACCCTCGGCGGGCTGCCTGCCCTCTTCGACCATCCGACGGTTGGTGTCGGTGAACGTCTTGAGGTCCTTGCGGTCGCCGGGCAGGAAGCCGGTGTCGCCCTGGGCCTGCACGCTCACACGGCGCGTCATCTGACGAACGATGAGTTCGATGTGCTTGTCGTGGATCGACACACCCTGGTCGCGGTACACCTTCTGGACTTCTTCCACGATGTAGAGCTGCGTCTCGCGCACACCCTTGATCTCGAGAAGTTCCTTCGGGTCGAACGGACCGTCGGTGATGGGCTGACCGGCGACCACTTCTTGACCATCGGTCACGATCGGACGGCTGCCGGTGGGAAGGGTGATGAGGTGCTCTTCACCGGAGTCCTCGACGACGGTGACGGGCAAGCCCTTGCCTTCGTCGACACCGATGCGCACGACACCGCTGCCCTTGGCCAGACGAGCCGAGCCCTTCGGGGTACGAGCCTCGAAGAGTTCGACGACGCGCGGCAGACCGCCGGCGATGTCCTTGCCGGCCACACCACCGGTGTGGAAGGTACGCATGGTGAGCTGGGTTCCGGGCTCGCCGATCGACTGCGCGGCGATGACGCCCACGGCTTCGCCGAGTTCGATCGCCTTGCCAGTGGCCAGCGAACGGCCGTAGCACAACGAACACACGCCGATTTCGGCGTCGCAGGTGAGAACCGAACGCACGCGCACGCGAGTGATCGACTCGTCGTCACGCAGCTTCTGCATGAGCATGTCGTCGACCAGCGTGTTGCGCGCCGCGACCTCACCACTCGACAGAGTGATGTCGGCGGCCAGCGAACGGCCGTACAACTTGGTCTCGAGATACGCACGACGGTTGGCGGTATCGGGCTGGACGTTTTCGATCCAGATGCCGAGGTTGGTGCCGCAGTCGTCCTGACGAATGATGAGTTCCTGGGCCACGTCGACGAGACGACGCGTGAGGTAACCCGAGTCGGCGGTACGCAGAGCGGTGTCGACCAGACCCTTACGGGCACCGGGCGTCGCGATGAAGTACTCGAGGGTCTCGAGGCCTTCACGGAAGTTGCTCTTGATCGGACGCGGAATCATGTCACCGCGCGGGTTGGCCACGAGACCACGCATACCGGCGATCTGACGCATCTGCGTCATGTTTCCGCGGGCACCCGAACCGACCATCATGTCGATGGGGTTGAAGCGCTGCGCCTTGAACGCGTCGACCATGACCTTCTGCACGTCGTTGGTGGCGTCGGTCCAGATGCGGACTTCCTGCTGACGACGCTCACCGTCGGTGATGACGCCGCGGAGGAACTGCGACTCGACCTTGGCGGCCTGCTCCTCGGCCTTGTCGAGGATGTCCTTCTTGAGAACCGGGGTCTTCACGTCGTCGATCGAGACCGTGAGACCCGACTGCGACGCGTAGCGGTAGCAGACGTCCTTGATGCGGTCGAGCGACTCGGCCACTTCGGCGTTCGTGTAGTGATCGGACAGACGCTCGACGAGAACGCCCATCTCCGACTTCTTGATGGGCTCGGAGATGTGGCCGAACTCGTCGACGTACGACGCGGGCAGAGCCTCTTCGAACAACAGACGACCGGCCGACGTCTCGAACGGCGAACCGTTCTTGCGCATCGTGATCTTGGCGTGGAGATTGAGAGTGCCTTCCTCGAGTGCGCGGAAGACCTCCCAGTTGTGGCGGAACACGCGACCTTCACCCTTGGCACCGGGCTCGTCGGCGGTGAGGTAGAACGCGCCGATGATGAGGTCCTGGGTGGGGGTGACGATCGGACGACCCGAGGCCGGCGACAAGATGTTGTTGGCGCTCAGCATGAGGACGCGCGCTTCGGCCTGAGCCTCCGACGACAGCGGCACGTGCACGGCCATCTGGTCACCGTCGAAGTCGGCGTTGAACGCGGTGCACACGAGCGGGTGGATCTGGATGGCCTTGCCTTCCACCAACACCGGCTCGAACGCCTGGATGCCCAAACGGTGCAACGTGGGCGCGCGGTTCAGGAGAACCGGATGCTCGCGAATGACTTCTTCGAGGACGTCCCACACACGCGGGTTGCGACGCTCGACCATGCGCTTGGCGCTCTTGATGTTCTGCGCGTACTCGATCTGGACGAGGCGCTTCATGACGAAGGGCTTGAACAGTTCGAGAGCCATCAACTTGGGCAGACCGCACTGGTGCAGCTTCAAGGTGGGGCCGGCGACGATGACCGAACGACCCGAGTAGTCGACGCGCTTACCGAGCAGGTTCTGACGGAACCGGCCCTGCTTGCCCTTCAACATGTCGGACAGCGACTTGAGCGGACGGTTGCCCGGGCCGGTGACCGGACGGCCACGGCGACCGTTGTCGAACAACGCGTCGACGGCCTCCTGCAACATGCGCTTCTCGTTGTTGACGATGATCTCGGGCGCACCCAGACCGAGCAGACGCTCGAGACGGTTGTTGCGGTTGATCACGCGGCGGTACAGGTCGTTGAGGTCGGACGTGGCGAAGCGACCACCGTCGAGCTGAACCATCGGGCGCAGTTCGGGCGGGATCACCGGAACCACGTCGAGGATCATGGCCTTGGGGTCGTTCTTCAAACGGCCGTTCTCGTCGCGCTGGTTGAACGAGGCGACGATCTTGAGACGCTTGATGGCCTTCTGCTTGCGCTGGGCGCTGAGCGGCTTGCGGCCATCCTTGGGATCGATGGCGTCGCGGAGCTTGCGCTCCTCCTCGGCGAAGTCGATGCGGTCGATGAGCGACTTGATGGCATCGGCGCCGGTGCCGCCTTCGAAGTAGTCGGAGTAGCGGTCGCGGAGTTCGCGCCACAGCGTCTCGTCTTCGATGATCTGACGCGAGTGGAGACCCTTGAATTCGTCCCACGAGCGCTTCACGAGGTCGAGTTCGCTCTCGTAACGCTCACGGATGGCGGCCAGGTCGCGATCGCCGATCTTCTGCAGGGCCTTGACTTCGGCGTCCTTGGCGCCGCTGCTCTCGAGGCGTGACGCCTCCTTCTCGAGCTCCTTGAAGCGACGATCGATTTCGAGATCGCGCTCCTTCTCGATGGCTTCGATCTCGCCGATGTACTCGTTCTCGAGGCTGTTGAGTTCGTCGTGACGACGCTCCTCGTCGACCCAGGTGACCAGGTGCGCCGCGAAGTAGATGACCTTTTCGAGCTGCTTGGCCTTGAGCTCTTCGCGCGGCTCGATACCGGCCAGCAGATACGCGAGCCACGAACGGGTGCCGCGCAGGTACCAGATGTGTACGACGGGAGCGGCCAGTTCGATGTGGCCCATGCGCTCGCGACGGACCTTCGAACGGGTGACTTCGACACCGCACTTCTCGCAGATGATGCCCTTGAAGCGCACGCGCTTGTACTTGCCGCAGGCGCACTCCCAGTCGCGAGTGGGTCCGAAGATCTTCTCGCAGAAGAGACCTTCGCGCTCGGGGCGCAGTGTGCGGTAGTTGATGGTTTCGGGCTTCTTGACCTCACCACTGGACCAGTTGCGGATGTCGTCGGCCGTTGCGAGGCCGATCCGAAGCTGGTCGAACATGTTCACGTCGAGCATGGTGTTCTCTCTCTGGTCGATTCGTTCGTGGTCTGACGATCAGCGCCGGAAACCGGCACGCTCGCGGTCGTCTTGGTCGCTGCCGCGCTCGGGGCGGCTGATGTCGATGCCGAGCGACTCGGTCGTGCTGAACACTTCCTCGTCGATCTCCTTCATCTCGATCTCGGATCCGTCCTTGGCCAGCACCTCGACATTGAGGCACAGGGCCTGCATTTCCTTCATGAGCACCTTGAAGCTCTCGGGAATGCCCGGCTCGGGGATGTTCTTGCCCTGGACGATGGCCTCGTACACCTTCACACGACCGAGCACGTCGTCGGACTTGATGGTGAGGAGTTCCTGCAAGCAGTACGCCGCGCCGTAGGCCTCGAGAGCCCACACTTCCATTTCACCGAAGCGCTGGCCGCCGAACTGCGCCTTACCACCGAGCGGCTGCTGGGTGATCATGCTGTACGGGCCGGTGGAACGAGCGTGGATCTTGTCGTCGACGAGGTGCGACAGCTTGAGGATGTACATGAATCCGACGGTGATCGGATTGTCGTACTTCTCGCCGGTGCGACCGTTGTACAACGTGGTCTTGCCGTCGAGGCCGATGAGCGGCTTGGCGCCGTCGGACTCGGGGTTGAGGTTGCGGAAGATGTCGACGATGGTCGGGTGCTGACCCGACTTCTCGACTTCGTCCCAGTGCGCACCGTCGAACACCGGAGTGGAGATGAACGTGGCCGGCGGAGTGCTCGGACGAGTCTTCGACTCGGTGCCGCGCACCGGCTTGTCGCCGACGCTGTTGCCGCCGACGTTCCAACCCCAACGAGCCGCGTAACCGAGGTGCGCTTCGAGCACCTGGCCCACGTTCATTCGGCTCGGAACACCGAGCGGGTTGAGGATGATGTCGACCGGAGTTCCGTCGGCCAGGTACGGCATGTCGCCCTGCGGAAGGATCTTGGAGATGACGCCCTTGTTGCCGTGGCGTCCGGCCAACTTGTCGCCCACGCTGATCTTGCGCTTCTGAGCGACGAGGACCTTCACCATCTGGTTGACGCCCGGGTTGAGCTCGCCACCCTCCTCGCGGTCGATGACCGAGACGTGGATGACCTTGCCGCTCTCGCCGTGGGGAACCTTGAGCGAGGTGTCGCGAACTTCGCGGGCCTTCTCACCGAAGATCGCGCGGAGCAGACGCTCTTCGGGCGTGAGCTCGGTCTCGCCCTTGGGCGTGACCTTGCCGACCAGAACGTCACCCGGATTCACTTCGGCGCCGACGCGAATCACACCGCGCTCGTCGAGATCGCGGAGGATGTCGTCGGAGAGGTTGGGGATGTCGCGCGTGATTTCTTCCGGACCGAGCTTCGTGTCGCGAGCGTCGATCGTGTACTCGTGGATGTGGATCGACGTGAGCACGTCGTCGCGCACGAGACGATCGGACAGGATGATCGCGTCCTCGAAGTTGTAGCCCTCCCACGGCATGAAGGCCACGAGGAGGTTCTTGCCGAGAGCGAGTTCGCCCTGATCGGTGCTCGGGCCGTCGGCGATGAGATCGCCCTTCTTGACCTTCTGGCCCTCGACCACGCGCGGCAACTGGTTGACGCAGGTGTTGTGATTCGAGCGGCGGAACTTGGCGAGGTGGTACACGCGCTTGCCGTCGTTCTTGTACTGGACGGTGATCTGCGAACCCGACACTTCGGTGACTTCGCCTTCGTCGGTGGCGAGGATGAGATCGGCGCCGTCGGACGCGACCTTGCGTTCGATACCGGTACCGACGTAGGGAGCCTCGGTGCGAATGAGCGGAACGGCCTGACGCTGCATGTTGGCGCCCATGAGCGCGCGGTTGGCGTCGTCGTGCTCGAGGAACGGGATGAGCGCGGTGGCCACCGACACGATCTGCTTGGGCGACACGTCGATGAGGTCGACCTTGTCGGGCTCGACGAGAAGGATGTCGGTGGTGGCACCGAAGAAGTTCTCGGCTTCGAGCATGCCCTTCAGCTGTTCGAGGCTGGCGGCCTGCGGGGCGCGACGAACGAGGATCTTGTCCTGCTTGAAGGTGCCGTCGGGATTGACCGGCGTGTTGGCCTGGGCCACCACGTACTTCTCTTCTTCGTCGGCCGGCATGTAGCGGACCTCGTTGGTGACGCGGCCGTTCTTGACCACGCGATACGGGGTCTCGATGAAGCCGTACTCGTTCACCTTGGCGTAGGTGGAGAGAGCACCGATGAGTCCGATGTTCGGACCTTCCGGCGTCTCGATGGGGCACATGCGTCCGTAGTGCGAGAAGTGCACGTCGCGGACTTCGAATCCGGCGCGCTCACGCGACAGACCACCGGGGCCGAGAGCCGACAGGCGACGACGGTGCGTGAGGCCCGACAGGGCGTTCACCTGGTCCATCAACTGCGACAACTGGCTGGTTCCGAAGAACTCCTTGATGGCCGCCGAGACCGGACGGATGTTGATGAGCGACTGCGGAGTGATGGACTCGACGTCCTGGGTGCTCATGCGCTCACGAACGACGCGCTCCATGCGCGACAGACCGATGCGTACCTGGTTCTGAATGAGCTCGCCCACCGAACGGATACGACGGTTCGCGAAATGGTCCTGGTCGTCGAGGCGGTAGCCGGGCTCCTGCTTGACGAGGTGGAGCATGTACGAGATCGCGGCCAGCACTTCGTTGGGACGAAGAACGTTGAGTTCGTTCGGGTCGGACTCGACCGGACGCTTGTTGGGGTCGTCGGAGTCGGCGCGGAACATCGAACCGGCGGCGCGGGCGCCCTTGCCGAAGATCGTGTCGAGCTTGGCGAGTTCGTCGCCCAACTTGCGATCGATCTTGTAACGACCGACGCGCGAGAGGTCGTACCGCTTCGGATCGAAGAACGCGTTCTTGAAGTACGCGCGAGCCGACTCGAGCGACGGCGGCTCACCCGGGCGGGCGCGCTTGTAGATCTCGACGAGGGCTTCGTTCTGGGTGGGAGCGATGTTGCGCTCCTTGTCCCACTGGCCCTGGAGGAAGTCGAAGTGGGCCACGAACCGGTCGAGGAAACCGGGCACGTGCTCTTCGTCGTAGCCGAGTGCGCGCAGGAGGGTGAAGACACCCATGCGGCGCTTGCGAGCCACGCGGGTACCGGCGGTGACGTCCTTGCCGGGCTTCTGCTCGACGTCGAACTCGAGCCACTCACCACGCTGCGGGTGGATGGTGCCCTTCACGAGCTGGTGCTTCGAGAGATTACGGAGGCGATAACGCTCGCCCGGCTCGAAGATGACACCAGGTGAACGCACGAGCTGCGACACGACGACGCGCTCGGTGCCGTTGATGATGAACGTGCCCTTCTCGGTCATCATCGGGAAGTCGCCCATGAACACGAGCTGTTCGCGGATTTCGCCGGTGGCGCGGTTGGAGAAGCGCGCACGCACGAGGATGGACGACTGATAGGTGTGGCCCTTCTCGCGGCACTCCTCGACGCTGAACTTCGGCGGCGGGCAGAGGAACTCGTCCTCGGGGTCGTATTCGAGTTCGAGACGCAGGTTGCCGGCGAAGTCTTCGATCGGCGAGATGTCGCGGAACGTCTCGGCCAGACCGACCTTCAAGAAATGCTGGAAGCTCTGACGCTGGATGTCGAGCAGGTCGGGCATCTCCAACCGCTCGTCGAGGTCGGCGAATGAATAACGCTCGCGCGTACGGGCCACGGGGTACTCCTCAGATCAGCGGGCGAACGGAAAAGAAAGCAGGGCGCGGCAAAGCAGAGATCGAGAACGACACATGACAGGGACGACGCACGGCAACTGACGAGACTACCCCTGGAGGGCGCACGAAACCAACCGCTCACCAGCACCTTTGCTGGGCGGACCAGGTCGTGGCCGACACCGTAGGACGGCCGACCCCCGGGGTCAAGGACCCCGCAATGTCGCGTCAAGGACCCCGCAATGTCACGACAAGGACCCCGGGCCCGGACGTGGCTCGACCCGGGGTCTCCCCCGGGTCGAGAACCGAAAACTCCTGGTCGGAGGCCGAATTACTTGAGTTCGACCTTGGCGCCCGACTCCTCGAGCTTGGCCTTGGCCTTCTCGGCATCGTCCTTGCTGACCTTCTCGAGGACGGGCTTGGGGGCACCGTCGACGAGGTCCTTGGCCTCCTTGAGGCCGAGGTTGGTGAGCTCGCGGACCACCTTGATGACCTGGATCTTCTGAGCGCCGCCATCGGCGAGGATGACGTCGAACTCGTCCTTCTCCTCGGCAGCAGCGGCTCCACCGGCGGCGGCGCCACCAGCGGCAACAGCAGCGACGGCCACCGGGGCGGCGGCGGTCACGCCGAACTTCTCCTCGAACGCGTCGAGAAGCTCCTTCAGTTCGATGACGGTGAGGGCGGCGATGCCGTCCAGGATCTGATCCTTGGTGAGTGACATGTCAATTTCTCCTTGAAATGAGTTCTTGTGGTGTGGGCCGGGGGCCCGGTTGATGTGTGAAGTGTGAAGTTGCGATGAGAGTCGCGATGGTCAGGCAGCAGCCTTCTGGTCGTGAAGAGCCTTCAAGCCGTAGGCCATGTTGCGCGGCAGAGCCTGCAACAGACCGGCGGTCTTGACGAGCGGAGCCTGCAATGCGCCAGCGAACTGGGCGAGCAGAACTTCGCGCGGCGGCAGGTCGGCGAGAGCCTCGACGTCCTTGGCACTGAGTGCCGCACCGCTGAGTGCGCCGCCTTTCAGGACCAGCAACGGGTTCGTCTTGGCGAACTCGCGCAGAACCTTGGCGACCGCGGCCGCGTCTCCATCGACGAAGGTGAGTGCACTCGGGCCGACGAGCAAGTCGACGAGAGCAGTGTTACCGGTTTCGACGGCAGCAAGACGAGCAAGTGTGTTCTTGTACACCTTGTGCTCGGCACCGGCGTTGCGCAGTGAACGACGCAGATCGGCCAAGTTGCCCACGGTGAGACCGCGGTACTCGGACACGAACATCGTGCTGGTTGCCGACATCTTCGCCGCGATCTCGGCGACGGTTGCAACCTTCTCCGGACGGGGATTGTTCATGAATTTCCTCCTTTCGCTTCGACTCGGGCGCTCGCAGATGCGGCACCACGAGGAGCGAAAGGCTCATGTGATCCGCCTCGGTTGGCGAACCCGGGGGTTCCTTAGCCACCCGAAGGTGGACCGACTGTCTCTGGCAAGCGATTCAGTTGTGTGGGAAAAACTACCGGGGCGGGACCCCGATGCCTCCGGGCGTCAGACGACTTCGGCCTTGAGGCGGTTGGTATCGACCTTCACACCGGGGCCCATGGTGGACGACACGGTGATCTTCTTGAGGTAGCGGCCCTTGGCCGAGGCCGGCTTGGCGCGCTGGATCTCGTCGATGACGGCGCGGAAGTTGGCCTCGATCTGCTCGACCGAGAAGCTCACCTTGCCGAGCTGCACGTGCACGTTGCCGTAGCGATCGGTGCGGTACTCGACCTTGCCGCCCTTGAACTCGCCGACCGCGCGGCCGACGTCCTGGGTGACGGTTCCGGTCTTGGGGTTCGGCATCAGACCACGGGGTCCGAGCACGCGACCCAGACGACCGACGAGCGGCATCATGTCGGGTGTCGCGATGGCGAGATCGAAGTTGAAGTTGCCCTTCTCGATTTCGGCGGCGAGTTCGTCGGCGCCCACGAGGTCGGCACCGGCCTTGCGCGCTTCCTCGGCGGCTTCACCGGCGGCGAACACCGCGACGCGAATGTTCTTGCCCGTGCCCGAGGGCAATGCGACGGTTCCGCGAACGGCCTGCTCGGCCTTGCGCGGGTCGACACCGAGACGAATGGCGATCTCGACCGTCTCGTCGAACTTGGCCGAGGCCATCGACTTCACGAGCGACAGCGCCTCGGTGGGGCTGAACTGCTCGTCACGGTTGTAACGCTTGACTGCGTCGTCGTACTTCTTGCCTGACATGACTGTCTCCCTCTCCCACCGGTTCTTCTCCGGCGGGGTGTCGTGTCGGCCGGGCGAGGTGTTCCCGGACCAGACGTGTGTTGGTTATGTGACTGCTATCGATTACTTGACGACGAGACCCATCGAACGAGCCGTGCCGCGCACCTGCTGCTTGGCTGCTTCGAGGTCGTTGGCGTTGAGGTCGGGCATCTTGATCTTGGCGACTTCTTCGATGTCGGCTTCGGTGACCGAACCGGCGACGGTCTTGCCCGGCGTCTGACTGGCCTTCTCGAGACCGGCCTTCTGGCGCAGCAACACCGGAGTGGGCGGCGTCTTCAGAACGAACGAGAACGTGCGATCTTCGAAGATGCTGATTTCGACCGGGATGATGGTTCCGACCTGCGATTCGGTGGCGGCGTTGTACGCCTTCACGAAGTCCATGATCGCGATGCCGTGAGGTCCGAGGGCGGTACCTACCGGCGGAGCGGGTGTGGCCTTACCGGCCGGGATCTGGATCTTGACGATCGCTGTGAGTTTCTTCTTCGCCATGGGGCGTTGCCTTCCTGAGAGAGATCCTGATCAGAGTTTCGCGACCTGGCTGAAGTCCATCTCGACCATGGTCTCGCGACCGAAGATGTTCACCAGCACCTTGAGCTTCATGTGGTCCGCGTTGATCTCGGCGACTTGACCCGAGAAGTCGGCGAACGGGCCTTCCTTCACGCGCACGCTCTCGCCCACTTCGTATTCGAGCTTGGGCTTGCGGCGAGCCGCGGTCTCCTGGCCGTCACCCTTGGCCGACAAGAACGTGTCGACTTCGCGGCGCGAGAGCGGAGTGGGCTTTTGGCCCTTCTGGCTCTGACCGACGAATCCGGTGATGCCGGGAGTGTTGCGAATGCAGTACCAGCTCTCGTCGTCCATGTGACAACGCACGAGGATGTAGCCGGGGAAGACCTTCTTCTGCACGACCTGCTTGCGGCCGCCCTTGAACTCGACGACCTCTTCCATCGGGATGACCACGTCGAAGATCTTGTCTTCCATGTTCATCGACTGAATACGCGCGGCGAGATTGGCCGAGACCTTCTTCTCGTAGCCGGCCTGCGTGTGCACGACGAACCACTGGCCCGGGAGGTTCCAGGGATGAACCGGGGCGTCCTCGATCTCCTCCGAGTCGTCCTCGGTCAAGTCGAAGACCTGGTCGGTCTCGAGATCGGTGGTGGTGTCGTCGGTCATGATCAGTTCTCGTACAGCCAATCGGTGAGGAAACCGAAGAGGGTATCGGCGCCGCCGATGAACGCCGTGAAGAGGGCAACCGTGACCAGCACGACCAGGGAGTACCGGCGGATCTCGGGCCACTTGGGCCAGGCCACCTTGTTCATTTCCTCGCGAACTTCACGGATGTACTGCGGGGCAGACGTGCGCTCATCGCGGCTACGGCGTGCCGGAGCCTGACGAGCCGGGTTCCCCTGCTCGTCGAGCGCGCCCATCTTCTTGAGGGTTCGCTTCTGCTCTCGGTTCAGATCCATCGCCATGTTGCGGTGCTCGTTTCTCGTGCGCTCAGTTCGGGTTCTGTGCAGGGCAGGAGGGACTCGAACCCCCGACCGTCGGTTTTGGAGACCGATGCTCTACCAACTGAGCTACTGCCCTTCGACGCCAGTGGACTAGCGCGTCTCCTTGTGGGTGGTGTGCTTGCGATCGAAGCTGCAGTACTTCTTCATCTCCATGCGCTCGCGATCGTTGATCTTCGACTTGATGGTGATGTAGTTGCGCCGCTTGCATTCGGTGCACTCGAGGGTGATCTTCACCCGCTTGTCATTTCTGGGCATGGTGGCCTCCGGTCACTTGATGATCTTGGTGACGCGGCCGGCACCAACCGTACGCCCACCCTCACGAATAGCGAACCGCAAACCCTCGTCCATCGCGATCGGCTTGCCCAACTCGACCTTCATCGTCACATTG
>JBEAXP010000119.1:0-34322 GCA_041159745.1 Actinomycetota bacterium | reverse complement strand
GGCGGGATTCACGAGATCGAACCTAGTGCAAGTGCCGCCGCGCCGATCAGACCCGCGCGCTCGCCGAGCCGTGACATCTCGATCGGCATCCCGACGGCGAATCCGAGCCGGGCTCGCTCGGCGAACTCTCGTCGAGCGGCCTCGATGAAGGGCTCGCCCCACCCCAGCGCCACACCCCCGCCGATCACGGCCATGTCGATGCTCGTGAGCGCGACCACCGATGCCAGAGCTCGACCGAGAAGACGACCGTTGCGCTCGACGAGTGCACCGGCCGCCGAGCGCGGACTGCTTCCGGTCTCGTCGGCGACATTGCGACCGGCGAGGTACGCCTCGAGGCATCCGAGCGCGCCACAGCGGCACTCCTTGCCGTCCGGCTCGACGATCACGTGACCGATGTGGCCGGCGTTGCGCGAGTCGCCGTGAGCGAGTCGTCCGTTCACCACCAGTCCGGCCCCGACTCCGGTTCCGATGATCACGCCCAGGTAGTCGTTCCGTCCCGTGGCCGCACCTCGCCAACCTTCGGCGAGGGCGAACGTCTTGGCGTCGTTGTCGACCACTGCGGGAAGTCCGGTGAGTTCGGACATCGACTGACGAAGCGGAAAACTTCGCCAGGTCGGGATGTGGAGCGGCGAGACTCCCCGATCGTCCATCGGCCCCCCGCAGCCGACTCCGACCGCGGTGAGTCGAACATCAGGTGCCGCCGCGATCACGCGGGAAACGACCCGAGCGATCGCCGGCCAGGGATCACGGACAGGAGTGGCGATGCGATCGCGCACGACGATCGATGCGTCGGGAAGAACGATGCCCACCGCGGTCTTGGTTCCCCCGATGTCGACGGCCAGAACGCCGTCGAGAGTCACGCGCGACCTCTGTTCAGTCGAACTTGCGGGTGACGTCGGCGCGAACCTTGCGGATCGCCCCGGCGACGTCCTGGATGCCGGCTTTGCCGATCGCGCGCGCGTTGCGTTCGATGATCGCCAGCAGAACGAGCATCACCACGAACACCGCGAAGGCCGCGATGAAGTGCACACGGAGTGCGAACACGAGAGCCGCGACCGAGACGACGAGTCCGACGATCGCCCACCTGACCAACTTGGCCGAATGGCGATACAAGCCCGCGGGCGACACGGCCTGCGCGAACTTCTCGTCGTTCTGGAGCTCCTGCTCGATCTGGCGCAGGATTCGCTGTTCGTCGTCGGACAGAGCCATCGCGAACATTGTCCCAGACCGCGAGCGGTTCGGCAACGCGCCCCCCGTTTCAGGCCCCCTTTTCGTTCTCGTCCCCTTTTGGTTTCAGCCCCACGGTCGGCGAACTCGGCGGCGACCGAGGCTGCGGGCCGGGCTGATGGCGTCGTGCCCGAAGCGATCACGGATCTCGTCGACCGCACGACTGGCCGGCCCCCAGGAATCGTCCTCGAGCAGTGACAATTGCTCCACGGGCGCGGCGAGGTTCGACGCCGACACGCCGACCAGGCGCACTCCCGAACTCGGATCGATCGACCGCAACGCCGGCTCGAGCACCCCGACGATCACCGGACCGGCCGACACCGGAGTGTCGACCGTCACCGACCTCGTGATGGTCTCGAAGGTGGTGAATCGAATCTTCAGCGTGACCGTGCGGGCCGCCAGCTCGTGGGAACGCAGCCGCGAGCCGACCAGATCGGCGAGACGCACCATCTCGGCGAGGATCTCGTCGTGGGTCACGAGATCGGTCGAGAACGTCTCTTCCTGACCAATCGACTTCGCGTCACGGTGCGGCTCGACGGGACGCGTGTCCCGAGCGACCGCCAACTCGGCGAGGTGCCGTCCGTGCGCCTTTCCGACCGCCCTTTCGAGAACGTCGATGGGAAGCGCGGCGAGATCGGCAACGGTGCGCACCCCGAGGCGTTCGAGTTTGGCCAACGTGGCCGGCCCCACTCCCCACAACGCGGACACGGGGAGCGGATGCACGAATTCGACCTCGCGCCCGGGTTCGACGACGAGCACTCCCGGACCCGGCAGCACGCCGTTGGGCGTGGGACGAGGCTTGGCCGCCTTCGACGCCAGTTTCGCCACGAACTTGTTGGTCGCGACTCCCACCGACGACGGCAGATCGAGTTCTTCGGCGATGCGCCGACGGATGGTGGCCCCGATGGCGGCGCCGTCACCGAACAATCGTCGCGATCCGGTCACGTCGAGAAACGCCTCGTCGAGGGCGATCGGTTCGACGAGCGGTGTGATGTCGTGGAAGATCGCGTGCACTTGCGCACTCACTTCCGAGTAGTGAGCGTGATCGCCGGGAAGGAACACCGCCTGCGGACAGCGCTGACGCGCGGTGGCTCCGGGCATGGCCGAGAACACACCGAAGCGACGGGCTTCGTAGTTGGCCGCCGCGACGACCCCTCGTCGACCCGATCCCCCGACCACCACGGGTTGGCCGGCCAACTCGGGATGTCGTCGCATCTCGACCGACACGTAGAACGCGTCCATGTCGACGTGCAGGATCGTGCGCGTCATAGGCGGCGGCGGTGTCCCTTGCGCCAATCGCTCCAAGCGAGTCCGAGAACGAGGCGGAACGCTTCACCGATGATGCGGTACGTGAGTTTCGACTCGCCGGCCGTTCGATCGGGAAAGACGATGGGAATTTCGACCACGCGCGCCCCGCATCGCACGAGCCGATGCGTCATCTCGACCTGGAAGCCGTAGCCCTCGGCGGTGACCGAGGCGTAGTCCATGCGTGCGAGGGACGTCGCCGAGTAGGCGCGGAACCCGGATGTCGCGTCGTTGACGGCCAGTCCCAGCATCCCGGCCGCGTACCGGTTGCCCCATCGCGACAAGAACTGCCTGAGTCGCGGCCAGTCGACGCACGCTCCTCCGGGCACGTACCGACTACCGATCGACGCGTCGGCACCACGTTCGACCACCGACACCAACTCGGGCAGATAACGAGGGTCGTGCGACAAGTCGGCGTCCATCTGGACGCAGATCGACGCGCCGCGATCGAGTGCGGCGGCGAAGCCGGCCCGATAGGCCGCCCCGAGTCCGTTCTTGCCGGCACGGCGCAGAACCGTGACCCGCGGGTCGGCCAAGCGTTCGACGGCATCGGCGGTCCCGTCCGGACTCGCGTCGTCGACGACGATCACCTGTGCCCCGGGCAACGCGCCGAGGACTCCCGTGAGCAGACGAGTGACGTTCTCCACTTCGTTGAAAGTCGGAACGACGACGAAGGTGCTGGCCACGGACCGAGCCTACGATGCGACCGTGACCGACGAACGCCCTCTCTCGGCCCTGCCCTCACCAGTCGCTCGCGCGCTGGCCTTCGTGTCGGTCCTGATCGGTGGACTGGCCGGCGGAGTGATCGGCTACGCGCTGGTCGACATCCAATACTCGGGTGACGCGACCTGGCCCCGCGGTCTCGGCATCGTGATCGGCGCCGTGCTCACCGCTGGGGGCACCGCGATCGTGGCGGTGCTGGTTCTGCGCGCCCTCGGCGAATGGCGCGACATCAACGATCGCCGATGATCGAGATCGAACTCATGAACACCGCCGCGGCCATGGCGCGCCGCGCCGGTGATCTCGCGCTCGTCGGCCGGGCCACCCTCGACCGCTCGGCCGATGTCGACACCAAGTCGACCGCCACCGACATGGTGACCCGTTGGGATTCGGCCAGCGAGCGTCTCATCGTCGCGGAGATCGAGGCACGGCGGCCCGACGACGGGATCATCGGAGAAGAGGGCAGCGCCAAAGCATCGCGCTCGGGAGTCTCGTGGCTGGTCGATCCGATCGACGGCACCACCAACTTCCTCTACGGATTGGCCGGCTGGGCGGTCTCCATCGCCGCCGAGGATTCGTCCGGCACATTGGCCGGAGCGGTGTACCTCCCGGCCACACGAGAGTTGTTCGTCGCCGCGCGCGGACACGGCGCCTGGCTCGGAGGACGCCGACTCGCTTGCTCGTCGAACGACGACGTCGCGACCGCACTCGTCGGTACGGGTTTCTCGTATTCGTCCGACCGTCGCGCGCACCAGGGCGAACGTGTCGCGCGCCTGCTCCCCCGTGTTCGCGACATTCGACGCACCGGCGCGGCCGCTCCCGACCTCTGTTACGTGGCCGACGGTCGGCTCGACGCCTATTTTGAGGAGAACCTTCAAGCCTGGGATCTGGCGGCCGGGCTCCTGATCGCGACCGAAGCGGGTGCCCGAGCATCCGACTTCGCCGGCGGCTCACCGGTGCCGAGCAACGTTCTCGTGTCGGCGCCAAAACTCCACGACCGTTTGCTCGAACTCATCGGACGGTCGCCGACTCGTCACGACGACACGCCCTAACATGACGCCGTGACCACCCGGATCCTGGCAGTCGAAGACGACGAGCGGATCCGCACCGCGGTCCGTCTCGCCCTCGAGGACGAAGGTTGGGTGGTCGACGAAGCGGCGAGCGGCGAAGAGGGAGTCATCCAGTTCGCACGACAGCCCGCTGACGTGGTCCTGATCGACATCATGTTGCCCGGCATCGACGGATTCGAGTTGTGCCGCAGCATTCGCCGCACGAGCGACGTTCCGATCGTCATGGTCACGGCACGCGCCGACACTCATGACGTGGTCGCCGGTCTCGAGGCCGGAGCCGACGACTACCTCACCAAACCATTCGCACCCAAAGAACTCTCCGCGCGCATTCGCGCCCTTCTGCGCCGCGCCCGTCCCGCCAATCCGGCTCACCCGCGGCTGGTGTTCGGCGACCTCGAGATCATCCCCGACGAAGGCAAGGTTCTGCGCGCTGGCGAAGAACTCCACCTCACCAAGACCGAGTTCCGTCTGCTGTGCGAACTGGCCCAGAACCCGGGACGAGTGTTCAGCCGCGAGCAACTCCTCGATCACGTCTGGGGATACGGGTACTTCGGTGACGGTCGTCTGGTCGACGTGCACATCCGTCGTCTGCGGACGAAGGTCGAGGCCGATTCGGCCAATCCACGTCACGTGGTGACGGTGCGCGGTCTCGGCTATCGACTGCAGCCGTAGTGTGAGTCCGTGCGGTCCTGGCGTCGTGTCTTCTTCGGACTTCGCAGCCGCATCCTTCTGACCTTCGGTCTGGGCAGCCTCGGGCTGTCGGTCTTCCTCGCTCTCGCCACCTACAGCTTCACGCGCAGCAATCTCGTCGACGAACGCGAGTCCAACGCGGTCGAACAGGCCTACGACTCGGCTCGTCGGGTCGGGGTCGACCTGCGCTCGGCGCCGGCCAATGTCCAGTCGGTGATCGATCGACTCGGCTCGAGCCGCCCGCTCCTCTACTACCGCGGCACCTGGACCGCCGGAGACGCCCGGTTCTCATCGGGCCAGGTTCCCGATTCGATGCTCGCCGCGGTGATCGACGAGAGCCGACCCACCATGATGCGCTTCTCGGTCGACGACGAACTCGTGCTGGCTGTCGGCGTGCCCCTCGAAGAAGTCGGGGGCGCGTACTTCGAGTTTGCATCCTTCGACGACGTGCAGAGCACGTTGCGCAGCGTCGGCTTCGCGTTGATCTTCGCAACCGGTAT
This sequence comes from Actinomycetota bacterium, assembly GCA_041159745.1. Taxonomy (GTDB): domain Bacteria; phylum Actinomycetota; class Acidimicrobiia; order Acidimicrobiales; family Ilumatobacteraceae; genus Casp-actino8. The sequence continues at coordinate 28,810 of JBEAXP010000119.1, read as the reverse complement.
CACCACTCTCGTCGGCATCGTGCTCGGAGCCATCTCGGCGTCACGCGCGGTCCGACCGCTCACCGCCGCGAGCCAGGCCGCCCAGGCCCTCGCCGGCGGTCGACTCGACACGCGACTCGAGGCGACCGACGACCCCGACCTCGAGGCGCTCACTCGTTCGTTCAACGACATGGCCACCGCGTTGCAAGAGCGGGTCGAGCGCGACGCGCGGTTCACCTCCGACGTGAGCCACGAACTGAGATCGCCGCTCATGACGTTGTCGGCCAGCGTCGAAGTCATGAAGGCGCGCCGCGAGGAGATGCCCGAGCGCGCGCAAGCCGCCCTCGATCTGCTCGTGGCCGATGTGGCTCGGTTCCAAGGACTCGTGGAGGACCTCCTCGAGATCTCCCGCTTCGACGCCGGCGCCATTCGATTGAACGAGGAGGAACTGCTCGTCGGCGAATTCGTGCGCCAGGCCGTGGCCGCGAGCAGCCTCCCGCGCACACCCGTCGCCGTGTCCGCGGCCGCCGACGAGATGATCATCAAGGGCGACCGACGCCGGTTGGCCCGAGTGATCGCCAACCTCGTCGACAACGGTCGCATCCATGGCGGATCCGAAGTCGAGGTCGCGGTGTTCGTCCCCGACGATGACGTGTCGACCGGACTCGTGTGGATCACCGTCGAGGACCACGGACCGGGAGTTCCCGCCGAGGAGCGGATCTTGATCTTCGAGCGATTCGCGCGCGGCGGAGTCGCCGGTCGCCGCGGCGGTTCCGAAGGAGCCGGACTCGGGCTCGCTCTGGTCGACGAGCACGTGAAGCTGCACCGCGGACGGGTGTGGGTCGAGAATCGCCACGACGGCGCGGACGGTGCGTGCTTCGTGATCGAGTTGCCAGCCGAGGTTCTGCGATGAGACTCACCGCGCGCACGTTCGCCGTCGGCTCGATTCTTCTGGCCGGTTGCGGGCTCGATCCCGACTCGTCGCCGCGTCCGATTCCCGAGGTCGAGCAACGTGCGCTGGTCGACCTGGAGATCGCCGACGTCGGCACCACGGGCTCGGGACGCATCTACCTCGAGCGCACCGACGAGACCGGGCGTTCGTTCCTCACGTCGGTTCGACGCGAGTTGTCACTCGATCCGCAGACCGTCATGGCCGCTCTCCTCACCGGGCCCACCGAGGCCGAACAGGAAGTCGGCCTTCGTACCGCCGTTCCCCGCGACACCGCTCTTCTCAGCGCCCGCTACGTGGCGACCGATCTGGTGAAAGTGGACGTGTCGTCGGAGATCTTCCAGGCGACCGGCGACGACCTGGTGGCGGCGGTCGCTCAGATCGTCCTCACACTGGCCGAGATCGACGGCGTCGAACGAGTGTCGCTGGCCGTCGACGGCGCCCTCGTCGAATGGCCGCGCGGAGACGGCAGCCTCACCTCGGAACCCCTGACGATCTTCGACTATCCGGGTCGAGCCGTGTCGAGTCAACCCGACTACCCAGCGATCGTGGTTGCGGGTGCTCAGCCGTAGAACACTTGCGCGACGTCGCGCAGCAATTCGAGATCGACCGTCTTGGTCCGGCCCACGGTGTCCTTCAGCGGAACCCGAACGATCTCGGTTCCTCTGAGCGCGACCATCTGGCCCCACGCACCGTCGTGCACGGCATCGATCGCCGCCAGTCCGAAGCGCGTCGAGAGAACACGGTCGTAGGCGGTGGGCGTTCCACCACGCTGGACGTGGCCGATCTGGACGATGCGAGCCTCGATCCCGGTTCGCCGCTCGATCTCGGCGGCGATGTCGACCCCGATACCGCCGAGTCGTGGTCGGCCGATGGCGTCGAGTGCGTACTCGGGGCGAGCCATCGTCCCCTCGACGGGCGATGAACCTTCGGCCACCACCGCGATCGACGCGTAACGACCTCGATGGTGTCGACGCTCGATGACTTCGCAGACATCGGCGATGTCGAAGGGGATCTCCGGAACGAGGATGACGGTGGCGCCACCGGCGATTCCGGCGTAGGCGGCGATCCAGCCGGCGTCACGGCCCATCACCTCGACGACGATCACGCGGTTGTGGCTCTCGGCCGTGGTGTGCAGTCGGTCGATCGCATCGGTCGCCACCTGAACCGCGGTGTGGAATCCGAACGTCACGTCGGTGCCCACGATGTCGTTGTCGATCGTCTTCGGAACACCGACGATCGGGAGGCCGGTTCGTTCGTGGATCATCGACGAGACGGTGAGCGACCCGTTGCCGCCGATCACCACCAACCCGTCGAGACGCTGTTCGTCGAAGCAGCGGCGCACTCGATCGATGCCGTCATCGTGATCGAACGGGCTGCCGCGCTTGGTGCCGATGATGGTTCCACCCTTGGGAAGCATCCCGCGCATCGACGAGATGTCGAGCCGGATGAACGTCTGCGCCATGACCCCGTCCCACGAATCGACGAAACCCAGGATCTCGTCGCCGTGAACCGATTCGCCCTTGCGCACGATGGCACGGATGACCGCGTTGAGGCCCGGACAATCTCCCCCACCGGTGAGAACTCCGATGCGCATGGGGCCAGCCTACGGGTGGAACAATGTCGACATGGCGTGGGATTCCTCTCGAACCGTTCCGTGGCAACGCTTGTCCCGCGAATGGCTCGTCTACGCGGTCGTCATGATCGTGGCGTTCTTGATCTTCCTTCGTGACACGGTCAATGGTGCGTCCGTGCTCGGACTGGCCGCGTCGTATCCGCTCTACCTCGGTTTCGGTGCGGTGCTCGCGAAGTTCGGCTATCAGCGCAAGACGTTCCGTGATCTGCGCAACGAAACGCGGGCCCGTCAGGCTCCCCCGCCGTCGACCACCACGAACTCCCGTTCACGTCCGGCCCCCACTCGAAGAACGAGTACCGGTCCGTCGCAACATCGCAAGAAAGGCAAGAAGCGGTGAGCGAGTACGTGCTGGCGATCGATGCCGGCACCACGGGAGTGCGCTCACGCGCAGTCTTCGCCGACGGGCGACCGAGCGTCGCCGCCTACCGCGAATTCACTCAACACTTCCCCGAACCCGGCTGGGTCGAGCACGATGCCCTCGAGATCTGGGATGCGGTGGTCGCCACCTTCCGTGAGGTCGTCGAGCGGGCCGGCCGACCGGCCGCGATCGGCATCACGAACCAACGCGAGACCGTGGTCGCCTGGAGCGCGAAGACTTCGCTCCCTCTCGCTCGCGCGATCGTGTGGCAGGACCGTCGAACGGCCCAACGCTGCGATGAACTCGCACCGCACCTCGGAGTCGTTCGCCGACGCACCGGTCTCGTCCTCGATCCGTACTTCTCGGGAACCAAGATGGCCTGGCTTCTCCAGCAGGGCGTGCCGGCCGACGAGGATCTGCGCCTCGGCACCATCGACTCGTGGATCGTGTACCGCCTCACGGCTGGCGCCGTGCACGCCACCGACGCGTCCAACGCCAGTCGGACCATGCTCTTCGACATCGGCGAACTGGCGTGGAGCGACGAACTCTGCGATCTGATCGGCGTTCCCCGTCGGGCCCTTCCGCAGGTGGTTCCCTCGAGCGGACGGATCGGCACCACCGCGTGCGCCGAACTTCCGACCGGCATTCCGATCTCGGGCATCGCCGGCGATCAACAGAGCGCGCTGTTCGGCCAGGCCTGCTTCACCCCGGGCATGGCGAAGAACACCTACGGCACGGGCAGTTTCGTTCTCATGAACATCGGCACCACGTGTCCCGCTCCGTGCGAGGGATTGCTCACCACGGTTGCTTGGACTCTGCCCGATGACACGGGGCGCCTCACCACCACCTACGCGTTCGAGGGTGCGATCTTCGTGACCGGGGCGGCCATTCAATGGTTGCGCGACGGTCTCGGCGTCATCTCGCGCGCCGATGAAGTCGGACCACTGGCCGAGAGCGTTCCCGACAGCGGCGGACTGTTCGTGGTTCCGGCCTTCACCGGACTCGGAAGCCCGTGGTGGGATCCGTACGCGCGCGGAACGATCGTCGGCATCACGCGCGGCACGAACCGCGCCCACCTCGCCCGGGCGGTGGTGGAGGCCATGGCCTTGCAGACTCGTGATGCGATCTCCGCGATGCAGTCGGCCAGCGGAGTCACCATCTCCGAGCTGCGAGTCGACGGTGGCGCATCGGTGATGGACCTCTTGCTCCGAATCCAAGCCGATCAACTCGGCATTCCGGTACGTCGGCCGGTCGATCAGGAGACCACGGCGTTGGGTGCCGCCTTCCTCGCCGGATTGGCCGAGGGCGTGTGGCCCGACCTCGCGGCCATCGCCGAGCGCTGGCAGACCGACGCTCTCGTGCCGCCCTCGCCCGATCGGACCGCGGCCGACGAGTTGCACGCCACCTGGTTGCGCGCCGTCGAGCGTTCGCGCCACTGGGCGACGTCGAACTAACTCGGTTCAACCGCGTCTCATCGAGGCCCCGGCCACCCGGCCGATCGCCGACACTTGCTCGCGCTCACGGGCACGGAACGCGCGACCGCGTCGTTCGGCGGCGAACGACAAGTCGGTGCCGGCCAGATGAGCCCAGATCACATCGGAGGGCGTGTGTCCGCTGGCCACGTCATCGAGGTGGATGGTGCCGGCCAGGAATGCGACGAGCCAACTCGGATCGGGAACCCGGCCCGACGCGACGAGAACCTCGGCCCGCGCGCGGTCGACGACCGCCACCCAATCGGATTCGAGGAGTCGTCGCAATCCTGCCAACAGCACGTCGAGTTCGCCGTTCGACTCGATGAAATCGGCCAACACCGCCAGGCCCATGACACCGTGATCGAGTCGTTCGTCGTCGATGCGGCGAAGGTCTTCCACCGCCACTCCATCAACTCGTGCGAGCGCCGTCACGACGTCGTCGACCGATGTGGAGTCCGGAACTTCGATGGTCACCTCGTCGATGGCCATTCCAGCCCCTCGTTCGAGGATCTCGATACCGGTGACGTCGGCACCCACCGAGCCGATGGCCGCCGCGACCCGCCCCAGGGTTCCCGGCCGATCGGGCAACCACAGGCGGATCACATGGACCGACACGTCAGCCGAGTTTCGTGAGCCCGCGCTTGAGGTTGCGGATACCTTGCGCGATGCGCTGTTCGTTCTCGATGAGCGCGAAGCGCACGAAGCCTTCACCACCCGGCCCGAAACCGACTCCCGGCGACAACGCAACCTCGCAATCGCGAACCATCAACGAGCAGAACTCGACCGAGGTCAGATCGGCATAGGGCTCGGGAATGGGCGCCCAGACGAACATCGATCCCTTCGGAGCCGGAATGTCCCAACCGATTCGACCCAACCCGTCGATCAAAGCGTCGCGACGGCTCTGATAGATGGAGCAGACCTCTTCGGGGTAATCGCCGGCCTCGTTCATGGTGACCGTGGCCGCGATCTGAATGGGCTGGAACGTTCCGTAGTCGAGGTAGCTCTTCAACTTCACCAGCGCTTGCACGACATCGCGGTTTCCGAGCAGGAAGGCCACGCGCCAGCCGGCCATCGAGAAGCTCTTCGTCATCGAGTACAACTCGACCGCGCACTCCTTGGCGCCTTCGGCCTGCAGGATGGACGGCGGCTGGTAGCCGTTGAAACCCACGTCGGCGTAGGCGAAATCGTGGACCACGATCATGTTGCGCTCGCGGCAGAAGTCGACCACGCGTTGCATGAAAGCCAGGTCGACGCACGAGCCGGTGGGATTGTGCGGGAACGAGATGACGAGCACACGGGGCTTGGGCCAGCCCACGTCGTACGCGGTGGTGAGACTGTCGAAGAAGTCGCCTTCGAAGTCGGTCTGCACGCGCGGGTCGGACAGGCTGCGCATGGGTACCTGGCGCAGGTCGGCGCCGGCGAACAACGGGCCGTAGATGTGGATCGGATAGCTCGGGCTCGGAACGATGGCCGCATCGCCGCGGTCGAGCAGCACCCACATGAGGTGGCTGAAGCCCTCCTTGGATCCGATCGTGTTGGTGATCTCGGTCTCGACGTCGAGATCGACGTTCCACTTGCGCTTGTAGAGATCGGCGATCGCCTCGCGGAGCTTGGGAAGTCCGCGTGACATCGAATAGCGATGGTTGCGGGCGATCTTGGCCGCCTCGGCCAACTTCTCGACGGCGATCGACGGAGAGGGAATGTCGGGATTGCCGAAGCCCAGGTCGACGACGTCGACGCCGTTGCGCCGTGCCTCGATCTTCAACGAGTTGATGATCGTGAAGACGTACGGAGGCAGATTGCTGATACGGCGGAACTCCATGGTCCCGACCCTACTGGCCGGTGCCGTCGGAGAGCGGTTCGTTTGCCACCTCGGCCAGCAGTGCGGCGCCGATCGCCCCGGCCAACGGGCCGTGACGCGCCACGTCGATACGAGGGTGTGGTCGCAGGCGCGGCGAGTAGAGAAGTTCGGCGAACCAACGGCGAACGGGCCCGATGACCGCGTCACCCGACGCGGCCAGTCCGCCGCCGATGACGATCACTTCCGGATCGAGTGCATTGGTGAGATTGGCCAGACCCAGCGCGATCCAACGCCCGAACTCGTCGAGCACGCCGCGTGCGGCCGCGTCGCCGCCCGTAGCGCTGGCCATCACGTCCTCGCCGCGAACATCGCTGCGACCTTCGAACAACCCCGCTCGTTGCGCGAGATAGACGAGACCGGTTCCGGAGGCGAAACGCTCCCAGCAACCATGCTGACCGCACGGACAACGCGGCCCGCTCGGATCGACGATCATGTGACCGATCTCGCCCGCGAACCCGTTGACCCCGCGCACGACGCGACCCTCGCTGATGAGGCCGCCGCCGATACCGGTACCCAACGTGACCACCACGGCGTGGCGCGCACCGGCCGCCGCGCCGGCCCGCCACTCGGCGATGGCCGCGCACGTCGCGTCGTTCTCGACGTGAACGGCGCGGCCGATCCGATCGGCGAGGATGCGCCCCACCGGGAAGTCGACGGCCGACGAGAGATTGGGAGAGGCTCTGATCACTCCATCGCGGGTGATGAGCCCGGGCACACCGAGTCCGATCGAATCACACGGGCCCATTCGCTCGATCAGATCGACGAGACCGTCGACCAGCGAATCGGTGCCGTGCGGAGTCGCGATGCGGTGTTCGGCCAACACCCGCATGTCGTCGTCGACGACCACCGCCAAGCACTTGGTTCCGCCGACGTCGATACCGGCGCGGCGGCCGCTCACGACTCGGCGCGAACCTTGAGCTCCTTGACCGTGTTGAGGATGCGCACCTCGGCGCGGCGCTTCACGAAGCCCGGGAGCGGGACGATCAGATCGATCGACAGGTTGTAGGTGAGGACGACTCCGCCCGACTCACTGGGAGCGAACATGTACGCGCCGTCGACCGCGCGCATGATGTCTCCCTTCGCCATCCGCCAGGCCAGACGATGCGGCGCCGCCGAGTAGTCGTACACCAAGGTGTAGTGAGTGCTGCGTCCGAGGGCCGATGTGCGGAACTCGACTTCGGTGGCCCGCCCCTGATCGTCTCGACTCTGCACCACGGCCGACTTCACGTCGGTGGCCCACTCGGGATAGCGCTCGAAGTCGGTGGCGATCTGCCAACAGCGTTCGAGTGGGGCGGCGATCGAGATGGTGAGGGACGCCGTGTCGGCCATGTCTCTGTTCTAGCCGATCGACGTACGGCGGGGCTGAAAACCCCCGTGTGCCGCCGCCCACAATCCGTTGAGACCGAGTCCGAGGACGGGCACCAGAACCCCGAAGGCCAGTGTCGAACCCGCGGTCGATCCACCGTCGGCAGCCGGTGTGCTCGGTCGGGCGATCGCGGTGGCGACCGAGACCACCGTCTGGACGGCGAGGCACGACAGCATGATCGTCTTGACGCGCTTGGGAATGGCCGGGCCCATCAAGAAGTAGAGCTCGGCGACGGCCATCTCGTCGGTACGGCTTCGTTGCACCGCGTTCCAGTAACCCCACAAGAAGGCGACCACTCCCCCGGCGAACAAGGCGAGCGCCACCACGACCCCCTGCGTCTTCACCCAGCCGTCGAACACGATCGCCGCCGCCGCGCTCGACGCGACGAACAACGTGGTGGCGGCGACGTTCGTGCGCAGGATCCAGTCGCCCGGTGTCACGACCACACTCCGAGCGATTCACCGAGGCGCCGGGCCAACACGTCGTAGGAGAATTCGCGTTCGGCGCGTTGGCGCGAGGCGATACTCATCCGGGCGCGCAGATCGGAATCGTCGAGGAGCCCGCGGAGGCGCCCGACGACGGCATCGACATCGGTGGGCGGATCGATCACGAAGCCGGTCTCGCCGTCGGCCACCGCTTCGGCCGCGCCGCCGCTGCGCCCGGCGATCTGCGGAACTCCACACGACGCCGCTTCCACGAACACGATGCCGAATCCTTCCTGCTCGAGACCGAGCCAACGATTGCGACACAGCATCATCGACACGTCGGCACACGCGTAGAGCCGGGCCAGGTCGTCATTGGGCACACGCCCGAGGAACCGAACCGGTGCCGACAACTCCTTGGCCAGACCAGCCAGGCGCTCGGCGTCACGGCCCCCACCGCCGATGAGGAGCACCAATCCGGGTCGTTCGTCCTTGAGTCGAGCCACCGCGCGGATGGCGGTGTCGAAACCCTTGCGGGGCACGAGGCGGCTGAGGCCGACCACCACCTCGGCATCAGGCGACACTCCGAAATGCTCGCGAGCCGCCCGTCGTTCGTCACCACTGAGCGGCACGAAGCGCGACGTGTCGACTCCGGGAGGAACGATGGTCACGTCGAGGCGTCGTCCCGCGGCGCGCTCGGCTTCGGCGGCCGGATATCCCCCGGCGGCGATCACGTGCCGGGCCTTGCGCAGAACTCGACCGAGCACCTGGCGCGACACCGGGAGTCGACCCGGCACGGTGACCTCGGCGCCGTGCAACACCACGTCGTACGGCAAGTCGAGCGATGGTCCGACGATCCCGAGCGGAACCGCGGGATCGAGAACGACCAGATCGGCGCGCACGCGACGGGCCATGTCGTTGATGCGATTGACCATCCACGGATGCGGGAGCAAAACTGGTTCGCGAACACGTTCGATGTGAAACGGCTGAGCGGCGTCGAAGTCGTCGGCCCCCTGGTAGGGGCTCGTGAGCACGGCGAACGAGTCGGGCGGAAGTCGACGCCACCATTCCCACAACAGCGACTGGATTCCGCCGATCTTGGGCGGAAAGTCGTTGGTGACCAGCAAGTGCTTCATGCTCCGACCTGGGCGAGTTCGGCCCGCACATCGGGATCGGGGTCGTCGACGAGTGCGCTCACGAGATCGGGGCGTCCGAGTCGTCCGGCCGCCCACACGGCGTGGGCGCGCAGCATCGGGTCACGATGAGAAAGGTAGTGGCGCAACACTTCGAGCACCGGTTCATCGACGGGCGTGGGCGCGATGTTGCCGAGGATCACGAGTGCATTGCGCCGCAACCATCGTGGATCGCGTTCGGCCAAGTACCAGCGGCCGAAGCGATCGAGCAGGTGATCGTCGTCGGCGGTGAGCACTTCCATGACGTCGACGAAGGCGCCCGGACCTCCGGATCCCATCCGTGCCGGAACGCGTCGTCCGAGTCGCACGGTGGGCGGACACGACTCCTGGCAGTCGTCGCAGCCGTAGAGACGGTCGCCGAGCGCCGCCCGGAACTCGCGGGGAAAGATGCCGGGCTTCTGAACGAGCCAGGCCAGACAACGTCGCGCGTCGACCACACCCGAGTCGACGATCGCGCCCGTCGGACAGTCGTCGAAACAACGCCGACACGAGCCGCACCCGTCCGGCGCGGGTCCGGCGGTGGCGCGCAAGGGCGCCGTGGTGACGAGTGAGCCGAGAACGAACCAGCTGCCGGCTCCGGGCACGAGCAGATTGGCGTTCTTGCCCCACCAGCCGAGGCCGGCCCGCCAAGCCACCTCACGGTCGACCAGATCGTTCTCGTCGGCGAAAACGACCGCACGAAAACCGTCTCGACGCAATCGCAATGCGACCTGCTGCAGCGATTGTCGAAGCGGCGTGTAGAAGTCGTGGCGCGCGTACCGCGCCACGCGAGCCGACAAGGGTCCGGGCTCATCGGTCTCGTCGGCGGCGTAACTGAGTGCGGCGACCACGATCGATTGCGCGCCGGTCACCGCCCGATCGGGATCGGTCGAGCGGATCGGATCGCGGAACGTGAAGCCCATGGTGTCGGACAACCCGCGATCACGACGATCGACGAGGGCGACACGAGCGCGTTCGAGGACTCCGGCGTGAGTGACACCGACGCGATCGAGTCCGAGCGATCGCGCGAACTCGAGGATGGCCTCGGTGTATTCGACCGACGACGCGTCAGGAGGCGGAGGCGTGGCCGGGCGCACGATGCCGAAGGTTAGGCACCAATCCGGCCTCGGCGAGGACACGCATGGCCCGAATCTCGGCCAGATCGAACACCACGGCTTCGTGCGGGTCGTCGCGGCAGAGGTACGACATGACGCAGTCGTGGCAGGCATCGGTGTCGCGCACGATGCAGGTGTCACAGTCGATGACGAGGAGCGGGTCTCGGTTCATACCCTCAGCCGACCACAGGGGTGTGGCACGGTCAGTCGACGAGCGATGCCACCAGCGGGCGGGCGATCTTCTCGGCCACCATCAACGTGGGCAGATGGGTGTTCGCGCGGGGCACGCGGGGCATCACCGAGGCATCGGCGATCCAGAGTCCGGCCGCGTCCCACGAACGGCCCTCCGGGTCGACCACCGACTCGCCGCGACGGCCCATCGCACAGGTGCCGGCGGCGTGCACGTAGTCGCCGGTCCGCTGGGCCAGCCACTGGGCGATCGCGTCGTCGTCATCGCCCAAGTCGTCGATCGGCGTGCCGATGTCGTCGATGAACACCCCGGTCGCCAGCGACCGAAGCTGGTCGCTCGCGAGAACGTCACGAACCATTCGAACACCAGCCGTCAGAGCCACGACGTCGCGCTCGTCGGACAACATGCCGAATCGGATCTCGCCGTCGACGATCGAGCCCCGCGACCACACGTTCATCAGCGCCGCGTTCAACGTCGCGAATCCAGCGGCTTCCCGACCGAGGTGCTCGATCGGCAGGATCTGCAGATCGTTCCAGGCGGCGCCCGACGACGTGCGCACGATTCCGGTCACGGCTTCGCGGGCGGGATCGGCCGGATCGCGCCAGGCGATCGTGAACGGCGCCGACGGATGATCCTGCAATCCCCGACCGACGAATGGGTTCGCGAGTTTCGATCTCTGCAGGATGATCGGCGTGTGAATGGCCCCCGCCGTCATCACCACCGTGTCGGATTCGATCGACGTTCCGTCCGATGCGACCACTCCGCTCACCCGACCGCCGTCGATCACGACGCGATCGACCGCGCACTCTCCGCGCACCTCGATGCGATCGCGCACCGGCGAGACGTACACGTCGAAGGCCGAGGCCCGTCGACCGTTCGCATGCTGCGTGAGCCGCGCCGCCTCGAGTGCGCCGGCGCGTCCGGAACGCGCCCAGGCCTCTCCCACCGCACCGGCCAGACGTGCGGGCGGGACCGGTCGCAGGGGAATCGGCAACCCGGCGAAGATGTCGGCCACATCGCGCCACGACCATCCGACGCAGCCGTGATCGCGCTCCCATCGGTCGTAGTCGTCGGGTTCTCCGATCACGGCGAGCATCGCGTTCACCGCCGACGATCCGCCGGCTCCCCGGCCGCGGGCGTACGGCCGCTTCTCCTGTCCGGCCACGCGTTCGGCGTCGAGGCCGTCCCACGTCCATCCCGGAGTGGCCAGGGCGTCGAAGAACGACGACGAATGAAGGGACTCGGGAGCGTCGAGCGATCCGGCTTCGAGGAGGACCACCGATCGACCGGCATCGGCCACTCGCCGCGCGATCACGCACCCGGCCGAGCCGGCACCGATCACGACGACGGGTCGGTCGGCGGCCATCAGGCCTCGAGACCCACCAAATGGGCGACGTCGTTGTAGCGAATCAGCCGCCACCGCCCCGAGCGCACCAGCTCGACTTCGGTGATCGACGTGTTCTTGGTGTGGATCTCGAACGAGCCGGTGCCGAAGGTCCGCAGCGCCTGCCGCAGAACGGTGTCGATCACTCCGCCGTGGCAGAACACGACGACGGTCGCGTTCTCGTGTTCGTCGATCAAACGTCGCACCGCCGTGCCGATGCGCAATTGGAACTGCGCGATGGTCTCACCGCCGGGAAACGTGATGCCGTACGGGTCGTTCTCCCAATCGGGATTGCCGAACTTCTGCTCGAACTCGACGTAGGTGAGCCCGTCGCAGTCGGGGCCCGGGTCGTGCTCACCGAGATCGGCGTCGACAAGGATGTCGCGACCGGAGAACGCGGGTAGCACGATCTCGGCCGTCTCACGGGCTCGCGGATAGGCGCTCGAGTACACGACATCGGGGGTGAATTCGGGCTGGCTCCGCCAACGGTCGTGCAGTCGCTCGGCTTGACGACGACCGAAGGCCGAAAGACCGGTGCAGGATCGGGGACCGCCTACCACTCGGTCGACGGTGACCTGCGATTCGCCGTGGCGGACGAGAACGAGCCGGGTCATCGGTCAGGCGAGCTTCTCGACGAACGATTCGAGTTGCCGCAAGTTGCGGCACTCGTACGTGCCGTCGGTGAAGTTGCCGTATTCGCCCACGATCGAGTCACCGGTGTTCCAGTACGAACGGGGCTCGGGATTGAGCCAGTACACGTGGCGCGCCTTGGCCCGGATCTCCTTGACGACCCAGGCCTGCGACGCGTGGTAGTTGTTGCGCGCGTCACCGAGCAGAAGCACCGTGGTCTTCGGGCCGACGTCCTTGCCGTAGCGCTCCCAGAACACCTCGAAGGCGTGGCCGTAGTCGGAGTGCCCGTCGACCCACACCACATCGGCCTCGGTGTTCACCCGATGGATGGCTTCGGTGATGTCTTCGGTTCCCTTGAAGAACTCGGTGACCTCGTCGATCCCGTCGATGAACACGAACGAGCGAACCTTCGAGAACTGGTTCTGGATCGCGTACACGAGCATGAGCGTGAAGCGAGCGAAGGCCGCCACGCTGCCCGAGATGTCGGCGACGACCATGAGTTCGGGCTTGGCCGGCCGCGGGTACTTGAAACGCGGATCGGCGGGAACGCCCCCGTAGGACAACGAGTGTCGAACGGTGTTGCGGAAGTCGAGCGGACCGCGGCGTCCGTGCTTGCGCTTGCGCGCCAGACGAGCCGCCAACTTGCGGGTGAGCGGGTACAGCGACTTCTTGAGCAGCTGCATCTCGTCGCGGCTGGCGTGCATGAACTCGACGTCTTCGGGAAGCGGCTTGCGCAACGTCTTGGCCATGGCTTCGGCGCCGCGGTCGGCGACCAGACGGCGCCGGATCTCGGCTTCGATCTCCTTCTTGAACTCCTCGATCCGCGACTGGTACTCGTCTCGCTCGAGGCGTTCTTCGAGCTGAGTGAGTTCGCCGCCCACTTCCTGCTTCGACGCTTCCATCAATTTGTCGAGCATTCCGTCGAGGTCGAGGTTGCGCAGCGTTCGGTAGAGGTAGTACGTGCCACCGACGGGGCGACCCGGCTCCATGCCGGCGAAGCGCTGCACGGCCTGCTTGGCCAACGCGCGCATCAGCGCCTGATCGCCGTTCAAGAGTGCCTGCATGAGGATCTGGGCGATCTCCTCGGGCGTGAGCGAGTCCATGCCGCCCGACGAACCGCGACCATCGCCCTGCTGCTGGAGTTGCTCCTGCATCTCGCGCCACATCTCGTCGATGGCGTCCTGCGACTCCTCGTTGATCTTGTACTGCGGCCCGCGCAACGAGAAGTAGACCTCGAAGACCGTTTCGAACGAACGCCAGTGAGCGCTGTTCTTCACGAGGGTGGCGCCGAGCGCGTACTTGAAGGCCTCGCGGTCCTCGAGCGGGATGTGCTGGACCGCCTCCATGGCGTCGAGGTTCTCGGTGAGCGACACGGGCAGCCCCGCGTTGCGGAGTTCCTGGACGAAACCGGAGAGCAGATCGAGCACGGGTGTCTCAGGCCAGGTCGACCGACAGTTCCTTGGCGGCCTTGGCGATGTCGGTCTGGTACTTCAGGAGCACGTGCAGCGTCTCCTTTGCCGTCTGGGCGTCGATCGAGTCGGCGTTGAGGAGCATGAGCGTGCGCGCCCAGTCGAGAGTTTCCGACACGCTCGGCGCCTTCTTCAGGTCGAGCTGGCGGATGCTGCGCACGATGCGCGCGACCTGATCGGCCAGGTGCTCGGTGATTCCGGAGACCTTGGCCAGCACGATTTCCTTCTCGCGCTCCATGGTCGGGTAGTCGACGTGCAAGTACAGGCAGCGGCGCTTGAGCGCCTCGGAGAGCTCGCGTGTGTTGTTGGACGTGAGGAACACCATCGGGATCTGCGTGGCGGTGATGGTGCCGAGTTCGGGAATCGACACCTGGTACTCGGACAGGATCTCGAGGAGAAGGGCCTCGGTCTCGACCTCGACACGGTCGACCTCGTCGATCAGGAGAACGACCGGATCGGGAGCGCTGATGGCCTCGAGCAACGGACGGGTGAGAAGGAACTCGCGGCTGAAGATGTCGTCGTGGATCTCCGACCACGAGTCGCTGTTGCGGTCGGCCTGGATGCGGAGCAGCTGCTTCTTGTAGTTCCATTCGTACAGAGCCTTGGACTCGTCGAGGCCCTCGTAGCACTGCAAACGAATCAGGCGCGCGCCGGTGAGCTCGGCGATGCTCTTGGCCAACTGGGTCTTGCCCGTACCGGCCGGACCCTCGACCAGCACCGGCTTGGCCAGTCGATCGGCGAGGTAGGCCACACCCGCGATGCCGTCGTCGGCGAGATAGTTGACGTTGCGCAGACCATCTCGGACCTGCTGGACGGAATCGAAACGATGGGGCATGTTTTCACCCTACAAGTTGCCCCCTCCCGGCTCCCCTACCCGGGCCGACCTACCCTTGTCGCCAGTGACCGACCACACCCCGAACGAGCGCGACGACGAAGCGCACGACGACGAACCCGGAAACGCTCCCGGGGACTTTCGCGGCGAGGGGCCGACGTCGGGCGACTCCGGCCAGAGTCTGCTGCGATCGAACGCGGTCGTGGCACTCGGCACCGGCCTGTCGCGTCTCACCGGAATGCTGAAGATCATCGTGTTCGGGTTCGTGATCGGGCAGACCGCTCTGGCCGACGCCTACGACGGCGCCAACAACTCGCCCAACTCGGTGTACGAACTGTTGCTGGGGGGCGTGCTGTCCGCGGCTCTGGTTCCCATGTTCACGCGCCTCTTCGAGAACGAGGACGAGGAATCGGTCGAAGCGGTGGTGAGCGTGAGCATCGTCTTCCTCACGGCGATCACGGCCATCGCCGTGTTCAGTGCACCGTGGATCTTCCGAATCTTCTCGCTGAGCCCCGACCCCAGCGTCGACCCCAACGACTTCCGCACCGTCGGCACCGCGCTCACGCGCATCTTCCTCCTGCAGATCTTCTTCTACGGCATCGCCGCCTTGCTCGGCGCGGTCCTCAACGCGCGGCGTCGATTCTTCGCCGCGGCCTGGTCGCCGGTGCTGGCCAACATCGTGATCATCGCGTCGCTTCTCTACGTCCCGACGTTGCTCGACAAGGACTCTCCGATCCTCACCGACGTCCTCGACAGTCCGTCGTTCCGCTGGCTTCTCGGCCTCGGCGCCACCGGCGGCATCGCGCTCCAGGCGCTGGTCCTCCTGCCCGCCATCCATCGCGCCGGCTTGAACCTCCGGTTCCGCTTCGATCTGCGCCACCCCGCGGTCAAGAAGCTGTTCGCGCTGTCGGGCTGGACGTTCGGCTACGTGCTCGCCAATCAACTCACCGTCGTGATCGTGAAGAACCTGGCCCAACCCGGCTCGGGCGGCCAGGACGCGTACGCCAAGGCCACCACCTTCTTCTATTTCCCCCACGGCCTTCTCGCCATGAGCATCGCCACGACGTTCATTCCCGAAATGGCCCGGGCGGTGTCGCGCCGCGATCGCGAGGCGTTCGTCGAACGCACCGAGCTCGGCATTCGACTGGTCGCCCTTCTCACCATTCCGGCCGCCTTCGGCTTCCTGGCGTTGTCCCGACCCATCATCGGTGCTCTGCTGCAGCACGGGCAGTTCGATCTGCCGGCATCCATCAACACCGCGCGCGTCCTCGCCGGCCTCGCACTCGGCCTCGTGGGCTACTCGGTCTACCTGTTCACACTGCGCGGGTTCTACGCCCATCAGGACACCCGAACGCCGTTCATCATCAACTGCGTCCAGAACGCCATCAACATCGTGTTGGCGTTCGTGCTGGTGGAGTTCTACGACGTGCTCGGCCTGGGCATCGCGTTCGCGTTGTCGTACATCTGTGCGGCGGTCATCGCGATCTTCGTTCTGCAGGTGAAGGTTCCCGACTTCCCGGCTTGGCACACCATCATGAGCATCGGCCGGATGATGGCGGCCGGCGCCGGAATGGGCATCGTGGTCTGGCTCTCGGCCGGTGCGGTGGGCGACAACGACGGCCTCGGCGCACTCGCGCGCGTGATCGTGGGTCTGCTGATCGGCGCCGTGGTCTACACGGGCGCGCTCACCGTGTTGCGGGTTCCCGAAATGGCCAATGTGCGGGCCATCGTGGCCCGCCGCCGCGGCTAGAGAATCACGAGGGCGTCGCGATGCACCACGACGCTCGGTGAGCCGTCGTCGAGTTCGCTCGTACGACGACCGGCGGCCGCCCGAGCCTGCGCCGAGTTCATGACCGCGCTCCCACGCGCGAGCACTCGACCGTCGGAGCCCACCACGTCGATCGTGTCGCCGACTTCGAAATCGCCGTCCACCGACCGCACACCGGCGGGCAGGAGAGAACTCGTGCCGCCGGCGAGAGCTCGGGCGGCCCCTTCGTCGACAGAGACTCGACCGGCGATCTCGCTCGCGAACGCCAGCCACAATTGACGCGACGACAGGTGGCGATCGGCTCCGTGGAACGTGGTGCCGATCGACTGCCCGCCGACGACCCCGAGGAGAACGTCGGGAATGGTGGCCCGAGCGATGACCGCACGGATCCCCGACCACGACGCGATGCGCGCGGCCGACAATTTGCTCGCCATTCCCCCACTGCCGCGGTTGGAGCCGGTGGCCCCGGCCGACACGGCCATCAGCGGATCACCGGCGGCGACCTCGGACACCAGCGTCGCGGAAGGATCGTGACGGGGATCGGCGGTGTACAGGCCTTCGATGTCGGTGAGCAGGATGAGCACATCGGCCTTCAGGAGGTGCGACAGGAGTGCCGAGATGTGGTCGTTGTCGCCGAACCGGATCTCGTCGTTCGCGATGGCGTCGTTCTCGTTGACCACCGGAACGCAGCCGAGTTCGAGCAGACATTCGAGTGTCTCACGGGCGTGCAAGTACTGCTGGCGATCCATGAAGTCGTGGGGAACGAGCAGCACCTGCGCGGCCACCAGCGAGTGGCGGGCGAACTCGGCGTTGTACACCTCCATGAGGCGACTCTGACCAGCCGCCGACAAAGCCTGCAATGTGCGCACGTCGGTGGGACGGGAGGCCAGGCCCAAGGCCGAGACTCCGGCCGACACTGCGCCGGACGACACCAGGACCACCTCGTGGCCGGCCCGACGGAGCTCGGCGATCTGACGGCAGATGTTGGCGATCACGGCGCGATCGATCACGCCGAGGGCATCGGTCAGCGATGAGGTTCCGATCTTGGCGATGATGCGCATACGTCGACAGTCTCGTCAGCGGTCGGGCCGATAGTCGAACGAAAATGCGCCGATCCAGACCACGTCGCCGTCGCGAGCGCCGGCCCGCGCCAGCAAGCGCGGCACGCCCAACTTCTTCAGGCGCTCCTCGATGTAGTCGAGCGCCTCCGGGGTGGTGACGTCGTTCAGGTGCACCGCTCGCTCGACCTTGCGGCCGTGCACGCGGTACTCGCGTTCGGCGACCCGCTCGATCCAGGCCCCGTCGGAATCGGGACGCAAGATGACGCGCGATTCGGACAGTGGCTCTTCCTGGCGGGCCTCGTGCACCAGCGACGCGAGTCGCCCCACGAGTTCGCGTACGCCCTGGTTGGTGACGGCCGAGATGGTGGGGTGTTTCCACGCCGACACCAGATCGGGATCGGCCGAGTCGGTCTTGGTCCCGACGACCACTCGGGGCCGTTCGAGCAGCGCCGGGTCGTACTTCTCGAGTTCGCGCAGCAACGTGTCGAGTTGCGCCTCGGGCGACGTCTCGTCGACTGGAGCCAGATCGACCAGAACACACAGCACCCGCGCCCGTTCGACGTGACGCAGGAAGCGGTGCCCGAGGCCTTTGCCCTCGGCGGCGCCTTCGATGAGTCCGGGAATGTCGGCCACCACGAATTCGGTGTCGTCGTCGATTCGCACGACACCAAGATTCGGCTCGAGTGTCGTGAACGGATACGCCGCGATCTTGGGGCGGGCCGCCGACACCACCGAGATGAGCGTGCTCTTGCCGGCATTGGGGAACCCCACCAGCGCCACATCGGCCATCAACTTGAGTTCGAGCTTGAGCCAGCGCTCTTCGCCGTGTTCGCCCTGCTCGGCGAAACTCGGTGCGCGACGCCGGTTGGTGAGGAATCGGGCGTTGCCCCGACCGCCGCGACCGCCGTGGGCGGCCAGCCAACGATCGCCGTGATTCTGCAGGTCGGCCAGAACCTCTCCCGAGTACATGTCGCGCACCACGGTTCCTTCCGGAACCTTCACGTCGAGGCTCTCTCCCCGTCGACCATGGAGGTCCTTGCCCTTGCCGTGCACGCCGTTACCGGCGATCCGGTGCGGGTGATCGCGAAACGCCAACAGTGAGGCCACGTTGCGGTCGGCCACCAGCCAGATGTCGCCGCCTTTGCCGCCGTCGCCACCGTTGGGTCCGCCCATGGCGACCGGGCCTTCACGGCGGAATGACACGCATCCGGCTCCCCCGTCGCCGGCGCGCACGTTCAACTGGCACTCGTCGACGAACTGGCTCATGATGCGATCAACCTACTGGCACACCCCCGTCGTAGCCTGACGATCGTGAACGAGTCACCGGTCGATCCCGACATCGCCGAGCGGGCCGAACGCTGGGCCAGCACCATGGCCGGCACTCGCGACGACGCGATCACACTCGCTCACGCCGATTCGTGGGCCGGAACCGGCGAGGTCGGCCTCGTCGAACGCGGCGCGCGCGAAGAGCACCTCGACCGTTCGATGGCTCGCTTGGCCACCCGGTCGGTCGGTGCCGGTCAGCGCGCCGTCGACGAGGATCCCGATCCGTTCCGCACGTGCTTCGAGCGCGATCGCGACCGCATTCTCCACGCCACGTCGTTTCGCCGTCTCGCCGGCAAGACCCAAGTGTTCGTGTTCCCCGACGATCATCAGCGCACTCGCCTCACGCACGCGCTCGAAGTGGCCCAGGTCGCGGTGTCGGTGGCCCGACCGCTCGGCCTCAACGTCGCCCTCACCGAAGCCATCGCGCTCGGACACGACTGCGGCCATGGTCCGGGTGGCCACGCCAGCGAGGACGCGCTGTCACCGTTCGTTCCCGGCGGATTCGATCACGCGCTGTGGGGCGCCGACGTCACACTCGTTCCGCTCAATCTGTGCGCCCAGACCCTCGACGGAATTCGCAACCACTCCTGGAGTCGTCCGGCCCCGTCCACACCCGAAGGCGAAGTCGTCAGTTGGGCCGATCGCATCGCATACGTGTGCCACGACTTCGAAGATGCGGTGGCGGCCGGCATCGTTTCGGCCGACAATCTCCCGCCGCTGGTGCGCGCTCGGTGCGGAGACACGCGCCAGAAGCAGCTCAGTGCGTTCATTCACGCCATGATCGCGGCGGCCGCGCAGACCGGCCGTGTGGGTATGGAACCCGAGGTGGCCGAGGCCCTCGCACAGTTCCGCAAGTTCAACTACGAGAACATCTACCTGCGTCCGGCCAGCCGCGCCCAGGCACAGGCGGTCATCGATCTGCTCCGCGCCCTGGTCGAGCATTACGCGGCTCATCCCGGACTCCTGCCCGATCATCGTCAGGCACCCGCCGGTTCGGACGAGGCCCTACGGGCGGCGGTGGCCTACGTGGCCGGAATGACCGATCGGTACGCGTGCCGACAAGGGGTCGCGCTTCTCGACTGGCCGCTGCACAAACTGCCGCGCGGCATCGACGTCTAGTCGGCGCCGACGATCAGTCGGCCGGAACGACGTCGACGACTCGGCGTCCGCGCCGCTCGCCGAACTTCACCGCACCATCGACGAGCGCGAACAGAGTGTCGTCACCGCCGATGCCCACGTTCTTGCCCGGGTGGAACTTGGTGCCGCGCTGGCGAACCACGATGGTTCCGGCCGTCACCTGAGTGCCCGAAAAGACTTTGACGCCGAGACGCTGCGCGTTCGAATCGCGCCCGTTGCGTGTTGAACCGCCACCCTTTGTCTTCGACATGGCTCAGCCTTTCGCGATCGCCGTGATCTCGACGACCTGGTAGCGCTGACGGTGTCCGTACCGACGACGCTGGTTGGTGCGACGCTTGTACGTGAAGCCGTCGATCTTGGGACCCGAGGCGGTGCCGACCACGCGGCCCGACACCTTGGCGCCGGCGAGTTGGTCGGGCGTGGCGAGGACCTTGTCGCCGTCGACCACGAGCACAGGGGTGAAGTCGACTGCGGCGCCCTGTTCGACACCGAGCAGTTCGACATGCACCTGCTGGCCTTGGGCCACACGGACCTGCTTGCCTCCGGTTGCGATGACTGCGTACATAGCGACTGTCGACTCTACCTGGGCCAATGGGGGGTCACAACAAGTCAGACCAGCAGATCGTGGTCGACCACGACCCCCCGACCGGCGCAGATCTCGCACGGGTCGGCGAAGGCCGTGAGCAGGCCTTCTCCGATGCGCTTGCGGGTCATCTCGACCAAGCCCAACTCGGAGATCTCGAAGACCTGGGTGCGGGTCTTGTCGCGCGAGAGCGCCGACCGGAAGGCGTCGACCACCCTCTTGCGGTTCTCCTTGATCTCCATGTCGATGAAGTCGATGACGATGATTCCGCCGATGTCGCGCAGGCGCAACTGATGGGCGATCTCCTCGGCGGCTTCCAGATTGTTCTGGAACACCGTCGCTTCGAGGTTGGACGTGCCCACGTTGCGTCCGGTGTTCACGTCGATCACGGTGAGGGCTTCGGTGTGCTCGATGATCAGCGAGCCGCCCGACGGCAACCAGACCTTTCGATCGAGCGCCTTGTGCACCTGCTCGTGCACATGATGGCGCTCGAAGATCGGCAGACCCGATTCGCTCGGGTCGTAGTACTCGATGCGATCGGCCAATTCGGGATTGAACGCTTCGACGTACGAACGCAGATCCTCGTACAACTGACGGTCGTCGATGGCCACGCCGCGGTACTCGGCGTTGAACTCCTCGCGAATCACGCGAACGGCGAGCGGCGGCTCGCGGTAGAGCAGAGTCGGGCCGGTCGCCTTGCGGGCCGCTTCCTCGATCTTGTTCCACTGATCGACCAAGCGGGTCATGTCGGCGCGCAGTTCGTGCTCGGTGGCCGACTCGGCCGCAGTCCGCACGATCAGGCCGTGTTCGGCCGGCTTCACTCGATCGAGGATGCTGCGCAGTCGCTTGCGCTCGTCGTCGGGCAGGCGCTTGGAAATGCCGTACGTCTTGGAGTTGGGGATGAGGACCACGAAGCGCCCCGGGAGCGACACTTCCTGGGTGAGACGGGCACCCTTCACGCCGATGGGGTTCTTGGTGACCTGACAGACGATGAGCTGCTTGGCCCGCAGGATCTGCTCGATACGCGGCTGGCTGTCGACGATGTCCTCGGCGTCGTATTGCACGTCGCCGCGGTACAGCACGGCGTTCTTGGGGGTGGCGATGTCGACGAACGCCGCTTCCATTCCGGGGAGAACGTTCTGCACCTTGCCCACGTAGATGTTGCCGTGGATCTGCGAGATGTCGTCGGCTGGCCGACTCACGTAGTGCTCGATGAGGCTGCGACCCTCGAGAACGGCGACCTGAGTGAGGTGAGGGCGAACCTGCACACACATGAAGTAACGGCCCACCGGACGTCCGTTGCGCTCACGTCCGCGTCGACGTTCCTGAACGTCGACGTCCGACGCCGGAGTCCGACCTTCGCCCCGCGACCGTTCGCCTCCACGACCACTCCCGCGGCGGCGCTTCTTCTTCGCGCCCTGACCATTGGATGCACCGGCCGATGATCCGGTCGACGAATTCCCGGCATCGGCCCGCGCCGCTTCACTCGACTTGTTGGCCCGCTGGCCGCCCGGCATGGTGACCGAGGGCTTGGGGGCGGGTCGGGTGTCACCGATCTTCGGACGTTGCACGACCGCCGAGGCGCCCGCCTCGGGACTCGGGCGACCTTCGGAGATGCGCTCGGGAAGTTCGTCGGGGTTCACCGGCTGCGGTCGACCCGATTGGGCCTGGCCCGACTCCGGACGCGGCGACTGCGTGCGCGAGCGGCCGCGTCCTCCTCGCGATCCCCGCCGACGCTTCTTCTTGGGTGTCGACGGGTTATCCGACGGCGATTCGTTGCTCATGGGAAAGTTCCTTTCGTGCGCGCACCGAGAAGGGCGCGCAGGGAGCGTCGGTGCGCTCGATCCATTGATGGGTCCGGATGACCCGGGACATGACGTTCCAGGGCTCATCGCCCGGGAACAGTGCGTCGACCAATTCGGTGGGTCGCACACCACGTCCGGACGTGGCGACAACCGCTTCGACGAGAGCCGCGGCGCTCACTTCTGAGCGCCAATCGGCCGGAAGCACGGACGGATCGAGATCCGTTCGCAATTCGAAGATGCCGGGGCGAATGTCGTCCCGGCGACGTTCTCCCTTGCGTTCGCGTTCGATCCAGAACTCTGGTGCGGCGACGAGCCCCGCGACCCGAGCCTCCACGTCGGCGACCGGCCGATCGATGGCGAGCACCCAGGTGGTGGCCACGACGTCCTCTTGGATCGACTGCGGTCCGGCGATCCAGGCGCCGGTGACCTCGATTCCGGGCGGCATGACCGCCGACAGACGCGGGGCCAGATCGTCGAGCTCGCCCTGACCCGCGGGCGCCGGGTCGAGCACGACGTCGAGAACTTCCACGAGCGACTCGCCAGCAGTGGGCAACGCGAGACCGAACGACAACTTGGGGCGGGGCGTGAACCCCGCCGAAACCGCCACTCCGAGCTTGGCCTTGCGAAAGGCGCGCTCCCAGAGATGGGCCACGTCGAGATGACCGAGGAACCGGATCTTCCCGATCTTCGAATACGCGAGACGAACCTTCATACGCGCACCACCACCGGCACGTCACCGCCGCGCGCGAGATCCTGCCCGGTTCCCTGGCTTCCGCCGGCCGGAGGAATCGGTGACGCCACGACGTGCTCGAGGCCATCACCCGTGCAGACGCCACAGTCGTAGCACGGCGTCCAGCGACAATCGGGAAGACCGTGCTCGTCGAGCGACGCGCGCCAGTCGTCCCACAGGAAGTCGCGGTGCAAGCCGGCGCTCAGATGCTCCCACGGCAGCAGTTCGTCGTCGGTGCGATGACGCGTCGTGAACCACTCGACCGGGAGCCCTTCGGCCGCCGCCGCGTCCAGCCACCGATCGAGGTCGAAGAACTCGCTCCATTCCTGGAAGGTGCCGCCGTTGCGCCACACCCGTTCGATGACCCGACCGACGCGGCGATCGCCACGACTGGCCAGACCCTCGGCGAGCGAAGCCCGCGGGTCGTGCCACTTGACCTGCACACCGCGTGAGGCCGCGCCGCGGACGAGATTGATCTTGCGCTGAAGTTCGTCGACGCCGTTCTGGCCGAACCACTGGAACGGCGTGTGCGCCTTGGGCACGAAACCGCCGAGGCTCACGGTGACACTCGCGCGAGAGGTGTACTTCTTGCCGATGGCCACGCATCCGGCGGCGAGTTCGGCGATGCCCCGTGTGTCGTCGTCGGTTTCGGTGGGCAGGCCGGTGAGGAAGTAGAGCTTCGTGCGCGACCATCCGTTGGCGAAGGCCGACTCGACCGCTCCGTAGAGGTCGGCCTCGGTGATGAGCTTGTTGATCACCTTGCGCAGACGCCAGGTGCCGGCTTCGGGCGCGAACGTGAGTCCGCTGCGACGGCCACTCGCGACTTTGGCCGCCAGTCCGACCGTGAAAGCGTCGACTCGCAGCGACGGCAACGAGACCGTGGGGGCGCCGCACGCGGTCGGGTCGGGGACGATCGACGACACGACATCTTCGATTCCGCTGAAGTCGGCGGTGGAGAGCGACGTGAGCGAGACCTCGTTGTAGCCCGTGCGTTCGAGCCCCCGCGTGATCATGGTCCGCACCTGATCGGCCGGACGCTCGCGAACGGGGCGCGTGATCATGCCGGCTTGGCAGAAACGGCACCCGCGGGTGCATCCGCGGAAGACCTCGACCGCCAGTCGATCGTGCACCACTTCGGTGAGCGGAGCCAACGGTCGACGCGGGTAGTCCCATTGCGCCAAGTCGGACACGGTGCGCTTGGTGACGGTGGCCGGAACATCGGCGAACCTCGGTGTGATCGAGACGGTGCGCTCCCCCTCGTACACCACGTCGTACAGACACGGCACGTACACACCCGGGATACGGGCGAGTTCGCGCCACAGCCCCTCGCGCGATGTTCGGCCGGACGCCTTCCAGGCCCGCACCACCTCGTTGATCTCACCGACGACTTCCTCGCCCTCGCCGAGCACGGCGGCATCGATGAAGTCGGCCAGGGGTTCGGGGTTGAAGGCCGCGTGGCCGCCGACGACGACCACCGGATCGGATGGCTCGCGGCGGGCGGTGTGCACGGGAATGCCCCCGAGGTCGAGCATGTTGAGCACGTTCGTGTACACGAGCTCAGCCGAGAGGTTGAAGGCGATCACGTCGAAGTCGCCGGCGGCGCGGTGAGCGTCGACCGAGAAGAGCGGAATGCCTCGCTCGCGCATCAGCGCTTCGAGGTCGACCCACGGCGCGTACGTACGCTCGGCGACGGCGTCGGGGCGCTCATTCAGGATCTCGTACAGGATCTGCAGCCCTTGGTTGGGCAGGCCGACCTCGTACACATCGGGATACGCGAGCAGCCAGGCGACTTTGCCCTGACCGTGACGCGGCTCGATGGCCCCGTCCTCGCACCCGATGTAGCGGGCTGGTTTGCGCACCCTCGCCAGCAACGGTTCGACCCGCGACCAGAGGGAAGTCATTTCTTCGATCCTACCCAGGGGTCTCAGCGCATCCGGCGCATATGGACGCTCTCGACCAGGCCCACGAGGATCGCGAAAGCGACCAAGGACGAACCGCCGTACGAGAGAAACGGAAGGGGAACTCCGGTGACCGGCATGATTCCCATGGTCATGCCGATGTTCTGGAAGACGTGCCACATCACCACGCCGAACACTCCGGCGCAGATGTAGCTGCCGAACGCGTCCTTGCTCAGGTGCGCGACTCGCCAGATGCGGAAGAGAAGAAGACCGAACAGACCGAGGACGATGCCGCCGCCGATCATGCCGAACTGTTCGGCGATCGCCGAGAAGATGAAGTCGCTCTGCTGAACGGGAATGAACTTTCCATTGGTGAGCGGCGCGTCGAGGTAGCCCTTGCCCCACCAACCCCCGGTCGCGACCGCGCGCTTGGCGAAGCGAACCTGGAGAACCAGATCCTTCAAGCCGTCCTCGGTGGAGTTCTGATTGAGGAAGGCCTCGATGCGACGCAGCTGGTAGCGGTCGACGATGCCGGCCACCACGGCGGCGGCGACCGTGACAACGGTGAGAAAGGCGATCAGGGCGAGATATCGCAACTTCGCTCCGGCCATGAGGAGGATCGTCAGTGCTCCCACGATCATGACGAACGCCGAACCGAGGTCGGGCTGGACGATGATCAGGAGGGTGGGAATGCCGACGACCACCAGACCGCCGATGAATCGGGAATAACTCAACGATTCCTCGCGAACCTCCGACAGGTACGACGCCAGGGCCAGAATGACGGCGGGTTTGGCGAACTCGGCCGGCTGGAACGACACCGGCCCGAAGTCGAACGACAGGCGTGCGCCACCGCGCAGAGCGCCCGCGGCCAGCACCAGGACGAGCGCCACCACCGCACACCCGTAGAGGAAGAACGCTCGTTCGCGCAACAGCGTGTAATCGAACGACATCACCGCGATCATCACCACGACCGCCACGATGAGGAAGAGGACCTGGCGCAGCGTGTACCAGTACGGGTCGTCGTCGACCTTCCAGAACGTGGCGCTGTAGATGGCGAAGGTTCCGATGATGCCGAGCAGGGCGACCGGAACGAGGATGAGCCAGTCGATGTTGCGGCTCGGCTGACCCGGACTCGAGCGAATGTTGCCGAGCCCTCCGTCCGGTTTGCGCTGCAGAATGGGCAGGGCCATCAGTCGCGACCTCCGGTGGTTCCGCCGCCGAGACAGCGGTTGTCGGGCAACTTCCGATCGGGTGCCGCGAACGACGAGGTGACGTCGAGCGGATTCGACGGCGCGACGGCCGGGGTCTTCACCGCACCGGCCAGGGCCATGAACACGCACTTCACGACTGGTGCGGCCGCCCGTGATCCGTAGCCGGACTTCTCGAGATACGCCGAGGCGACATACGGCTGATTGCCGTCGAGGCTGAACGCCGCGAAGGCCGACGAGTCGTTCCAGGGAAGACCGGCCGCACCCTGGGCCGTGCCGGTCTTGCCGGCGATGGGCAGCACTTCGTACGGGTAACTCGAGAAGAGCCGTTCGCCGGTTGTCGCGTGGTAACGCTCGTTGTCGACACCGGGTCCGGTGATCACACGCTGCAGCCCGCGCTTGATCGGTGCGAGGAAGTCCGGGGAGATCTCGAGGTTGCGGATCACATTGGGCTCGTTCAGCTGCAGCGCGACCCGCGACTTCGACAGATCGGCCACGCCGACGATTGCACTGTCGGGGGTTCCGGGTTCGAGGAGAGCGACCGCGATGAGCGGGCGATTCACCTGTCCACCGTTGCCCAGTGCCCCGTAGGCCTGAACCAACTGAATCGGCGAAGCGGCGAGCAGACCCTGACCGATGGCCAACTGCACGTTGTCGCCGACGAGATAGTTGGGGCTCTCCCCTTCCATCAACACGCCGGTTTCGACGAGCTTGCGTTTCGATTCCTTGTCGGGAACACGGCCCGCCGATTCGAAGGGCAGATCGATCCCGGTCTTCGATCCGAACCCGAATTTGCGGACCTCTTCCTGCAGGATCGGCTGGCCACCGCGCTCCGAGAAGATCTCCTCGCCGATCTTGTAGAAGAACGTGTCGGAGGAAACGGCCAAGGCCTCTTCCACGCCGACCCGCCCGTAGCGACACGGATAGCGGCTTCCGCCGCAGAGAGCGTTTCGATAGACGCACTTGACCACTTGGCACGTCTGCTCGTCGATGCTCGTGAGCGTGTAGGTGCCGCGATCGAGGTACGTGTACGTGGGACCGCCGGGCAACTGGCCGGAATCGAGCGCCGCGTAGACCACGAATGGTTTGAAACTCGAGCCCAGGTTGTACTGGCCCTGGATCGCGCGGTTGACGAGGATCGACTTATCGGGATCGTCGGTCCGCGGGAAGATCTGCGAGAACTTGTCTCCCGACAGACTCGACGTGAACCAGCGATTGTCGAATGTCGGGTAACTCGCCAGCGCGAGGATTTCGCCGGTGTCGAAGTTGGAGAGAACCACCGAGCCGGCCGGCGCCTTGAGGTTCTGGCATTCGGGGAACTGCGGTTTGACCGGAAGGTCGTTCTCGTCGCGAGCCTGGCAGGTCTCGACGAACCGTCGCAGGCGCAACTGCGTCTCGAGAGCAAGTTCGGCGTACTGCTGGAGATCGAGATCGATCGCCAGTTGAAGATCCATGCCCGCCACGGGTTCGACTCGCTCGACTTCGCTCAGGATCGCCCCGCGCGAATCGACTTCGTACTTGACGAAGCCGGGCGTGCCCCGCAAGTACGGCTCGAAGATCTTCTCGACCCCGAACTGGCCGACTCGCTCGCTCAGGTCGTAACCGAGGTCGCGATACTGATCGGCGTCGGACTCGGTGATCGCTCCCAGGTAGCCGACGACGTGCGCGGCCAGAGGTGCGTATGGATAGTCGCGGCGCCATTGATTCGTCACGTCGACACCGGGGAAGTCTTCGACTCGCTCGATGAGGTACAGCGCGACGTCCTCTCCGACCCCCTCCTTCAGGGGCATGGGAAGAAGCGGGCTGTAGCGATTGCTTCGGTAGCGGCCTTCCATTTCCGAGATCGGAAGTTCGAGCACGGGTGACAGTCGAGTGAAGAGTTCGCGCCGCGCATCTTCGTCGCGCATGGCTTCCCACGCCACGGTGATGGTGAGGATGCGCTCGTTGTCGGCGAGCACCCGGCCTTCGCGATCGAAGATTCGGCCGCGTTCGGGCAGCAACTTGACCGTGCGGGTCTTGTTGGCTTGCACGCGTTGCTCGAGACCCGGCGCGTCGACGACTTGCAGGAACCACATGCGCAGTCCGAGCACCGAGAACATCAGTGCCCCGATCGTGCCGATGGCGGCCAGGCGACTCGTGCGACGATCGCGGCTCACGCGAAGATCTCCGGAGGCGGAGCGAGTCGAGCCCGACGCTTGATGACGAGCCCCCAACGCATGACCGGCACGGCCAACGGCACGATCAGCGCGTTGGCCACCGCCACCACGATGGCGACCTCGATCACCCGAGTGGTGAGCCAGCCGTCGACTCCGACCCACGACGCGACGACTGGATACGCGAAGGTGGCGGCAGCCGAGCCGCCGGCACCGATCAACGCGTTGAGCCACCACGGATTGGCGACCGCGAGCGCGTTCACGTAGCCGGCGAGGAATCCGACCAGGCCGTACACGAGTGCGGTG
>JBEAXP010000140.1:0-4257 GCA_041159745.1 Actinomycetota bacterium | reverse complement strand
GGGAACACCGAGCAGGTGGCGCCGATCTCGGCACCCATGTTGCACACCGTGGCCTTGCCGGTGGCCGAGATGCTGTCGGCGCCGGGTCCGAAGTATTCGACGATCGCTCCGGTGCCACCTTCGACGGTGAGCACTCGTGCGACTTCGAGGATGATGTCCTTGGGCGACGACCAGCCCGACAGCGTGCCGGTGAGCTTGACGCCGATGACCTTGGGCCACTTCACGTTGAACGGGAAGCCCGTCATGACGTCGACCGCGTCGGCGCCACCGACTCCGATGGCGACCATGCCGAGGCCGCCGGCGTTCGGCGTGTGGCTGTCGGTACCGATCATCATTCCGCCCGGGAACGCGTAGTTCTCGAGCACGACTTGGTGGATGATGCCGCTGCCCGGACCCCAGAAACCGATGCCGTACTTCGCCGACACCGACTTCAAGAAGTCGTACACCTCGCGGTTGTCGTCGATGGCGACACCGAGGTCGATCTTGGCGCCGACCTTGGCGAGGATGAGGTGATCGCAATGCACGGTGCTCGGCACGAGCGTGCGCGGCAGGCCGGCGGTCATGAATTGCAACAGCGCCATCTGCGCGGTCGCGTCCTGCATCGCGACGCGATCGGGGTTGAAGTCGGCGTAGCTGCCGCCGCGCTCGAGCTCCTGGTTCTTCGGATCGACGAGGTGGTTGATGAGGATTTTCTCGGTGAGCGTCAACGGCCGTCCGAGGCGCTGACGGCCCAGGGCGACGCGCTCGGCGAGCGAGGCGTACACCTTGTTGACGAGTTCGATGGGGGTCCCGGCGGTCACGGTGCTCATAGGACAAGTATGATACAAGTGTGCGGGAGATCAGGTATCGGACCATCGCCGACGAGTTGCGTCGGCGCGTGGTCGATGGCACCTACGCGGCCGGTCGGCTCCTGCCCTCCGAGGCCGACCTGGGCCATGAGTTCGACGCCAGCCGGGTGACCGTTCGGCGGGCGCTCGAAACCCTGCGCGACGAGAACCTGCTCGATGCCCGCCAGGGTTTCGGTTGGTTCGTGGCGGCGGCACCGCTGCAACAAAGCCTGGGTCGTCTGGCCACCATCGAATCGCAGTTGGCCGAGGGTGGCATTCGTCCCGAACGCCGCATCCTCGAGTTCGCGTTCGAGCGGGCCACTCGACGCGTGAAGCAGATCCTCGGAACCGACAACGTGTTGCGCGTTCGACGGCTCAATTTGGCCGATGGCGAACCGTTCGCGTTGGTGACCGTGTGGTGTCGCGCCGATCTGGCCCAGAACCTGTCGCGGGCCGATGTCGAGCGTTCGCCGTTCTACGAACTCCTGAACGTGCCGCTCAAGGGCGCCGTGCAGACGATCGGAGCCGATGCGGCATCGACCGACGACGCCGAGTTGTTGCAGATTCCGTTGGGCTCACCGGTGCTGCGGTGCTCGCGCACCACGACCGACACCTCGGGTCGATCGGTGCTGTTGTCCGAGCACGTGTTCCCGGCTCATCGCACCGAGTTCGTGGTCGACCTGCCGCAGGCCGAACCGTCGATCGCTCCATCGGGTCTGCGCCTGGTCGAGTGATCGGGCCACCGACCATCACGTGACGATCAGGCGAGCGCGGCCAAGGCCGCGTTGACGATCTGCGCCGGTTGGAGATCGAACAACCCGTACACGTCGGAGATCGTGCCCGATTGCCCGAAGGCGTCGACGCCCACGGGGAACACGCGCGTTCCGAACACTCCGCCCAGCCAGGCCAGATGATGACTGGCCGCGTCGTGCACGGTGACGATCGGCAGGGACCGTTCGTCGGGGCGGACGAGCGTCGCGAGATGATGTTCGTTCGTCGTGCGCCGAGCCGAACGGGCCGAGTCGCGTAGCCCACCCCGCCACTCGCGGTAGAGGCGGTCGGAACTCGTGAGATCGAGAACGAGCACCTCGACACCCTCGTCGGCCAGGCCTTCGGCGGCCCGCAGCACTTCGGGCACGACCGGTCCGCACGTCGCGATCACCACATCGGCCGTTCGATTCGGCTCGCACAGTCGATACCCGCCGCGCAACACCTGCCGACGGTGTTCGTCGGCGCCGAGGCGCGCCGTCGCCGCGGTGAACGCCGACTGATCGATCGGGCGCGTGGACAGACGCAGGTACAGGCTGTCGCCATCGGCGTCGGCCAGACGCGCGAGTCCGTCGCACAGCAACCAGTCGAGCGCGGTGGCGAAGGCGGGTTCGGCGTAGGCGAGTCCGGGGAGTTCGAGGCCGATCGACGGCGTGATCGAACTCTGATGTGCGCCGCCCTCGGGTGCGAGAGTGACCCCGGCCGGGGTTCCGACGACGACGAAGCGCGCTCCGTTGTAGAGCGCGTAGATGAGAGCGTCGAGACCGCGGCACACGAAGGGGTCGTACACGGTGCCGATGGGCAGGAGATGCTGGCCGTGCAGATCGTGGCCGAGCCCGAGCGCATGGAGCATCAGGAAGAGATTCATTTCACTGATGCCGAGTTCGATGTGGTGCCCGGCCGCCGTCTGCTTCCAGCGCAGCAGACGGCCTTCGCCGAGGAAGTCCTGCGGTTCGTCCGGATTGAAGACGCCGTTCTTGTTGATCCAGCCGCCCAGATTGGTGCTCACGCTCACGTCCGGCGAGGTGGTGATCATGCGTTCGAGAAGTTCGGGCGTCTCGCCGAGTCGCACCAGCAGACGACCGAAGGTCTCCTGAGTGCTGGCGGTTCTCGCCGAACCGCCACCGACCTCCGGCGGAATCGGGAGACGGGGCCGTTCGGCCAGCGGGCGGTTGTTCAGTTCGCCGCCGGTCGACGCGCACAGGCGGCCTTCCGGCGAGTTCGGATCGAAGCGGTCCCATTCGGTCGACGCATCGAGTCCGAGAGACCGTCTGAACTCGTCGACTTGTTCGCGGCTCAGCAATGCCGCGTGGTTGAGCGGATCACCGGCCATGGGCAGGCCCCAACCCTTGATCGTGTAGGCGAACACGACACTCGGCCGATCGGTCACGGCGTCGCACGCGCGGAAACTCTCGATGAGGCACGACAGATCGTGGCCGCCGAGATTCTGCACGAGCGGCGCCACGTCGTCGTCGGAGTAATCGGCCAGGAATCGTTCGACTTCCGGTTCGGCTCCGACGAGGAATCGGCGTCGCAGCTCGGCTCCGGTGAATTGGAAGAGCGACTGGTACTCCTCGTTCGACATCTGATCGATGTGCGCGCGCAACTCGTCACCACCAGGTCGGGCGAACGCGGTTCGCAGTCGGTGGCCGTACTTCGCTTCGACGACGTGCCAGCCCGCACCTTCGAAGAACTCCATCAACTTCTTGATCTTCTGGCCGGGAATCACTCGGTCGAGGCTCTGGCGATTGGTGTCGACGATCCAGGTGACGTTGCCGAGCCCTTGCAGTGCCGGATCGGTGATCGCCTCCCACACGTTGCCCTCGTCGAGTTCGGCGTCACCGGCCAGTGCGATGAAGCGGGCACCCGTGGCACTGGTGGGGCCGAAGCGCGATTCGACGTAGCGCCGGGCGGCGGCGGCGAAGAGCGGAGCGACGACTCCGAGGCCGACCGAGCCCGTGGAGAAGTCGGCGACGTCGGGATCCTTCGTTCGACTCGGGTAGGCCTGCAGCCCGCCGATCTGGCGAAGACGGGTGAGGTACGAACGGTCGAGTTCGCCGGTGAGGTACTTGATGGCGTGGAACACCGGCGACGAGTGCGGTTTGACCGCCACTTTGTCCTCGCCCGAGAGGTGAGCGAACCACAACGCGGTCATGATCGAGACCATCGATGCCGACGACGCTTGGTGACCACCCACCTTGATCTCGTCGGCCGGACGATCGTGATTGGCGTGGTCGATCATCCGCGTGGCGAGCCACAGGATGCGTCGTTGAACCGATTCGAGCGTCGCCAGATCGACGTCGTCCACGTGACCCCTCACGAGCCGAGTCTGACACGCCACGGGGTGGCTCACTGACCGTTCCGGCGCCCGGAACTAGCCTCGACTCGGCATGAATCAGCAGGGGACGACCGTTCGGGCCGAGAGTGTCGTGCCCACTCGCCTCGAACACCTGCCCGGCCTCGACGGCTTGCGCGGAATCGCCGTGTTCATCGTCCTTCTGTACCACCACAGCATCACGTGGATCACCGGTGGTGAACTCACGGTGTCAATGTTCTTCACATTGTCGGGCTTCCTCATCACACGCCTCATGGTGGGCGAGTGGGGTCGCACCGGAACCGTGTCGCTCACGAGCTTCTACGAGCGACGGGTGCGACGACTGTT
>JBEAXP010000109.1:0-19080 GCA_041159745.1 Actinomycetota bacterium | reverse complement strand
AGCAGAGCGTCGTGGGCCGCGCTGTCGTGGCGATGGACGTAGTGCGAATCGTTGGTGGCCAGTAGCGGTGCGCCGATGTCCTGGGCCAGGCGCATGAGAAGAGGATTGGTGCGCGCCTGATCGGGAAGGTTGTGATCCTGGAGCTCGACGAACAAATTGTCTCGCCCGAAGATCTCCTGCAACCGCGCGGCCCGGGTGCGAGCACCGTCGTAGTCGCCCCGAAGGAGATGTTGCAGAACGTGCCCACCGAGACAGCCGGTGGTGGCGATGAGGCCCTCGCTGTGTCGTGACAGGAGATCCCAGTCCATTCGGGGCTGGTAATAGAACCCTTCGAGGAACGCCAGGCTGCTCAACTTGATGAGGTTTCGGTAGCCGATGTCGTTCTCGGCGAGCAGTGTGAGGTGGTAGTAGAGCTTCCCGCCGCCTTCGACGTCGCCGCCGGTGTCGTCGAGTCGGCCGCGCCGAGGCGGACGATCGAATCGGCTCTCCCCCGCCATGTACGCCTCGGTGCCGACGATCGGCTTGATGCCCTGCTGGCGACACTCGCGGTAGAAGTCGAGAACTCCGTACATGTTCCCGTGGTCGGTCATGCCGAGGGCGGGTTGACCGTCGGCCACCGCCTTGGCCACCAACTCGTCGAGTTTGGCGGCCCCGTCGAGCATGGAGAACTCGGTGTGGACGTGGAGGTGCGTGAACGAGGCCCCCACGTCTTTCCTCCTTCAGTCTCCGTTCATTCGGTCACGAATCACACGAATGTGGTTTGCGACAGTAGCAGGCCCTCAGAGGTAGGTGCCGGGGCGTCCGTCAGACGGATTCTCGGGAAGTGGCTGACCTCCGGGTCCGAGTCGACGCACCTGCTCGAACTGCTGCCGGGCGGCCATTTGCTGGGCGAACAGGGTGGCCTGGATCCCGTGGAAGAGCCCCTCCAGCCATCCGACCAACTGGGCCTGTGCGACTCGCAGTTCGCCGTCGGAGGGCACGTCGTCCCCGAACGGCAAGGCCAGCATCTTCAACTCGTGCTGCAAATCGGGCGACAGGGCGCTCGACAACTCGACGATCGAGCGCTCGTAGATCTCGGCCAGACGCTCTCGGCTCTCGTGGTCGAGTTGAGAACTGCGCAGCTCCTCCAGGAGCTGCTTCACCATCGAGCCGATGCGCATCACCTTGCCCGGTTCGGTGACGGCCTCGGTGAGGGTGGGAGCCGGCGGACTCGCATCATGCCCGTCGGAGGTGATCACGGCATCCGGTTGGTGGACTTCATTCGTCATCGGTCACTCGTCGCTTCGGTGTGGGGTCGGGATCGAGTCTCAGGATGACACAGAAGAGAGCGGGAGTGCACAGCAGGGCGACGTTCAGGGAACGCGGGCGAGGAACGGAACCAGAACCTCATCCGGGGTGAGGGATCCGTGTCGGCACACGAGCGACGCAGGAGTCGAGTCGGCCGGATCCTCGAAACTGTGGACTCCATGGGGAACCAGCGCGACGTCGCCGAGCCGTCGAACACTCACTTCGGTCTGGTGGCCGATCACCCTTCCCATCCAACCCTCGGCGATGATCTGCTCGCGCGTCCTGACCCACGCCACCGAGGAATACCGCGAACATGCCTCGTGGAGCGAGGTCTCCTGGCCGGGGCGGGCGTGCAACCAGCGAAAGCGGCCCTCGCCCGACTGGTGATCGATGAGTCTGGTGACTTCCGGGTCGAGATCGATGAGCGCATCGGCGGTCTGAACCTGTCCGTGGTCGGCGACGATGGCCAGGACGACGTCGGAGGGGAGCACATCGAGGATCGACTTCACCAACCCGTCGACGAAGCGAATCTCGGACTCGTAGTGGGATCCGAAGCCATGCTCGTGGGCCGTGGTGTCGATGCCGTCGTAATACGCGTACACGAAGCGTGCTCCGGCGTCGAAGGCCGAGCCGATCTCCACGGCGAGCGAGCTCGGATTCCGCCAACCTCGATATGCGGCACCCCGTTGGTGGGCCTCGGTGAATCCGGTGTTTCGATGTTCGACGCGGGCGACGACGTCGGTGTCGAGTCCGCAGAACGGCGGAATCGGCTGGACGTCGGCGGGGCGAAAGACCGTGCGAAGGTCGCGGCGGCCGTCGCCCCAACGCAACGAATTCATGATGGTTCCCCCCATGTCGATGCGATAGCCGACGATTCCGTGCTCGAGGGGCGTGGCTCCGGTGCACAGACTGGTGAGCGCTGTCGCCGTGGTCGTCGGAGCCACCGAAGCGATGGGTCCTCCGGACATCGATGCGATCGTCGGAGCATTCGCACGATGGGCCTGGAGTTGATTCCATCCCAATCCGTCGAGGACCAGGAGAACCGTCCGCTGGGCGTGGTTCAGGACTTCGGGAAACCACTCGGGCCGACGGCCGGGTGGAGAGATGAGGAGTCCCGGAACGACTCCGGTCAGGCACCGACCGCGATAGTCGGGAATCAGCGGCTCGGGCACGGGACAAGTTCACCACAATCCGCGGGAGAGTCGGACTCCGGCCGTTGTCGCCGTCCGCGACGTTGCCAACGCCTACGATGCAGACGTGCGCGTTTCGACTCGAGGTGACTACGCCTGCCGGGCTCTCCTCAGTCTCACGTTGCATTGCGAGGAGCCGGGACCAACATCGGTGCGCGACATCGCCGAACGCACCGGCCTCCCCCAGCCCTATCTCGAG
Organism: Actinomycetota bacterium; assembly: GCA_041159745.1. GTDB lineage: Bacteria > Actinomycetota > Acidimicrobiia > Acidimicrobiales > Ilumatobacteraceae > Casp-actino8. Next base: position 16,404 of record JBEAXP010000109.1, on the reverse strand, counting down.
CAGATCCTGTTGGCGCTGAAGGGTGCCGGACTCGTCCGCTCGAAGCGCGGGGTGGGCGGTGGTTACACGCTGGCTCGTCGGCCCGAGGAGATCAAACTGTCCGACGTCGTGTCGGCGGTCGATGGTCCGATCGTCGTCGGTGATTTCGGCGAACCGCACCAGAACGGATCATGCGACCACGAGGGCCAGTGCGTCCTGCTGGCGATCTGGAAGCAGACCGGCGAGCACATGCGCCACCACCTCGAGGGCTTCTCCCTGGCCGATGTCGCCGCGGCCGCTCGTGGTCAGGGTCCGTGGCCCGAACCGCTCGCTCACTGACGAACGTCTCGCGCCATCGTCGCCAGAACACCATTGACGAATCGTCCCGAGTCGTCGGTTCCGAACCGCTTCGCCAACTCGACGGCTTCGTTCAGGACGACCGCGGTCGGAACATCCGGTCGGTGGAGGAGTTCGAAGGTGGCGATCCGAAGCACGATGAGATCGAGCGTCGGCATTCGATCGAGCCGCCACCCGCTCGAACGCTCGGAAATGAGCTCGTCGATGCGGCTCGAGTGCTGCGACACTCCGGCGACGATCAGCACGGCGTCGGGTTCGGGCTCGACGATCTGAGCGCTCAGAACGTCGGCGGCCGGACAGCTCTTGGTCTCGGCTTCGTAGAGCAGCGACAGAGCGTGCTCGCGCGCCGCCGACCGGGCATCGGTCATGTTCTCAGACTCGGGTGATGTAATCGCCGGTTCGCGTGTCGACGCGAACCTTGTCGCCGACGTTCACGAACAATGGCACCTGGATCACCTTGCCGGTCTCCAATTCGGCCGGTTTGCGCGCACCCGACACGCGGTCGCCCTGGACTCCCGGCTCGGTGTTGGCGATGGTGAGTTCGACCGCGGCCGGAATCTCGACCGACACGATCTCGCCGTTGTGCTGCGCGATGATGGCACTCATGGATTCGATGAGATAGTCGGCGGCCTCGCCGAGGGCGCTCGGGTTCACGTTCATCTGGTCGTACGACACCGTGTCCATGAAGACGTAGTCGTCGCCGTCGCGGTACAGGAACTGCATGTCCTTCTTGTCGAGAATGGCCTGCTCGACTCGAATGCCCGCGTTGAAGGTCTTCTCGAAGACGTTGCCGGTTCGAACGTTGCGGAGCTTGGTGCGAACGAACGCACCGCCCTTGCCCGGCTTCACGTGCTGGAACTCGACGACCTGGAACAAGCCGTTGTCGAGTTCGAGGGTGATTCCGTTCTTCAGATCGTTGGTCGTGATGGCAGGCATATCAGTTCCTTGGGGAATGTGGAGAGCACGCGGGAGCCGGTCTCCTCGACGACCAGAAGGTCTTCGATGCGGACACCGCCGAGTCCCACACGATAGAGGCCCGGTTCGACGGTCACGACATCACCGGCGGAAAGCACCGCGGTCGAGGTCGAGCCGAGAAATGGTTCCTCGTGAATCACCAGACCCACTCCGTGCCCGGTTCCGTGAACGAACTCGCCTTCCAGGCCATTCGATCGGAACACCGCGCGACATGCCTCGTCGACATCACGGGCGGGAACCCCGGACCGGACGGCTGCCACACCCCGTGCCTGCGACTCTCGCACGACGTCGTATCGAGCTCGCGGCACGTCGTCGCAACTCCCCACCGCGAAGGTGCGCGTGAGGTCGGAGTGATACCCGTCGACCAAGGCGCCCACGTCGATCACGACGAGATCACCCTCTTCGAGCCGCCGAGCCGATGGCCGATGGTGCGGTCGCGCCGAGTTGCCCGGTCCGGAAGCGACGATCGTGTCGTAGGAGGGCCCGTCGGCGCCATGTCGCCGCATCCGGTACTCGAGCTCGTCCCGGATGTCCTTCTCGGTCAGAGAATCGTCGATCATCGGGCAGACCTCGGCCAGCGCACGATCGGCGATTCGAACCGCCCGCTCGATGCACGCCAGTTCGGATGGATCCTTGGCCCGGCGAAGATCGGCGAGCTTCGATCCGATCGGAACGAGAGCGGCGCTGACGGTCTTCAAGCGTTCGAAGAGATCGACGGAAACCTGGCTCGACTGGAACAAGAGTCGAGTCGTCGCCCATCGCTGCACCACCGAGATCATCTCGACGATCGTGCGAGCCTCGACGACGTCGACCGAGCACTGCGACCGGGCCTGCTCGACGTATCGGCCGTCGGTGATCAGCCGAAGCGAGGAATCCGAGGCGAAGAGCCAGCCGTTCGAACCGGTGAATCCGGTGAGGTAGCGGATGTCGTCCAAGTCGGTGAGGAGGACGCCATCGTCCGGTCCGATGGCGAGCAGCTCGCGCAGCCGGTCGACGCGAACGCTCGGATCGCTCATCGGACGAGCTGGGCGACGGCCTGGAGAGCCAGTTGATAGCCCAACATTCCGAAGCCGGCGATCGATCCCGACGCGACGGGCGCGATCACACTGGTGTGCCGCCATGGCTCACGCGCGTTCGGTTGAGAAATGTGAACCTCGATCACGGGACCCTGGAATGTCGCCAAGGCGTCATGCAGCGACCAGGCGTAGTGCGTGAAGGCGCCGGCGTTGATGACGATGGCCTCGCAGCGACCTCGAGCCGCGTGGATCGCCTCGACCAGAACACCCTCATGGTTGGACTGCAGGTGTTCGAGATCGAATCCGAGGTCTCGAGCCCAGTCGGTGCATGCCTGCACGTAGTCGTCGAGGGTCGCCGTACCGTAGATCTCCGGTTCGCGCTGGCCGAGCAGGTTGAGGTTCGGGCCATGGAGCATCAGGATCTTCGACACGCCGATCACGCTACTGAAAGTGCGATGGCGGGTCAGCCGATTTGAGGATCGATACAGCGATCGAAGAAGGCCCGGAGCGCGGTATCGACGGTCGATGGATCGACCTCCGGAACCACTTCGAGGCCGTTCGGGCCATCGAGAACGAACGTGAGTCCGTCGGTGGCCTTCTTGTCGCGGTGCATGAAGTCGATGAGTGCCTTCGAGCCGTGTGCCGCCGCCGACGCGAGTTGGCTCGACGTCGCCAGGTCGTACTCGACCCGAACCACGCGATGATGGAAAGCGACTCGCTCCTCATCGATGCGCCCGAGAGCATGCGATAGTTCCGCAGCGAACAGGAGACCGATCGCGACGGCCTCCCCGTGGGCGAGGTCGTGATGGCCAGCCGATTCGAGAGCGTGGGCCAAGGTGTGCCCGTAGTTGAGCAGCGCGCGCCGACCGGACTCTCGTTCGTCCCCTTCGACGATGCGGGCCTTGATCTCGGCGCAGCGAGCGACGCGATCGTCGAGCGACATCCCGAGAAGATCGTCTCCGGAGATGAAGTGATACTTGGCGATCTCCCCGAGTCCGCATCGCAATTCGCGATCGGGCAAGGAGTCGAGTGCCGAGAGATCGGCCAGAACCGCCTGCGGTTGCCAGAAGGCCCCGACGAGATTCTTGCCTTCGGGGAGGTTGACCGCGGTCTTGCCTCCGATCGCCGCGTCGACCATGCCGAGCAGTGTCGTGGGAACGTGAATCACCGCGGTGCCGCGATGCCACACCGATGCGGCGAAGCCGGCGGTGTCGGTCACCAGACCTCCGCCGACGGCGATCACGACGTCGTTGCGCGTGAGTTCGAAGCGTGCGAACTCACGGCACAACCTTTCGATGGTGGCCATCGATTTGTGCTCCTCGCCGCCCTCCACGTCCACGACGACCGACGGCAGCGACGTCCGAACCGAGAAGGGAATCGCCGGGTCGGTGACGACCACGGCTCGTTTCGCGCGAGGGGGGACGAATTCGTCGAGCCGTGCCGCGACTCCCCGACCGACGAGGACCGGATACGAACGATCACCGAGCGAGACGTCGATGCGATGCGCGGTCATGCGAGCACCTCGACGATCTCGGCACACACGTCGTCGACGGTCTTGTCGGTCACGTCGATCGTCGCGCCGGCCAGCGCACGGTAGATGGGCTCGCGTTCCGACGACAGTTGACGCAGTCGTCGATCGGGGTCGTCGTCGAGAAGTGGTCGATGACCGCGACGGCGTCCGACTCGTTCGATCAGGAGTTCGGGTTCGGCCCTCAGCCACAGAACGCGGTGGGGATCGCGGAGAAGCGCTTGGTTGTCATCGCGTAGCACCGCGCCACCGGCCGCGGCCACGACCAACGGGTCGGAGGAGGCCAGGGCATCGGCGAGCACCCGATGCTCGATGAGGCGAAACTCCGACTCGCCGTCGGTTTCGAAGATCTCGCGGACGGTTCGTCCGGTTCGGCGCTCGACCTCTTCGTCGGTGTCGACGAAACGGCGTCCGATGGCGAGAGCCAGTTTCCGACCGACCGTGGTCTTGCCGCTCCCCATCAGGCCGATCAGCACGACATGGCCAGGGGTCATGACAATCCGCGACGGAACGTTTCGGCGTTGCGGACGAACTCGGAGAGCGAGTCTCCTCCGAATTTGCGTTGGGCCTCCTGGGCCAGGACGAGCGCGACCATGGTCTCGGCGACGACTCCCATGGCGGGAACGGCGGTCACGTCGGTGCGTTCCTTGAACGAAACCGTCGACTCCTTCGTGACGACGTCGACCGTCGGAAGAGTGGGTCGGTTGAGCGTGGCCAGCGGCTTCATGGCGGCACGAACGACGAGGAGTTCGCCGGTCGTCATTCCCCCCTCGGTGCCGCCGGCGAGAGTGCCCTGCCGCACGTACGAGTTGGTGTCGGCATCCCACACGATCGGGTCGTGGGCTTCGCTGCCGCGGCGAGCCGCGACGTCGAAGCCGTCGCCGATTTCGACGCCCTTCACGGCCTGGATGCTGAGGATCGCCTGGGCGATCAGACCGTCGATCTTGCGGTCCCAATGGACGTGGCTGCCCAGTCCGATGGGCACTCCGTAGGCGAGCACTTCGACGATGCCGCCGAGGGAGTCGCCGTCCTTCGCGGCGGCTTCGATCGACGAGATCATCGCCGCTTCCGCCGCGGCATCGAAACAACGGACCGGTGAATCGTCGACGCGGGCCAGGTCGGATGGCAGTGGACGTGATCCGGAGGCGACCGCGACGTCGCCCATGCGGGTCACATGGGACAGGATCGACACCCCGAGGTGGGAAAGCAGAAGTTTGGCCAACGCACCCGCGGCGACTCGGGCGGCCGTCTCTCGTGCGCTGGCGCGCTCGAGAACGTCACGGGCGTCGTCGAAACCGTACTTCTGCATCCCGGTGAGATCGGCGTGGCCGGGTCGAACGCTCGTGAGCGGCTGCTCGGTGCGGCCCGGCGCCGGATCCATCTCCTTGTGCCACTTGTCGGATCGAAACCATTCGGTGTTCAGAATCTCAATGGCCACGGGAGATCCGAGCGTGCGACCGTGGCGGATACCGCCGACCAAGGTGATCTCGTCGACCTCGAAACGCTGCCGCGGTCCGCGTCCGTATCCGAGGCGACGACGCGCCAGTTCCGACTGGATGTCGGCCGCCGTCACCGGAAGACCGGCGGGAAGACCTTCGACGATCACGACGAGGGCCTTGCCGTGGGATTCGCCGGCGGTCAGGAAACGCAACACGCGGTCAGGCTAACGGCCCGAGTACCTCGGTGACCGCTCGTTTCATCGCCTCCACGTCGGGTCGCCTTCCCGTCCAGATCTCTTCCTGACGAGCGGCCTGATGAACCAGCATGCCGATTCCACCGATCGTTCGCGCTCCATGACTCTTGGCATCGCGCAAAAACGTGGTCTCGGCCGGGTGATAGACGATGTCGACCGCCACGTGACGATCGGACAGCGCGGCGTCGACGAGGGGGCTCTCCGAGTCACGACCCATGCCGACACTCGTGCAGTTGATGACGAGGTCGCAGGACGAGGCGGCTTCGTTGCGCTCCGACCAAGGCACCACTCGGACGCCGTCGAATCCCATGGCATCGAGGTGATCGGGAGGGATCGTCGTTCTGTTCGCGATCATGAGGCGGCGGGCGCCGTGGCGACGAATGGCGTCGCCGACGGCTCGACCGGCACCGCCGAATCCGAGCACCAGGACGTTCCGCTCCGCGGGATCGACGCCTTCGTGTCGAAGCGATTCCACCAGTCCGTCACCGTCGGTGCTGTGACCGACCGTCGTTCCATCGGACCGGAATTCGATGGTGTTCACGCTTCGCAGTGAGCGGGCGGAGTCGGTGAGCGAATCGCACAGATCGACCACGGCCGTCTTGTGGGGCATGGTGACGCTCAGGCCGACGACACCGAGTGTTCGCGCGGACTCGACGACTCGGTGCACCGATTCCGGGGGTGTCGGGAACGCAACGTACGTCCAGTCGATGTCGAGCGACCCGAATCCGGCCGCATGCAGTACGGGAGACAGGCTGTGCTCGACCGGCCAACCGATGACGCCGGCCACGCGGGTCCGTCCCGAGATCGGGCGATTCACAGGACTCCCCTTTCCTTGGCGATGACGATGTTCGCCTCGTGTTGCTCGAGTGTCGACGAGAACGCATGGTTGCCGTCCTCGTCGATCAATACGTAATACAGGAAGACACAGGGCGAGTTCGCGGGAATATCGCGGCAGATGGGGTCGTTGGCTCGTGGGTTGGGCGCGGGAGCCAAAGCGGCGGCGATGGATGCGCGACCCGGATTGGCGATGGGTGTGGGCGGGAGGCCGTCGCGCAGGTAGGTGTTGTACGGCGAATCGATCGCCTTCAAGGCCGCGAACTCAGTGTCGGGATCCTGGCCGTAGAAGAGCGAAGCGTCGACTTCGAGCTTCATGCCGAGCGCGAGTCGGTTGTAGATCACTCGGGCGATCTTCGGTCGATCGGCCGCGACCTTGGCCTCGCGTTCGATCAGCGATGCGACCGTGAGAACTTGGTACGGCGACAAGCCGAGCAGGGTCGGGGCCTCGTCGAGACCCTCTTGTCGACCGACCCGGGCCATCAGGTCGACCATGCGCTTCAGAATCTGGACCGGCTTCTCGCTCACGGCGAACGAGTAGGTGTCGGGAAAGAGAAGTCCTTCCAGCGATGACGCTCCCGAGGGCACGTACTCGGAGCCCGGAACCGACGACGCATCGAGTGCTCGTTCGACGAACGCGTCGGCGTCGAAACCAGGAATTTCCTCGGCGAGACGTTGGGCCATCTGGGCGAGGGTGAAACCTTCGGGAAAGGTGACCTTCACGAACGTCTCGGCCGGCGGAGTCCGCAGAGCGCGAAGCAAGTTGCCCATGTGGTCGCGCGGTCGAAGGGTGTAGAAACCTGGCACGAGCTCGAGTCCGCCCTCATCGGCGGTGTAGCGACGGAAGGTGCCGGCATCGACGACGATTCCGACTTCCTCCATCCGCTCGGAGACGGTGCTCAGATCGTCGGATTCGAGAACCTCGAACGTGGTCGCGGCCGCAGGGTCGCCCGACGGGTTCACCTTCTGCAGGTATCGCCACTGCGACCAGCCATAGGAGATGACGCCGAGAATCAAGCCGGCCACGACGAACAGCACCGTCTTCTTGATCGCTCGTCGACCCCGAGTCAGTCGGATCTCCGGCACCACCTCGTAGGGATCGACTGTCGAGTCCAGGGTGGCTCTGCGACCGCCCTTCATCGACTGTCGAGCCACGCTTGCAACATGATCGCCGCCGCCACCTTGTCGACGTGTCGACGCCGGTCACTGGCTCGGATGTCGGCCTCTTTGAGCGCGCGGTCGGCCGCCACGGTCGTGAGACGTTCGTCGAAGAGAACCACCGGCACGCCGGTCACCGTACCGATTTCGGCCGCTTCACGCCTGGCACTCTCGGCCGCTGGACCCTCGTGGCCGGACAGCGTGAGCGGAAGGCCGACCACGATGGTCTCGACCTCTTCCTCGGTGACGATGCGCAGGATTTCGCCCCAGTCCCGCCGTTTCGACGTGCGACCGATGACCGAGTGAGGTGACGCGATGGATCCCGACCGATCGCTGAGTGCGACACCGATTCGCTTCGTGCCCAGGTCGATGCCCAGGGCGCGCATCAGGAGTGCGCCACCTCGGCCGCGATGCGCAGAGCTTCATCGAGGCCCTGCGGATTCTTTCCACCCGCCGTGGCCACGTCTCCCTTGCCACCACCACCGCCGCCGACCGCTTTGGCGGCATCACGAATCAGATCCCCGGCCGAACCCTGGCCGTTCGACACCGCGGCCACCAGCGACACGCCTCCGGCCGGAGTGAGACCGCCGAGTACCACGCGCCGAACACCCGCGACGGCGCGAACCGCCAAAGCGAGGTCGCGCAGTTCATCGGGTGCCAGGCCATCGACCCGTCGGACGACGACTCCATCGGTGGCCTCGGCCGCGAACTCGGAAGCCCGACCCTGGGCGGCTCGCGCCTTCAACGTCTTGATCTCGTCGAGGGCGGCCTTCAACTCGCTCAACTTTCGATTGACCCCGTCGACGACGTCATCGGTGCCGACGAGCTCCGCGATGGCTCCCAACGTCGATTCCTGCTGCTGGAGGAGATTCAGACTCCGATCTCCCGCCACGGCTTCGATTCGCCGCAAATTGGCTCCGATGGATCCCTCGGACACGATCTTGATGATTCCGATGTCTCCGGTGGCCGAGACGTGGGTTCCACCGCAGAGTTCGACCGAAGGACCGGCCTCGAGAACCCGCACGGTGTCTCCGTACTTATCGCCGAAGAACGCGATCGCTCCCTTGGCCAGTGCGTCCTCCTTGCTCGTCTCGTAGGCGTTCACCGAAGTGTTGACGAGCGTTTCGCGGTTGGCGAGTTCTTCGATTCGGGCGATTTCGTCCGCCGACACGGGCGCGAAGTGGTTGAAGTCGAATCGCAATCGCTGATCGTCGACCAGAGAGCCGGCCTGCTTGACGTGATCGCCCAGCACCTCGCGCAGAGCCCAATGGAGGATGTGCGTCCCGGTGTGATGGCGTCGGATCGAAGTGCGACGGCCGCCATCGATCGCGGCCTGCACCAACTGTCCGGCCGAAACCGTCCCCGAAACGAGACGGCAGTGATGCCGACGCAGACCCGGCACGGCGAATGTGGTGTCGACCACCTCGAGTGTCCCCGATGGCCCCACGATTCGTCCGGTGTCCCCGACCTGTCCGCCGCTCTCGGCGTAGAAGGGCGTCCGATCGAGGAACACGTCGAGGCCGTCTTCGTTCTCGACGATGGCGAGAACACGGGCCGCGGAATCATCGGACGTGTAGCCGACGAAAGTGGTGGTACCGAACTCCTCGAGGATTTCGCGGTAGCGGTCCTGTAGCTCGGACGCGACACCGGCACCCTTGCGGGCGGCCTTGGCCCGCTCGCGCTGCGAACTCATCTCGCGATCGAAACCCTCGCGGTCGACCGTCAGCCCCCGCTCACCGACGATTTCCTCGGTGACTTCGAGCGGAAAACCGTAGGTGTCGTGAAGAAGGAAGGCGGTCTCGCCGGCCAGTCGCCCGGACGTACGTGCGATCTCGCCATCGAGGATCGCCACTCCGGTCTTCAGAGTCTGGCGGAATCGCTCTTCCTCGCGAGTCAGAACGTCGACGACGAAGTCGCGCTGCGCGACCAACTCCGGATAGGCCTGACCCATCACGTCGACCGCGGTCTGCACCAGTGACGGCATGACGAGCTTCTCGGTCCCCAGCAAGTACGCGTGTCGAACCGCGCGGCGAATGATGCGGCGCAGGACGTAGCCGCGCCCTTCGTTGGACGGAAACACTCCGTCGCCCACGAGCATGGCGCTGCTGCGGGCGTGCTCGGCCAGAACCCGGAGGCTGAAACTGGCCCGATCGTCGTAGTCGCCGGTGCGGTAGTTGGCTCCGGTGAGGGATTGCGCCTGTTCGATCAGGGGGAAGAGCGCATCCGTCTCCCACACCGAGTCGGTCCCCTGGACGAGAGCGAGGATGCGCTCGAGTCCGGCTCCGGTGTCGATGGAGGGCTTGGGCAGCGGAGTGCGCGAACCGTCGGGGGCCTGGTTGAACTGCATGAACACCAGGTTCCAGAACTCCATGAATCGATCGCCGTGCGGATCATTGAGCGGACCGCCGTCGGGACCGAAGTCCGGGCCGCGATCGATGTGCAGTTCGGAGCACGGCCCGCACGGGCCGGTGTCGCCCATCTGCCAGAAGTTGTCCTTGTCGCCCAGGCGTTGAATTCGATCGAGGGGAACGCCGACCTGTTCGTGCCAGATCGCCTCCGCCTCGTCGTCGCTCGTATGAACGGTCACCCAGATGCGGTCGCCGTCGAAGCCGAGGTACTCGGTCACGAGCTCCCAGCTCCAGGGAATGGCTGACTCCTTGAAATAGTCGCCGAACGAGAAGTTGCCGAGCATCTCGAAGAACACGAGATGACGCTTGGTCCGGCCGACGTCGTCGAGGTCGTTGTGCTTGCCGCCGGCTCGAACGCATTTCTGAACGGTTGCCGCGCGCTTGAAGGGAGCGATTTCGTCGCCCACGAAGTACGGCTTGAACGGAACCATTCCCGCCACGGTGAAGAGCACGGTGGGGTCGTGAGGGATGAGACTCGCCGAAGGCACGGCCGTGTGCGACTTGCTGACGAAGTAGTCGGTGAACGTCTGACGAAGTTCGTTGGCGGTACGCGGGGGGCGACGAGTCATGGAATTCACAGATTACCTCTGGCTCCCCTTAGCCTGTCCTGGTGACCCCTCGACGAGTGCCCGTGCCGGGCGTGAACAAGCGCTACGAAGACCTTCACGAAATGGTCTCGTTCGAAGACCCGACCGAGCAACGGACCTGGATCGTCGATGCGACGTTTCTGCGTTCCTCGTGGAAGTGCATCTTCGGCGAGGGCTGCAAAGGGGTTCTCGAAACCGATGCCACGCACCTCAACCAGGGGTGCTGCTCCTACGGCGCGCATTTCGGGGACGAGGAGGACGTGGCCAAGGTGGTCAAGCACGCGGTTCGCCTCACCGAGAAGAACTGGCAGTTCAAGAAGAAGGGTGCGTCCGGGTTCCTGAAGAAGATGCCCAGCGGTGAGACCGCGACCCGACGAGTCGATGGCTCCTGCATCTTCCTGAACCGTCCGGGGTTCGCCGGCGGGGAGGGTTGCGCGCTCCACATCGGCGCTCTCGAGGCCGGCGAGCGGCCCCTCGATTGGAAGCCCACGGTCTGCTGGCAGCTGCCCGTGCATCTCGAGCATTCCGAGGACGACACGGGATGGGTCACCACGATCCTGCGCGAGTGGAAGCGCCGCGATTGGGGGGTCAGCGGCGACGAGTTCCACTGGTGGTGCACCGACACCCCCGACGCCTTCGTCGGTCGCGAGCCCGTGTACAAGTACCTTCGTGACGAGATCGTCGAACTGGTGGGCAAGAAGGTCTACGACTGCATCGTCGAACTTCTCGAGCGCCCGCGCAACACGCCTCTCCCCCACGAAGCGGAGGTTCGTTTGACGGCCCGCCGTGAGCGTTCGGCGCCGGCCCAGACGAAGAAGACGACGAACAAGACGGCGAAGAAGCCGGCGAAGAAGCCGGCGAAGAAGTAACGACCGGGCCTCGTTCGTCCGCAGCCGGACGACCGATCAGGCGTTGGCCTGTTTGAAAGCCTTGCGACGATCCTCGAGTCCGAGATGTCGCTTTCGAACGCGGATGTTGGCCGGGGTGACTTCGACGAGTTCGTCGTCGGCGATCCATTCGATCGCACTTTCGAGCGTGTGGATTCGGGGTGCCGCGAGCTTCACGCCGTCATCGTGGCTGTGGGTGCGGATGTTGGTCTTCTCCTTGGCGCGGACGGCGTTCACCACCATCTCGTCGCCACGCGCGCTCTCGCCGACGACCATTCCCTCGTACACCTTGTCTCCGGGTTGAACGAAGAGCTCGCCGCGCAACTGGAGGTTGTCGAGCGCGTACGCGGTCACCATTCCCTCGCGGTCGGCGATCATCGCGCCGCCGCTGCGGTGCGGCAGTTCTCCCGCCCACGGCGTCCAGCCGGCATGGTGCTGATGGAGCATGGCCGTGCCTCGGGTGGCCGACAACAGCAGCGAACGAAAACCGATGAGCCCGCGGCTCGGACACTCGAACGTGACGATCGTGCGACCAGGGTCGCCGGACCGCAGATCGGTGACGCGCCCCTTTCTGGGCGCCAGCGCCTGCGTGACGGTTCCGACGTGTTCGTCCGGAACATCGCACACTCCACGCTCGAGCGGCTCGTACTTCTTGCCGTTCACTTCCTTCGTGATGACCTCGGGCCGGCTCACCTGGAGCTCGTAGCCCTCGCGGCGCATCGACTCGATGAGAACGGCCAACTGGAGTTCGCCGCGACCGGCGACCTCCATCACGTCAGCGGTGTCGGTCTCGCGCAACTTGATCGACACGTTGCCCAGGACTTCACGGCGCAGGCGATCGAGGATGTGACGTGACGTCAAGTACTTGCCTTCGCGACCGGCGAACGGGGACGTGTTGACGCCGAAGGTCATGGCCAGAACCGGTTCGTCGACCGACAACCGAGCGAGCGCGACGGGATCGTCGACCGAGGCGATCGTGTCGCCGATCTCGACCTCGGGGAACCCGGCCACGACGAAGAGGTCACCCGCCGACAACACGTCCTGATCGGCGCGACCGACTCCCGCGAACGACATCAGCGAGCTGAGACGGCGCTTGAGCGGAGGTTGGCCCTCGGCGAACTCCTCTTCGAGGAGAGCGACCATCTCGCCCTTGCGCAACTGCCCTTGGTAGATGCGACCGATGGCCAAGCGACCGAGGTAATCGCTGGCGTCGAGGTTGGTGACGAGCGCCTGGAGGGGCGCCGCCGGGTCGCCGGGTGGGGCCGGAATTCGCGACACGATCGCATCGAGCAAGGGAGACAGGTCGGCGTCGGGCGACGGCATGCCGAGGCCCTTCATCGCCCGACCTTCGCGGGCGACCGCGGAAATCACGTCGAATTCGATGTGATGGTCGGCGGCCTCGAGATCGATGAAGAGTTGGTACACCTCGTCGAGCACTTCGTCGGGACGCGCATCCTGGCGATCGACCTTGTTGATGACGACGATCGCCGGCAGATCGCGGGCCAGAGCCTTCTGGAGCACGTACCGAGTCTGAGGAAGAGGGCCTTCGGCCGCGTCGACGAGAAGAATCACGCCGTCGACCATGGTGAGAGCTCGTTCGACCTCGCCGCCGAAGTCGGCGTGGCCTGGGGTGTCGACGAGGTTGATCTTCACGCCGTTCCAGGTGATGGAGGCGGCCTTGGCCAGGATCGTGATGCCGCGCTCGCGCTCCTGGTCGTTGGAGTCCATGACGCGGTCGACGACGGCTTGGTGAGCGGCGAAGGTTCCCGTGGCGCGCAACAAGGCATCGACCAAGGTGGTCTTGCCATGGTCGACGTGCGCGACGAGAGCGACGTTCCGGAGCTGGTGATTCATCGACGAACTACTGGTCGTCGGATTCGTCGTCGAGTTCGGAATCGTCCTCGTCGAAGACCACGCCGTACTTCTCGGCGAGGGCCGCGTACTCGTCATCCTGCGAACGCGGAGAGCGATCGTTGCCCAGACCCAGGTCGAATGCACTGGGACCGGCTTGCTTCAACTTGCGCGCCTCTTCGAAGCGGCGATGTCGACCCTTTTTCACTGCAGGGCTCCGAACTAGTTCTTGGGGGCTGAACACGGCTGAGCAGCCGAACGTGGAAAGTGTAGGGGTTTCCAGACGACCCTGCTCGGGATTTGCCACGAAAAGCCTGGTCAGGGGCGATTCGGTGACGGTGCCTCGAACATGACGAGTCCGCCCTGCCCATCGAAGGCCAGACCGGTGCGACCGGCGACCAGGCCTCGCAGATCGCGCCCGACCAGGTCGAGGCGCCATCCGTGGGCCAGACGGGCCTCCGGTTCGTCGCGCAGGAACTCGACGATGTCGGCTCGCGTTCCGATCAACATCGGGTCGATCTCCTCGCGACGGGCCACTTCGCTCAACCAGGCCGACACCAAGGTGACGGCCGGACGCAGGCGGCGATCGAGTTCGTCCCCCTCGATGGGCGGCATCTCGAGAGGTGTTTCGAGCCCTCGCGCCACGGCCGCCAGGATTTCGTTCGCGATCGTTCCCCGCGAATGCCGATCGTCCACCCCTCGGGCCTGGGCCAGATCCTGAAGGGTTCGTGGTTCGCGCTGAGCGATCCCTTGCAGGGCCAGGTCGGGCAGCACCTGCCGCGGCGGAATGTCACTCGCCATGGCCCGCCGTTCGCGCCATTCGGCCACGGCGGCGAGAACACCACGAGTGCGCGGCCTCATGGCCCGAAGGTCCTTCATGCGCGTCCAGGCCAGCGTCGGATCGGACGGCCCGACCTTGCGCTGCAGGAGTTCGCGGCACGCCTCGTGCGCCCATTCGAGGCGGTTGCGCGACCGGAGGGACTTCTCCAAACGGTCGGTCAACTCGAACAGATGCTCCACATCGGCGGCTGCGTACGTTCGCTGAGCGTCGGTGAGCGGCCGGCGAAGCCAATCGGTGAGTCGGTCTCCCTTGGGAAGTGACCGGCGGAGTTCGGCGTTCACGAGATTCGCGAGAGAAGGAGTGGAATACCCGACGAACCCGGCCGCGAGTTGAGTGTCGAAAATCGTCTTCGGACCGGTGCCGAGGGAGTGCGCGAGAACGTCGAGATCCTGCTGCGCCGCGTGAAACACGAAGAGACGGTCGGAACGGAAGAGATCGATCAACGCCCTGACGTCGCAAGCGAGCGGATCGACCAACGCGACGGATTGCCCAGCGGGAGACTCCCAGGCGAACTGCATGAGGGCCAACCGCGGGTAATAGGTCCGCTCACGATGGAACTCGGTGTCGACGGCGATTCGAGTCGCCGATGACATCTCACCGATGAGGTCGGCGAGATCGGCATCGCTGGCGACCCAGCGCAAGGTCACGACGGAGACTGTCCTTCGACGACCGCGCGTCCGCTGGTGATCCAGGCCATGGTTCCGCCCACGATGTTCACGACGTCGAATCCGCCATCGGCGAGGAACTCGCAGGCCCGCATGCTTCTTCCACCCGACTTGCAGATGACGTACAGCGTCGAACCCCGGTAGGCCGACAGGTCGGCGGCGGGAACCGATCCGAGAGGAACCAGGACGGCGCCGGGAACGTGACCGGCTTCGTACTCGTCGGATTCCCTCACGTCGATCAAAGGGACGCTTCCCTTGCTCGCGAGTTCGTCGACGTCGATTTCCTTGATCATGGCGATCTCCTTGACTGCGTCGACAACCTACTCCTCGGCGAGATCGGAGGGAGCGTTCACATTTCGGAGGCTGCGATCATCGACTTCGACCCAACGGACATCGATCGTTTCCAGCAGTCGGTGAACGGACCTCTCTCCCCGCTCGAACCACGCATCCACGATCGGTCGCACCGCCGGTGTTCGCCAGACCGACACCAGTCCTTGCCTCTGGCCGGAGCGGCCGATGGCGGCCGAAACCACGTCCTCGGGTCGCAGGGCGCCGATCAACCGGTCGATGAGATCACGGCTCGACTCGACGAGATCGACGGCCAGGATCACAGTCAGTTCCGATGTCGAGTGATGAAGGGCGGTTCGCAGACCGTCGAGGGGACCCTGACCTCCTCCGTCGTCCGACATGCACTCGATGACGTCGGAACCGAAGAGAGATTTCAACGATTCGGGTCGGCGATGCAGCACGGTCACGTGGTCGCAGCCCGAGAGGGCTTCCACGGCCCCGACGACGATCGGCCGTCCGTTTCGTTCGACCGTCGCCTTGTCGATGCCCATGCGCCGACTCAGCCCGCCGGCCAGAACGAATCCGTGGACCGTCACGCCAATTCAGCGGGTGGGTTCGGTTCGAGTTGCCGAACGAACAGACGGCAGCGCTCGGCCTCGTCGTCCTCGCCGATCTCGGCGGCACTGCGCGCGAGTCCGGCGATGCAGGACAACACGCCTCGATTCCCTTCGTGTGTCCAGCGCACATATCCGGATCCACGCCATCCGTTGGCTCGCAGAGCGTCGAGGCCTCGGTGGTAACCCACACGGTAGAACGCGTACCGCGAGATGGGATCGCTGGTCGCCCGAGCCAACTCGGCCCAGGCGAGGCTCGATCTCGGATGGCTGGCCGCCACTCGACCGAGAGCGGATGTCGAACCATCGGCTTGTTTCAGAGCGTGGAGCAATTCGACGGGCGTCGGCGGCAACACGGTTTCGGGAGGTCCCGAGGTGGTCAGACGAACGGGGTTCACATCACTCATGCCTCAGATGTTCTCACAGTCCCCGACCCACCGATCCACAACGCCTAGGGTTGATTTCGTGCTATCTGTCGCGGCTGACACTCTGAAGAATCTGGTGACGGCCGGAGCCTTCGTGCCGATCGTCATCGGGTTGATCCTCGTGAAGATCGTCGTGAGCACCGTCGCCCGACTGATCATCGTGGTCGTGGCTCTCGCGCTCGGTGTCACCGTGTTCACCCAGCGTGCTCAGATCGACGATTGCATCGACGAATCTTCGGTTTCGACGGCGGGCGCCGACGTGAAGTGCAGTCTGTTCGGGGTCGACGTCGACCTCCAG
>JBEAXP010000055.1:0-9186 GCA_041159745.1 Actinomycetota bacterium | reverse complement strand
GGTCGGCGCCGGTTCGCGCAGCAGATACCCCCGCTCGACCAGAGCGTCGATCCGGCGCGAAAGGCTCGACGGGACCGCCGACAGCGCCTCGCACAACTCCTTCACCCGCATCTGGTCGTCGTTGTGCGCCAGCACGGCGAGGAGGTCGAACTGGGGAAGGGACAACTGGAACTCGTCGGCCATCTCGGCTTCGATGAGACGCGAGACGACTTCGGTGGCGGTCTGCATTGCGCGCCACAACGCGATCCGTTCGGCGTCGAGCCTCGGCATCTTCCTCCTCCCCGGGTGAAGCAACCGAAAGCGTAACGAAACCGTCGTTCGTTGTCACGAGAAAGTTCCGCTTGCAACGACCGGCCCGTCGGGCAGGAGACGCCGTCAGACGGCGAAGGATGCCGCGAGGGCGCGAGCTTCGTCGATCGTCGCCCGCTCGGCGAGCAAACGACGGAACGGCATCACCTGCTTGGGTCGACTCACGCCGAGTGCCGCCGTGAGTCGACCATCACGGTGATAGAGCGCGACGAATGTACGGTCGTCGGGGCCGCCGATCACGACGTCCACTTCGTCATCGGCTTCGGCCCGACCCAGGAACTGGATACGCGAGGTGAATTGATCGCTCCAGAAGAACGGGACTTCGGCGTAGGCCGTCGGATCCTCGCCGCTGAACGATGCCACGAGATTCTTGGCCGCGACGGCGCCCTGTTCGGACGCGTTGGTCCAATGCTCCACGCGCACCTCGCGCTGGAGCAATCGATGGGGCCAGCGGACGATGTCGCCTGCGGCGAAAACACCCGGCGCTCCCGCATTCAGGAATTCGTCGCACACCACTCCGTCACGAATCACGAGTCCCGATCCGTCGAGCCACGCGGTGGACGGGGCGACGCCCACGCCGACGACGACGACATCGGAGGGAACAAATTCGCCGTTCGACAACCGAACTCCCCCCACGCGACCGTCCTCGGCGCGAGTCAATTCGGCCACGCTCACTCCGCATCGAATCTCCACGCCGTGGTCGGCGTGAACGAGTGCGGCGCGACGGCCCATCGCCGAGCCGAGCCCGCGCATCATCGGTGCCTCGGCGCCTTCGAGAACGGTCACGTCGCAACCCTTGGTGCGCGCCGTCGCCGCCACTTCCAAGCCGATGAAGCCCGCGCCGATCACCACGACGCGACGACCCGCCTCGAGTTCGGCGCGTAGGGCCAGCGAATCGGCGAGGGACCGCACAGTGTGGATTCCGGGCCAGTCGGGCTGATCCGGCAGACGCCGCACGGCGGCTCCGGTTGCGATGACGAGACCGTCGTATTCGAGCCGACGGCCCGAGGCGAGAATGACAACTCGATTCGCGGTGTCGAGCGACACCGCACGATCACCGAGCACCCACTCGGCGTTCAGGCCCTCGAAGTCGCCCGGGCGTCGCAGGCGAATGCGCTCGGGTTCCCACTCGCCGGCCAACAGCTTCTTCGACAACGGAGGCCGGTCGTACGGCATTTCGGTTTCGTCGCTCACGAGAGTCAGGGCACCCGACCAGCCGACCTGACGCAACGTCTCGGTGGCGCGGAGTCCGGCGAGCGACGCGCCCACGACCACGACACGCTCGAGAGAAGCCATGCCGACACGATGCCACGATCGTCGAGATCGTGTGGAATCCGATCGACGTCGAGCGACCAACAAGAATGGTGCCGTGCACGACTGGCCGACGATCGACGACCCGGCCGACGCGCGACTGGCCGACTACATCGGATTGACCGACCGCGACATCGTGCGTCGTCACGAGACCGAGCAGTTCTTCATCGCCGAAGGACCCGAGGTGGTGCGTCGCCTGGTGGCGAGTGGCTTGCCGATTCGTTCGATCGTGTTGGCCCCGAACCGTGTCGACGACATGGCCGCCACCCTCGTCGGTGTGTCGGCTCCGGTCTTCGTCGCCGAGCGAGCCGTCATCTCTGCGGTCGCCGGATTCGATCTGCATCGCGGGGTGATCGCCTCGGCGTCACGTCCACCGCTGACGAGCCTCGACGAGGTGCTGGCTCGAACCACGCCCCATGGACGACCTCACCGCCTGGCCGTTCTCGAGGGCCTCAACGATCACGAGAACCTCGGAGCGATCGCCCGCTCGGCTCGGGCCTTCGAAATCGACGCTCTCGTGCTCGATCCGACCTGCGCCGATCCGTACTACCGCCGGACCATTCGTGTGTCGATGGGCGAGATCCTCTTCCTGCCGATCGTGCGCTCATCGATCGCGGACGTGATCACGACTATCCGTCGCCACGGCGGTTCGTCGCTCGCGCTCACACCGGATCGAAGCGCGCCGAGTCTGGCCGAACTCGATGTTCGTAGCGACGGTCCCCTCGCGCTCGTCCTGGGAAGCGAAGGGTTCGGGCTCGACGCAACGACTCTCGAGGCGTGCGACTCGCGAGCACGCATTCCGATCGCTTCCGATGTCGATTCGCTCAACGTCGGACACGCTGCCGCCGTGGCGTTCGCGCTCACGCACCGTCCCACGTGACACACTCGTCGCGGTGAAACGTTTCGTCGCGCGCTCGATTCTCCTCGCCGTCGCACTGCTGTCACCCGTTCACCTCCACGGCGCGCACGCGTCGAACCCGTCCGAGCCGTCACCATTGCGACTCGCCGAGGATTCACAGTCGGATGCCGGGCTCTTCCACCTCGTCGGCCCGGAGGTTCCACCGGGTGCCGACCACGTCCGCTACCGCAACGTCGACAAGGCCATCCAAGTGGGATTGGTGCCGCACGAATCCGGCCCCCTCGATCTGTGGCTTCGCGCCCCGGCGCCACTCGGTTCGACCATCACTCTCGCGGTCGACGCGATGGCCGGCGAAGACACGTTGGTGAAGTCACTCGGCAGCATCACGTTGTTCAGCGGTGATCGCTTGCTGCCACTGCCCGTCGATTCGGGAACCGGACGTCGCATGGTGATCGACATCACGGCACAACAGGTGTGGCTGGTCGAGTCGAGCGGACGGGTCTCGTCCACCTTTCTCATGTCGGGACGACGACGGCCGACCGAGTCGGGTTTCGAGTTGCGCGGCCGATTCCGCGTCTACTCGAAGAGTGAGCGACTGTGGACCTCCGAAGGCGCATCGGGCCGTTTCATGGTGCGTTACCAGCGCACCGTGTCGAGTGTCGGCACTCACGGGATTCCGAGTGTTCGCGGCCAACTCGTGCAGAGCATCGACGACCTGGGCTGGCCGTTGTCCGACGGGTGTGCTCGTCTGGCATTCAACGACGCCAAACGCCTGTACGCCTGGGCCGGAATCGGCACGACGGTGGTCGTGGTCGGACGCTGAACGTCTCGACCTCCCGGATCAGTCGGTGTGACGCGCCTTGTGCAGTTGGCGAGCCTTCACCACGTCGAAGTAGTCGGAATCGAGCGTGAACAATCCGTCGCGCAGCGTGTGGAGGGTCCAGCCCGGGAACGATCCGTTCGGAACGTGGCACGTCCATTGCGACCAAGCCACGGTCTCCTCACCGCCGCAGTCGTCGAGCGTGAACGTGACGCCCTCATCGGGCATCTCGGTTTCCATGCGACGCAAGTAGGCGCTCACCGCGGCGTGGCCTTCGAACACTCCGTACACCTGATCGGTGAACACCGAGTCGGGAGCGAAGAGTGCGGCCAGTTCGCCGTAGCGCGCCGACGTCTGCAGTTCCCAGAACCGACGCACCAAGTCGGCGGCCGGACCACCCGCGCTCGTTCCCTTGTTCTCGGCGGCGGCGAAGCCCAAGTCGGGGGCTCGGTCGGGACGAATTCGGCGGTAGGCGCCTGAATCCACATAGTCGGCGGCGAAGCAGACCTTGCCATCACGCAGCCGGTACAGGCTCTGGCCCTTGATCGGATGCTCGATGCCGTCGACCGGAACCACCATCTCCCACCGCGACCAGCCGACGTGCGTATCGGCCTTGGTCTCCCAGTTGGCGAAGTAGACGCCCATCTTCGGGATGACGCGTTCCATTTCACCCATGAAGCCGGCGATCGCGGCCTTGCCCCGCTGGGCACCGGCGAAGGGGTCGCAGTACACCGCATCATCGGTGAACAACTCGACGAGTCGGGTGTACTTCTGGTCGTCCTCGACCGAACCAAATCGCTGAATGATGTCGTAGGCAGTCCCCATGGGCGCACCGTACAGAGTGGAGACGATGGGACTCGAACCCACGACCCCCTGCTTGCAAAGCAGGTGCTCTAGCCAGCTGAGCTACGTCCCCGAAGGGCTTCCCCAGGTTAGCCGTCGACCCTGGTGGCGCACCTCCACTGACGACGACTCGCGGGAGCGGACCTACTGTTCGAATCATGACGACGAATGGCCTGCCCGGCGGGCGACCGCCCCGCCTGAAATTCGGAACCTTCCTCGCCCCGCATCACCCGGTGGGTGAGAACCCGACCCTCCAGTTCCAGAGCGACATCGAATTCGCGGCCCATCTCGACCATCTCGGGTTCGACGAGTTCTGGTGCGGTGAGCACCATTCGAGCGGCTGGGAGATGATCGCGTCGCCCGAGATGTTCCTTGCCGCCGCCGGCCAGCGAACCAACAACATCATGCTCGGCACCGGAGTGGTGTCACTGCCGTACCACCACCCGTTCAACGTGGCCCAGCGCATCGTCCAACTCGACCACATGACCAAGGGACGCGCGATGTTCGGCACCGGACCGGGAGCGCTCCCGAGCGACGCCTGGACTCTCGGCATCGATCCACTCGTTCAACGCGATCGGCAGGACGAAGCGATGGGCGTGATCCTCCGCCTCCTACGCGGTGAGGATCGCTTCACCCATGAAAGCGAGTGGTTCACCCTGCGCGACGCGCAATTGCAGTTGCTTCCGGTGCAGGACCACATCCCGGTGGCCACCGCATCCACGCTGTCGCCGTCGGGCATGCAGATGGCCGGCAAGTACGGCTGCGGTGTTCTGTCGATCGCGTCCAACAGCACCGCTGGCCTCGCGGCGTTGCCCACCCAGTGGTCGTTCGCCGAGGAGTCGGCGACCAAGCATGGCCAAATGGTCGATCGCCGAAACTGGCGCATTCTCATGAGTTGGCACATTGCCGAGACCCGCGAGCAGGCTCGCAACGAAGCCGTCGACGGTCTGCAGCGCTGGCACAACGAATACAACGTGTGGACACTCGGTCGTCCCGGAGCGCAACACGTCGATGACAAGTGGGCTCTGCTCGATCAGACCGTCGGTGGTGGCGTGGCCGTCGTCGGTACCCCCGACGATCTCGTGACCGCCATTCGCAATCTGCAGCAACTCACCGGCGGGTTCGGCGTGGTTCTCGGCTTCGCGCACGACTGGGCCAACCGCGAGAACACACGTCGCTCGTGGGACATGGTCGCGCGTTACGTCATCCCCGAGATCAATCGCACGACCGAACGTCAGCGCGCGTCGATGAAATTCTTGAACGACAATCAGGCCACGTTGATGGCCGGTGCCGGTGCGGCGGTGATGCAGAAGATCATGGCCGACGAACGCGCTTCCGCCGAGCTGGTGACGATGATGCAGCAGATGCAGTCCGGACAGGACGATCGCGGATCCACCTTCCGGCCCGGTGGCGGCGTGCGCGAGGATCAACTTCCCTCGTCAGCCGGCGAGTGAGACGGGGGTCGTCATGCACGTCGACGTGATGACCACCCCACTCCCGTTGGCCCAGATCGGACCGTTCGCGCGACGTGTGCAGGACGCCGGATTCTCCGGTCTCTTGTTCACCGAAGGCGGTCGCACGGCGTATCTCAACGCGGCGGTCGCCTCGCAGGCAGCACCCGGACTGTCACTGTCGACCGGGGTCGCGGTGGCGTTTCCGCGCAGTCCGTTCGTCACCGCTGCCACCGCGTGGGAACTCCAGGAGTCCACCGGCGGCAACTTCCGCCTCGGCCTCGGCACACAGGTGAAGACGCACATCGTTCGTCGCTACGGCATGACCTTCGATCGACCCGGACCGCGACTGGCCGATTACGTGACCGCGGTGAAAGCCTGCTTCGACGCTTTCCGAACGGGTCGACTCGATCATCACGGCGAGTTCTACGAACTCGACTTCATCACACCGCAGTGGAGTCCGGGGCCGATCGCCGTCGATGATCCGAAGGTCGACGTCGCAGCGGTGAATCCGTGGATGCTCGAAATGGCCGGGCGGGTCGCCGATGGCGTGCACGTGCATCCGATCGGTGAGCCCGGATACCTGCATCGTCACGTGGTGCCGCGGGTGGCGGCCGGAGCGAGCACCCGTGGTCGCTCGGCCGACGACATCGCCGTGATCGTTCCGGTCATGACGATCGTCGGGGACACCGAGGCCGAACGAGCCGCCGATCGCGAACTGGTTCGCGCGAGCCTGAGTTTCTACGGGAGCACACCCAACTACGCATTCATCTGGGACGAAGCCGGCTTCGAAGGCACCACGGCCCGCATCCGCGAGAAGCAGAAGGCGGGCGACTTCGCGGGTATGGCCCAGCAGATCACCGACGATCACATCGCCACGTTCGCGACCGAGGCCACGTGGGACGATCTCGGCAACGCTCTCGTGGAGAAGTACGAAGGTCTCGCCACCCGAATCGTTCTCTACAACGCGTCGCGCAGTCCCGAGCGCTTCGAGCGATTGGGCGAGATCGCCCAGGACATCCTCCGCCGTACGTCCTGAGCCCATCGGTAGCCTGCCCCCATGGCTGGCGATCTGATCTACGCATTTCGAATGATGCGCCTGCCGTTGCTCGACGCCGGTGGAGCCAGCATCGGCCGGGTCGACGACATCGTGGTCGTTCCCGGTCGCTCCGGATCGTCGCCGCGAGTGGTGGGGTTCACCGCCACCAGCCAGCGTCGACGCATCTTCGTCAACGCCGGCAAGGTGGCCGAGATCGGCGATGAAGGCGTCCGGCTGCGTTCGTGGGACATCGACCTCAACCCGTTCAAACAGAAGAAGGGCGAGCGCCTCCTCGGTCGCGACGTGATCGATCGGCGCATCAACGGTGAAACCGTCACCGACGTCGCCCTGCGGTGGCGCTCCGACTCGCGTTCGGGCGGGTGGGACATCAGTCAGGTTCGTCTCGCGAAGCGGACCGCGTTGCGTCGTCGTCCGAGTCACCGACTCGTCGAGTGGACCGAGGTCGGTCACCTCTTCGCCGCCACCACTGAGATGGCGGCCGAGGCGGCCCGTCTGCACGACATGCACCCCACCGATGTGGCCAACGTCGTTCGTTCGCTGCCCTTGGCCCAGCGCCGACAACTCGCCGATGCGATGGACGACGACCGCCTGGCCGACGTGCTCGAGGAGTTGCCCGAGGCCGAGCAGGTCGGCCTCATTCAGGGTCTCGACATGGAACGTCTCATCGCCGTGCTCGACGAGATGGAAGTGGACGACCTGGCCGACCTTCTGGCCGAGTTGCCCGGCGACCAGCGAACCAAGATCCTCGAAGCCATGGACGACGAGGATGCCGACATGATGCGTCGTCTTCTCGCCTACGAAGAAGGCACCGCCGGCGGTCTCATGACCCCGGAGATCATCGTGCTCGGACCCACCTCCACCGTGGCCGAGGCCTTGGCGCAGGTGCGCGACCCCGAATGGCTCGTGTCGATCGCTGCGCAGGTGTTCGTGTGCCGTCCCCCGTACAAACCACCCACCGGCAAGTACCTCGGTGTGGTTCACTTTCAGCGACTCTTGCGCGAGCCTCCGAGCATGGAGCTCGGCAAGTGTCTCGAGACCGAACCCACCATCACCCCCGACATCAGCGACCGCGAGGTCGCCGAGCGTCTGGCCTCGTACAACATGCTGTCGATCGGCGTGTGCGACGAGGCCGGTCGTCTGCTCGGAGCCATCACGGTCGACGACGTGCTCGACCGAACCCTGCCGACGGGCTGGAGACAGCGCCGACGACAGGAAACACCCAGCCGGATCGGCTGAGGCACGAAACCGCATGTAACGAACACACCGAAGGAAAGGAGGCGCCATGAAGAATCGAGCTCGACTCGCCGTTCCGCGTCAGCGCCGCCGCCTCGGATATCACTACGACCCCGACGCTTTCGGGCAGTTCTCCGAATCGATCGCCCGCACTCTCGGAACCGCCCGCTTCCTCGTGTGGCAGTCGGGAGTCATCGCCGTTTGGATCGCCTACAACCTCGTCGTTCCCGATTCGTGGCGCTTCGACCCGTGGGGCCGTGGTCTCGTGCTGCTCACCCTTCTCCTCTCATTGCAGGCGTCGTACGCCGCGCCGTTGATCCTGCTCGCGCAGAACCGCCAGGAGGCTCGCGACCGCGCCCAGACCGAGCTCGATCGCAAAGTGGCCGAGCGCACCCAGGCCGACACCGAGTTCCTCGCTCGCGAGATCGCGAGTGTGCGCATGTCGCTCACCGACGTGGCCACCACTCAAGACGTTCGTGACCTCGTCGATCTCGACGAGTTGCGTCAGAAGGTCGATTACTTGACCGAGGTCGTGGAGAAACTGGGGGCGCGACTCGACCGCGAGCACTGACCACACCGGCCCATCAAGTCGAGCCGGTGCCCGATGAGTGTGAAACCGGCATCCTTGATGGCGGGTGACACTCCGTCGTTGAGCAACCGCTCAACGTCCTCGGGCACGTCGATGTCGACCACCTTGCCGCAGTCGACGCACACGAGGTGGTGATGGTGACCCTTCAGGTCTTCGGCCAATTCGAACGCGGCCCGCTCACCGGTGGTGAGCACCTTCACGACCACACCCGCTTCTTCGAGCACCGACAGATTGCGATACACCGAACTCTGCGGCAGATCGCTCGCCGCCGACGTGATCTCGGTCGTCACGAGCGGATGAACCGCCGAGGACAGGATCTGCACCAACTTGCGGCGTCCGGTGGAATAGCGCTGATCGATCGCACGGAGACGTTCGATGGCCACGTCGTGCACGTCGCGGCGCGTTTGGCTCATGGCTCGAATGTACAGCGATGCACGACCGCGAAATTCGTCAAGAACCCGAACCGATGTACTCGAAGACGGAAATGCCGCGCTGAATGACTGCTGTCACCAGAGCCTCATCGTCGAGTTGGCCATCGCCGAGAACGACGACTCCACTCGGCGCGTCGGTCCCACGACCGATCACCTGATCGGCCACCGACGCGGCAACCGCGGCCGCGACGACCGCGGTTCGTTCGGCGATGCCGGCCACCTCGGTGACGCGCTGTCCATTCTTCGAACCACGAATCTCCACTCGCAGACCTCCGAGTCC
>JBEAXP010000009.1:0-5270 GCA_041159745.1 Actinomycetota bacterium | reverse complement strand
CACCACGCTCGTGCCGCCCACGATGAGCACGTTGGTGATGCCGAGTCCCTGCAGGATCGTCTTCACCGAATCGGGCAGTCGATCGCGTTGTACGAGGAGGATCGGGAAGGCTCCGACCGAGTCGGCCGGACCGAAGGTGGCCGGTCCGGCGATCACGGCGTCGGCGAAACTGTCACCGCGAACGATGAAAGCCGTTCGTTTGCCGTTGATGGTGCCGATCGTGCCGAGTCGCCCGGCCACGGCGGTGGCGGTCTCGTAACGCGTGGCGCCGAACACTCGCTCGATGCTCGTGGACAGCAATCCGGCACCACCTTGCGACGCCGACGCGGTGAGTTGGGTTTCGACCGACGACGGGATGGCCTGCGGGCCGCCCATGATCCACACCTTCTGCGGAGCCTCGTTGACGATCGCGCTGATCTGCGCGGGGGTCAGGCCGGTGGGCGGCACCAACATGATGTCGGCGTCCTGCTGTTTGGCGAGTGCGGCGGCCGCCATGCCGTCGGCGTACACCGAGCCGCTCGTCAACACGATGTCGGTGCGATCAGCGGCGAGTTCGACGGCCAAGTTGGTGGCGAAGATGTCGTCGGCCGCGCTCTGTTCGAAGCGAGTCACCGTTGCGTAGGTGACCGTCTGCGCGGCGAGAGCCACCGCGGCCCCGGCATCCAGCATTCCCGCACCGCAGTAGTAGAGGTCGCCGACGGTGCTCGAACACGACGGACTGCCGCCCGCGAAGGGACGAGCGGTCTGTTTCAGAATCGCCTCGACTTGCGACGTGTCGAGGCCGGGGTTGACGGACAGCATGAGAGACACGACTCCGGTGACGATCGGAGTCGCCATGCTCGTGCCCTGCTTGTAGCCGTAGGTCCATCCCGACGCGCCGAGATCGGCCGATCGTGATCCGGCGTTCATCGTGGACAGAATTCCGCTGGGACCACCCGGTGCGGCGATGTCGACCGGCGGTCCGTAGTTGGAGTAGGTCGCGCGCGTTCCGTCGCTGCGAACCGCCGCGACGGTGATGACGTTGTCGCAACTGGCCGGCGCGAAGCTGGAAGTGGCCAGGTTCGTGCCGGAGTTGCCGGCGGCGACAACCACCACGACACCGGCCTCGGTGGCCGCGTTGATCGCGTCCTGCTCGATCGCTTCGCACGCACTGGCCGAACCCAGGCTCAGGTTGATCACGCGGGCCGGCGTGGGGTTGTTCGGAACTCCCGGAATCGGAAGACCCGCGGCCCAGCGGATGGCCGTGGCTTCATCCGATGTGCGGCCACCGCAGGTGCCGAGCACGCGCAGGTGCTGGATGCGGGCGCGTTGATTGATGCCAGCCACACCGATGCCGTTGTTGGTGGACGCACCGATGATCCCGGAGATGTGTGTGCCGTGCCACGAGCTCGGTTGGAACCCCGTGGTTGTCGAGCACGAGTAGGTCGGGTCGGCGACGTCCGACCAGTCGCCGGGATCGGTCTCGTCGGCATCCCAGCCGTCGCCGTCCTTGCTGTCGCGAGTGCGGAAGACGAAGTCGTACCCCTTCACGAAACGATTGGCGAGGTCCGGGTGATCGAGGCGGCCGGTGTCGATGACGGCGATGACGAGGTCGGATGATCCGGTGGTGAGACTCCAGGCTTGTTCGATTCCGATGCCCGGTCCGACGGCCGGCAGATACCACTGCTCTTCGTAGCGGGGGTCGTTGGTCGCGACGGAGACGCGCACGCCATCGGGTTCGGCCGCCTCGATCAGACCGGTGCGCTCGAGTTGGCTGGCGATCGACTCGGCCTGGACGATCGACACGGGTTGCGCGAGGTGAACCACGTCGTACCCACCACCGACCGAATCGACGGTTGCATCACCGAGGTCGATGCGTTCGAGGGCGACCTCGGTGCTGGACGCGCGTCCATCGACCCGATCGACCACGATGGACGAAACCAGCGGTCCTTGTTCGATGATTTCCTCGGCCGCGTGGGCTTCGGTCGCGAGCACGGAGACGGCCACGAGCGACGCGATGCCGAGGTGAAAAGTCGAGCGCAGGTGGCGCCGGGGGGTAGCCATGATTCGCATCTTGAGTCTGTGATCGGATCGTAAGGGTTCTTTGTGACAGGTGTACTCGGCGTCACACGAATCTCCCGTGTTTGACCAGTTCTTGACGGTCAAAGGACGAGTTCGGCGAGCCGACCGATCGAGCGCTCGTCGATGGGGTTGGCCACCAGAATCACTTCGTCGGCGCCGGCCTCGCCGAGTTCGCGAACCCGCGCCGCCACATCAGCCGTGTTCGCGGCCGAATACTCCGTCGGAATCGGGCGTTCGGTCGCGGAGGGGTCGACATTGACAAGGAGACACGCGCTTCGCTTGACGGTGCTCGGGTCACGGCCGACTTCGCGGCATTGCTGCGAGATCGAGTCGTTCAACTCTGCGAAGCCCTCCGCGTCGTTGCCGAACCAGTCGAACCACGTGTTCCACCAGTCGACGTGAGGAAGAGCGGCCTTCAGCACGCGCGGCCCGGTCGAGCCGATCATGAGCGATTGATGGAATCGCGGCCGTGGTAACTGCACCACGTCGTCGACTCGATGGAAACGGCCGTCGAGTGTCACGCGGTCGCCGCGCACGAGCGACCGCATGATGGTGAAAGCCTCTTCGAAGCGAGCCGCACGGTGATCGAACGGCAATCCGAACGCCCGGAACTCGGGTTCGTTCCAGCCCGCTCCCACACCGAGAACGAGGCGACCGGCACTGATCTCGTTGATCGTGGACGCCATCTTGGCGACGACGGCCGGAGGATGGAACGCGAGGCAGGCCACCAATGGGCCGATCTCGATCCGCTCGGTGGACGCGGCGATGGCGCCGAGAAGAGTCCACGCGTCCCAGGGTCCGCGTTCGGGCCGGCCGTCTCCCCGGTACAGCAGATGATCACCCAACCACAGCGACGCGAACCCGGCCGATTCGGCCAATTGCGACATGCGCAGGTACTCGTCCCACGTGACGACCCGTTCGACTTCCGGGAGTTGGATGCCGAGACGTGGACTGGCCATTTCGTCAGTCTGTCAGTCGGCGAGAGGGTCGGGCGGGCAGACGGGCTGCCCTCGCCGAGGCGATGGAGTGACGACTACCGTCGGGGTCGAGTCGGGGGAGTGTCAGTGGACGATTTGGGTATTCGCAGCGATCCGGAGCGCATCGAGACCGAGTGGATGTCTCGCGTGCTCGACGCCGCCGGTCTTGCCCGCGGTGCCCGACTCACCGACTGCCGCTTCGGTGGTTACGTGGGCACCGGCCAGACCGGCTGCAACGCCCGCTTCCATCTGACATGGGATCGCGAGGGTGATCGGCCCGCCACCGTGATGGGCAAGTTTCCTTCCCGTGACGCCACCGCTCGGGCGACCGGCTTCGGTGGCTCGGCGTACATCACCGAATGGAACTTCTACCGCAACATCGCCCCCACGCTTCGTGTGCGGGCTCCGCACTGCTACCTCTCCGCGTTCGACGGCGACGCGCAGGAGTTCTGTCTCATCATGGAGGATCTCGCCGGATCCGAGCAGGGCGATCACTTCATCGGTCTGAACGACGACGAGATGGCTCTCGCCATCGAACAAGCGGTGTTGCTGCACGGCCCGCGCTGGGGCGACTCCACTCTCGACGCGTCATGGCCGCAACCATCCACCGAGGACGAGCGATCCGAACGCCTCGCCATGTTGTACGGGTTCTTGTTGCCGGCGTTTCTCGATCGTCTCGGGGCTCGACTCGATTCGGCCATCGTGGGAATCGTCAACGACTTCGCCCCGCTGGTGGGTCGCTGGGCGCGCGGAACCGGCACGCCGCTGACCGTCGCCCATTACGACTTCCGTCCCGACAACTTCCTGTTCGCTCGTACGCCCACCGCGCCGCCTTTGGTCGTGGTCGACTGGCAGACCGTCAATCAGGGTCTCGGAATGGTCGACGTGGCCTACGTGATCGCCAGCAGCTACGGCCCGGGTGATCGGCCCCGGGAGCGCGATCTCGTGGTCGAGTACCACCAGCGGCTGTCGGCCGCGGGCGTGTCGTATTCGTTCGACGACTGCTGGCGCGACTACCGGTTCGGCGCGTTGTGGGGTCTCATCATCACGGTGCTGGCCACTTCGATGGCCGCGCAGACCGAACGTGGTGACGATCTCTTCGTTCGCATGGCCTCGCAATATGGATACCAAAGTCTCGAACTCGACTCACTGGAGTTGCTACGAACATGACCACCACCGAATTCGATCCCGATCAGTTGCGCGACAAGTACCGGGCCGAGCGCGACAAGCGTCTGCGCACCGACGGCAACGATCAGTACCAGATGATCGCGGGCGACTTCGCCCATTATCTCGACGACCCGTACGTCGCCCCCATCGATCGCGAGCCGCTCTTCGACGAGGTTCAGGTGGCCATCATCGGCGGCGGGTTCGGCGGTTTGCTCGCCGGAGCCCGACTGCGTGAAGCCGGAATCGACGACCTTCGTGTGATCGAAAAGGGTGGCGACTTCGGCGGCACCTGGTACTGGAATCGGTACCCCGGTGCCGCCTGCGACGTCGAGTCGTACATCTACCTTCCTCTTCTCGAAGAGGTCGGGTACATCCCGAAGGAGAAGTACTCGAAAGCGCCGGAGATCCTGGCGCACAGCCAGGCGATCGGCCGACACTTCGATCTCTACCGCAACTCGTGCTTCCAGACCGAAGTCACCGAAGTTCGGTGGGACGACTCGATTCGGCGCTGGATCATCTCCACCAATCGCGGCGACAAGATGCGGGCCAGATTCGTGGTGATGGCCAATGGTCCGCTGCACCGACCCAAGTTGCCGGGAATCCCCGGAGTCGAATCGTTCCGCGGCCACTCCTTCCACACGAGCCGTTGGGACTACGCCTACACCGGTGGTTCGTCCGAGGGTGGTCTGGTCGGGCTGAAGGGCAAGCGAATCGGAATCATCGGAACCGGAGCCACGGCGGTGCAGTGCGTGCCCCACCTCGGCGAGTACGCCGATCAGCTCTACGTGTTCCAGCGGACACCGTCATCGATCGACGTCCGTAACAACCGGCCCACCGATCCGGAGTGGGCGCAGTCGCTGAAGCCGGGTTGGCAGCAGGAGCGCATGGACAACTTCAACGCGCTCGTCTCGGGCGGCTTCGCGGCCGAAGACCTGGTGAACGATGGTTGGACCGACATCATCGGCAACTTGCTCATTCGTTTGCGCAAGGAGGCGTCGCCCGACTTGTCACCCGATGGCTTGGCTCGCAACCTCGAATTGGCCGACTTCGAGAAGATGAACCAGA
>JBEAXP010000167.1:0-9254 GCA_041159745.1 Actinomycetota bacterium | reverse complement strand
CTTGCACGACGGGCAACCGCAGGAACAACGCGACGCCGCGTACGCCGCGGCCTCACGCCGCGGGGTCGATGGCCTCGCCGCGTTCGATTGGCTCTACGGCTCGGTCAGCGAGTAGCAGGACCTAGAGTCGGCATCGAACAGAAGCAGCGAGGGACACGGTGTACGAACACACTTTTGCGACCCGTTCGGGTGATGCGCGCGACGCCGGCCTCGACGTCTCCCGGGTGATAGCGCTTCTCGGGATCATCGTGGTCAATTACCACGGATATCTCAATGGCGTAGAAGCACTTGGGACCAACCAGACCAACCCGCTACTTCGACTCGTCGATCCATGGAACGGGGCTCTTGTCTTCAGCCCAGTCGTCTTCGTCATCGTGTCCGGAATCGGTTGCGCACTTCTCACCAGAGGTGCCCGGGAGTCGAACGATGCGGTTGCGCTGACGACGACACGATGGATTCTGATTCGCCGCGGCATGGGTCTCTTGCTCGCCGGTCTGGTTTTTGAGTGGATCTGGGCTGGAACGATCCTGCCCTACTTCGGGATCTACTTCTTGCTCGCGGCCTTCGTCTTCTCCTGGCGCGGGCGAGCGATCGCCGCGATTGCGATCGCCTCAATGATCAGCGCCGCCGCTCTCTCCTGGTGGCGCTACCAACGGGAGGTCGATGGACACTCGACCGCTTGGCTCTCTCCTCGTTGGGTCCTCGCTCCGAGAGACCTCTTCTTCCGACTGTTCATCGACTACACACACCCGGTGTTCCCATGGTTCGCATACTTCTGCACGGGATTGATCATCGGCCGAGCGTGGGGGCAGTTCGCCGAACGCCGACGACTCGTCACGGCGGCCTGTGCCGTGATCGCCGCCGTCGTCTTCTCGGTCAGTGCCCTTGCACTTCATTTGTCGGACGGGCTCGCTCAACACCTTCTGAGCACCGACCCGTTCCGACGCGGAATCCTCGCGACGGTCGGACACGCCGCCATCGGGGTCGGCCTCGTTGCGCTGGTGACGATGATCGTCGACAAATTCTCGACATCTCGCTGGGTGAAGGTCACCCAGTTGTTCGGAGCGAGCACGCTGACCATGTACGTGGTTCATGCTCTCGTGTTCAACCTGGTCATCCACTGGTTGGGATGGATAGAACCAGCTGGATTCGACGTCGCTGCGCTCTTCGGGTTGACGATCTGGACTGCGATGTTCATCGCTTCTGTTGCGTGGACCAAGAGGTTCGGACGAACCCCTCTCGAGGTCTTGTTGCGGCGAGTCGGCGGTTAACGAGCGAGCAGGTCGCCGCAGAACGCAACCGTGGCCGA
This sequence comes from Actinomycetota bacterium, assembly GCA_041159745.1. Lineage (GTDB taxonomy): Bacteria > Actinomycetota > Acidimicrobiia > Acidimicrobiales > Ilumatobacteraceae > Casp-actino8. The sequence continues at coordinate 7,945 of JBEAXP010000167.1, read as the reverse complement.
TACCAGCGCGTGCGGAGACTCCCAGGGCACGAAGTGTCCGCAATCGCGCAGGAGAAACGGGCCCACGTGGTCGTCGAACACCTGCGCGGCCATGAGATCGAAAGCCGGATAGATCACGTGGTCGCTCGGGCCGAACATGATGAGCGTTCGCGTGCGGGGATTGCGGCCGAGCATCGGCGACTCCGAACGCTTGGCCGCGTCGAACACCGACTCGTAACCCCCGAACGACGCTCGCAGCGATTCGGCCCGCGCGAAGGGTTCGGTGTGGAAGTCGATCTCGGCAGGATCGAACGATCCGGGGTGGGCCCAGAAGCGGCTCGAATAGAACGTGGCGATGTAGCGCCGGCGTTCGGCGTCGGTCGAGAGCTCCGCGGCGAGCGCATCGGCGTCGGTTCCCTGGCGAATGAAGTAGTCGGCGGCCTCGCGCGGCGGTCGTGTACCGACGATCCCGTCCATGCGCTCCTTGTCGTACGGGAGCGGCGAGTTGAACAACACCATTCGCGACACGAAATCGGGCCACCGCAACGCCATCTCCTGAATGACCGGCCCGCCCAGGTCGCCGCCGAGTAGAACCGCCGAGTCGTAACCGAGATGATCGTGCACGAGGGCATGAAGATCGCGGGCGTGCGACGGTGTGTCGTAGAAGCCGTCGGCGGCCAGGCCGCTGTCGCCGAACCCGCGAAGGTCGGGCACGATCACGTCGAAGCCGGCCACCGCCAGTGGCTCGATCACTTTCCAGAAGATCCTCTTCGACTCGGGCCACCCGTGCACGCACACCAACGCCGGGCCCGGTGAGCCGTTGCGCGAACGCTCGAACACGAACGCCTGATCGAACCCGCGCACGTTCGAGCGATGCACCGAGAAGCGCCCTGGGTCGACGTTCTTGTCCATGCGGGCAAGGTAGCCCTGCGTCACTAGCGTGACGAACATGGACGCCGAAGAATTCCGGGCCCAGGGACGCGCCGTGGTCGACATGATCGCCGACTATCTCGACACCGTCGGTTCACGTCCGGTCACGTCCGATGCGCAGCCGGGCGACATTCGTCGCCGTCTTCCCGAGCACCCGCCGAGCTCTCCCGAACCGTTCGACGCGATTCTCGCCGACGTGCGCGACATCGTGATGCCCGGTCTGACCCACTGGCAGCACCCGAAGTTCTTCGCCTACTTCCCCGGCAATTCGTCGTACCCGTCGATCCTGGCCGACCTGTTGACGGCCGGTCTCGGCGTGCAGGGAATGAGTTGGGTCACCTCGCCGGCCTGCACCGAAGTCGAGACTCTCATGCTCGACTGGATGCACGAGTTGCTCGACTTGCCGCCGAAGTTTCGCTCCACCACCGAGAACGGGGGCGGAGTGATCCAGGGTTCGGCGAGTGAAGCCACGCTGTCGTCGATTCTCGCCGCGCGCCATCGCATCACGGGTGGACGCGTGAACTCCGACGGCGACACGAGCAAGCTCGTGGCCTATTGCACGTCGCAGTCCCATTCGAGCATCGAGAAGGGTCTGCGCATCGCCGGCATCGGGACCGACCGAGTGCGCATCGTGCCCCACGACGATTCGTTCTCGATGATCGTGAGCGAGCTCGATCGAATGATCGAGGCCGACAGCGCCGCCGGTCTCGTTCCGTTCTGGGTGTGCTCCACCCACGGAACCACGTCATCGGGCGCGTTCGACCCCACCGTCGAGATCGCCGCCGTCGCCCGACGACACGGACTGTGGCTGCACGTCGACGGAGCGATGCACGGCATCGCCGCCCTCGCCCCCGAGCATCGATGGGTGAACGAGGGCCTCGAGTCGGCCGACAGCTACTGCACCAATCCGCACAAGTGGATGGGCGTCAACTTCGATTGCGATCTGTTCTGGGTCGCCGACCGGACGGCGTTGCTCGGTGCGCTGAGCATCCTCCCCGAGTACTTGAGGTCGGCCGCCGCACAGTCTGGGCAAGCGATCGACTACCGCGACTGGCAGATTCCTCTCGGCCGCCGTTTCCGATCTCTCAAGTTGTGGTTCGCGATTCGGGCCGAGGGAGTCGACCACTTCCGTTCGATGATCCGACGACACGTCGGCCTCACGCACGAACTCGCCTCGTGGGTGGCGGCCGATGAGCGCTTCGAGATCGTCGCCCCGCATCCGCTCAATCTCCTGTGTCTGCGCCTGCGAGCCGGGAACGAGGCCACCGACGCCCTCATCGAACGGGCGAACCGGACGCGTGACGTGCTCTTCACCCGGACGGTGCTGGGCGACCGCAGCGTCCTGCGCTTCTCCATCGGCAGCCGCACCACCGAGAGGCACCACGTGGCCGAGGCGTGGGAATTGCTCCGGACCCAGGCGTAGGCTGATCAGACAACTGAAACCACCTCGTGCGGGGTGTGGGTGAAAGTCCCAACCGGCGGTGAAAGCCCGCGAACCCGGAATCGGCAGCGATGTCGACGCCGGGCCGATCCGGTGAAATTCCGGAGCCGACGGTCAGAGTCCGGATGGGAGCACGGGTGCGTCACTGCTGGCCGAGCCTGCTCGGTCGGTCGTTGCGTTCCGTCTCGTCCCGCACGAGCCGGAGACCACCGATGACCGACCACACGATGATGCAACGAGCCCTGGCCCGCGCCGCGACGGCGCGCACGGTTGCGTCCCCGAATCCGTGGGTCGGATGTGTGATCGTGACGACCGACGGGCGTGTTTTCGACGGCGCCACCGAGGAGCCGGGTGGTCGCCATGCCGAGCGAGTCGCTCTCGACGCCGCGCGCGCGGCCGGAGCCGATGTGCGCGGGTCGACGGTGTACACGACTCTCGAACCGTGCAGTCACCATGGCCGCACGCCGCCGTGCACCGATGCTCTCATCGAGGCTGGCGTGACACGCGTGGTGTCGGCCCTCGAGGACCCCGACACCAAGGTGGGCGGACGAGGTTTCGCGGCTTTGCGCGCGGCCGGCATCGGCGTCGACGTCGGCTGCGGTGCCGACGAGGCCAACGATCAACTCCTTCCCTATCTCCATCATCGACGCACGGGCCGGCCCTTCGTGATCCTGAAGTTGGCCACCACCGTCGACGGCCGAACCGCCGCGGCCGACGGAACGAGTCAATGGATCACCGGCGATGAAGCGCGTCGCGCCGCCCATCGACTCCGTGCCGAAAGCGACGCGATCCTCGTGGGCGCCGGCACCGTGCGCACCGACGATCCGTCGCTCACCACCCGGCTGGTGCCGGGTCGATCGCCGCGCCGTGTCGTGCTCGGCGCCGCACCGACGAACGCCCGGGTGCACCCATGCCTCGAATGGTCGGGCGAGCTCGAACCGCTCCTCGACCAGTTGGGATCGGAGGGCGTCGTGCAGTTGCTCGTGGAAGGCGGCGCCACGGTGGCCGGCGAGTTCGATCGCCGCGGCCTCGTGAATCGCTACGTCGCGTACCTGGCGCCGGCCTTCATGGGCGGAAACGACGGCACTCCCCTGTTCACCGGGGCCGGTGCACCGTCGATCTCGAATCTCCGACGCGGGCGGTTCGTCCGCGTCACCCCGGTTGGCGACGATTTGGAGATCGTCGTCGATCCGTCGATAGTGAGGAGTGGCCATGACTGATTTCGAATTCGCCCCCATCGAGGACGTGATCGCCGCCATCGGACGCGGCGAGATGATCGTGATGGTCGACGACGAGGACCGCGAGAACGAAGGCGACCTGATCATGGCCGCTCAATACGCGACGCCCGAGAAGATCAACTTCATCGTCCGCCACACATCGGGCGTGGTGGTTGCGCCGCTGTCGGGCGATCGCTGCGACGATCTGCGCCTCCCGCTGATGGTGGAGCACAACACCGAGAGTCACCGAACCGCTTTCACCGTTTCGGTCGATCTCATCGAGGGAACGACCACCGGCATCTCGGCCTCCGATCGCGCCGCCACTCTTCGCGCCTTGGCCGATCCGAACGCCGGTTTCGCCGCCTTCGCGCGACCGGGCCACATCTTCCCCCTCCGCGCACGCGAGGGTGGAGTCCTGAAGCGGGCCGGTCACACCGAAGCCGCCGTCGATCTCGCGCGCATGGCCGGCCTCGAACCGGCTGGCGTGATCTGCGAGATCACCAACGAGGACGGCACGATGTCGCGCTTGCCGCAACTCATCGAGTTCGCCAAGGAACACGGGTTGTTGCTGTCGAGCATCGCCGAGCTGATCAAGTACCGCCGCCGTCACGAGAAGCTGGTCACCCGCATCGGTCAGGCCCAGGTTCCCACCGAGTGGGGCGCGTTCACCTGCACCGCGTACCGCAGCCAGATCGACGACATCGAGCATCTGTCGTTCAGCATCGGCGACGTCGATGACGGCGAGCCCGTGCTCGTTCGTGTGCACTCCGAGTGCCTCACCGGCGACGTTTTCGGAAGCCGCCGCTGCGATTGCGGGCCGCAGCTCGACTCGGCCATGCGCCTCATCGGAGAGACCGGTCGCGGCGTCGTCGTCTACTTGCGGGGCCATGAAGGGCGCGGCATCGGCATCGGCCACAAGATCCGCGCGTACTCGCTGCAGGACAAGGGTCTCGACACCGTCGACGCCAACACCGAACTCGGTCTGCCCATCGACAGTCGCGAATACGGAATCGGCGCACAGATCATCGCCGATCTCGGCGTGACCAAACTGCGTCTCATGACCAACAACCCGTCGAAGTACGGCGGACTTGCGGGCTACGGTCTCGAAGTCGTCGATCGCGTGGCTCTCGACACTCACGCGACTCCCGAGAACATCAAGTACCTCGAGACCAAGCGCGATCGCATGGGCCACTTGCTCGATCTGCCCTCGAGCGCACCGAAGGGGACGAACTGACATGACTCGCCTGAACGACGGACACCAGCTCTCCTTCGATGGATCGGGCCTGAGCATCGCGATCGTGTGCGCTCGCTTCAACGATCACATCGGCAAGGAACTTCTGGCCGGCGCGTATCGCGGTCTCGAGCGCTGCCAAGTGGCGCGCGAGCGGATCGACGAGGTGTGGGTGCCGGGTGCCTTCGAGGTGCCGCTCGCGGCCGCCACCCTCGCTCGCAGCGGGAAGTACGACGCCGTCATCACGCTCGGTGCGGTGATCCGCGGCGAGACCGCGCACTTCGACTTCGTCGCCGGAGAATGCGCTCGCGGAATCCAGACCGCCCAGATCGACACGGGGGTGCCCATCATGTTCGGCGTCCTGACGGTCGACACCAACCAGCAGGCACTCGATCGCTCGGGCCCCGGAATCGACAACAAGGGCGACGAAGCCGCCGTGGGTGCCGTCGAAATGGCGCTCCTGGTGAACGGCATCAACGACTCCGTCGAGTTCTGATCGGCACCGCGCGTCGCCGATGAGGCGACGCTGACTCCACCTTCGTTCTCCGACAACGGTCGGAATCCGAACGGAGGAGCGCATGGGCTGGGCCCTGGCCATCCTCGTGGCGGCCACGAGTCACCTGGCCGCTCCCCCTGTCGGCGCCGCCGACATCGACGACTTCCATCGGCTGGTGTTCTCCACACCTCTCCCGCAATTCGCGTCGGCCGCCGAGCGACAACAACCGCCGCAGTTCGATTGGACGACCGATTGGTGCTCGGCGCCTCTGGTCGGCAGTTCCGGGCGGTCGTTCGACTTCGCGCTGCCGTGTCGGCGGCACGACTTCGCCTATCGCAACGCCAAGCGGCTGCCGGGCGAATGGAGGGCACCGATGCGCCGGAAGATCGACGAGCAGTTCAGACGCGACATGATCGCCACGTGCGCAGCGCGACCGATCGACCAGAAGATGCCCTGTCGATCGTGGGCCGAGATCTTCTTCCGCGCCGTCCGGATCGCCGGCGGCCCGTGACTCAGCCCGGTTCGCGGTGGTCCACTCCGTGGACGACGCAGAGCAATTCGTGAAGCACCCGTGCGGTGGCCCCCCACACCGTTTCGTCGTGCAGATAGAAGAAGAACATCGGACGCTCGGTGTCGGTCGCGCTGTAGAAAGACCACCACTCCCACTCGAACACGTCGGGTGCGGCCAACTCGCGCAACGGGATCCAGAAGGCGCGGTCGACTTCGGCGTCATGAAGAGACAAGGCGGGCTTGGTCTCGACTGCTGCGACCACCGGAACGATGTAGCTCTTGCTCACGAACGTCGACAACGAACTGAGTCGACCATGCACGGCCGACGGGTGAACCTGCAACCCCACTTCTTCCTGCGCTTCACGACGGGCCGCCGACGTGATGTCTTCGTCGGGGTCGACGCGACCACCCGGAAAGCTGATCTCGCCTTTGTGGCTCGACAGCTTCTCCGACCGTCGGGTGAGCAACACCTCGGCACCATCGGGGCCGTCGGCCAGGGCCACCAACACGGCCGACACCCGCTCGTCCGAGCGCGGTGTGTGATCGTCGGCGAGTCGTGCTTGATGATGCGACACGCGGGCCAGCACATCGGAGAGGCCGAAGGTCGTGGATGCGGTCGACCACACGGGTTGGCCGGCCGGACGCCGGGCGGCCGGTGACGGAATGCGTTGAGTGCCACCCGGGCGCCGCGTGGCGCTCATGAGATCAACGCGACGCGGGCTTCCACCCGGACTCGGCGAGTTCGCGCAGGATCTCGGCCAAGCCGGCGGTCTTCATGTTGGTGAGCACCTTGCCGGGGTTCTGCTCGCCACGCTCCCATTCCTCCCAGGCCGTGAGGATCTTCGACAGGTCGGGGGCCGGGCGTTCGAACGTTGACGACATGCCTTCAGCCTACGAGTGGTGATGCGAGGTCGCTCAGCGGGACCGGCGCCACTTGTCTCGCGCGCGGGCCGCGGCATGACCCGCCATTCGACCGGCCTGACGGCCGAGGTCGTCGGCACGACTCGGATCGGACGACACGGATCGAGGCTGCTTGGGCGAGTAGTCGGTGCGCCACACCACCACCGCGAACACGACGACGATCATGATCATCACGATGCGCGTCGCCTCGTCGAGGTTCGGTAGCGCCGATGCCCCGATCGACACGGCGAGAACGAGCCAGTCGAGGATTCGATGGAGACGACGCGAAACACGGCGAAAAGCACCGAGCGGTCCGTCGGCGCAGGCCGTGTTGAGCGCGATCAGCGTGCCGACGAGAGTGGGCACGAGGGGCTCGGGCGATTGAAGCCCGGTGGCCACGAGTGCACCGCCGATCAGATACTCGGCGGCTTGATGCATCCAGAACGAACGCTTTCCCTCGGCGACCACACCCAGTAGTCAACCCGGCGGCGACGTTGCGGGTGGAGAATCGGCGCATATCCGACGGGTTCTTCACCCGAATCCACGACTCTCTGGCACTCCCAACGGGATTCGAACCCGTGCCGCCACCTTGAGAGGGTGGTGTCCTAGGCCTCTAGACGATGGGAGCCTGAGGAAGACCCAAGGTTACAGGCGGAATCCTGACCTCACGCCCGGCGTTCAATGAGGCTCTCGGGGCAACCCGAGCACGCGCTCGGCCAAGATGTTCCGCTGGATCTCATCGGTGCCTCCGGCAATCGACTGAGCCGGCACCGACAGAATCACTTCCGCAACGACTCCCTGTGCCACAGCATCGGGCGAATCGACCATTGCATCTGCCCCCGTGATCATTGCGTGCACGTGCGCCGCGCCGCGTGCCGCCACACTCGTGGCCAACTTCCCCACCGAGCCCTCCGCACCGGGCGGGTTTCCGAGTTCGCGTTGCGCTCGAGCACGCGCAGCGGTGAGAGCACTGACACGTTGCAGCGCGATCACCTTCATGGCTTCGTCGCGCGACACGTCGTTCGAGTCGTGACCGGTCTCTGCGAGTCGTCGTGCAATCAGATCGACGCGACCGGCGCGCTGCGGATACCACTTGTAGGTCTCCATGTGCGCAAGCCACTCTGCATGGGCTTCTTCGCCTGCGCGCCCCTCGAGTCGCACCGGTGTGTCTCCGAACGTCGCCCCGAACTTACGCTCGTGCGCAAGTGTCGTGAGAGCCACCGCCCAGCCCTTGTTCAACT
>JBEAXP010000116.1:0-6779 GCA_041159745.1 Actinomycetota bacterium | reverse complement strand
GCATCGAAGAAGAAGCCGACCTGTCGGTGCATCGTGCTCCCGATCCGACATACATCGCGGTCGCCTACGCCTGGGCGGTGGGCGAGGGCTTCGCCGAGGTCGTCGAGTCGGAGGAATTGTCGGGCGGCGACTTCGTGCGCACCATGAAGCAATTGATCGACCTTCTGCACCAGATCGCGATCATCGCGCCCCAGGGCGACACGCGTCGGGCAGCCGAACGTGCGGCCGAGGCGTTGGATCGGGGTGTCGTCGCAGCATCGATGGCGGTTTCGGCATGACGATCAGGCGTCGCGAGTCGTGGGGAGTCGCCGGTGACGTTCCGCCCGACATCGTCTGGTGCGAGAGCGATCGCGAGGTCGCCGCGGCCGTCATCGCCGGCGATCGGCCGGTCGGAGTAGCGACGGGGGATCTCGCGAGAACTCTCGGTGCGATCGGTCGGGGAGTCGTCGGAGTCGAAGTCGGCCTCGACATGATCGAGGTCGAGTACGAAGTGAACGGTCGGTCGCGGACGATCTGGGCGGCCGCTCACTGCATCGCGCGGGCACCGAAGTGGCGGGGCGGCTGGTGGCGCGGCGCGATCGACGCGGTGATGAACGCGCAATACGTGTCGGAATCGGATGTGGCGCCGCGAGGTCACCCGAACGACGGCCGAGCGGAGTGGGTCTCGGTCGATGCGGCGATGCCCGTGCGTCAGCGTTGGGCCGCTTGGCGTCGACTTCCCCGGGGCGAACACGTCCCGCATCCGGCCATCCGCTCCACATCGGTCGCCGAGGCGTTCGCCTCGAATCGGTGCGTCCTCGTGGTGGATGGAGTCAGGATCGGCGCGGTGGATGCGTGGCGCGCGCGTGTGCATCCCGACCGGGCGACCGTGTGGGTGGCCACGACGAGTTGACCGACTGACGGACTACGGTGGTTCCATGTCCGCGGTCGCATCCGAAGCCAAGTCGCGTATCGAAGCCGAGATCACTCGTTGGTCCGATCGAATCGTGTCGGCGAGTCGATCGATTCACGCCACTCCCGAGCTCAACTTCGAGGAAGTCTTCGCTCACGACCTCCTGACATCGATCCTCGAAGAAGCCGGACTGCCGGTCGTGCGTCATGCCTACGGCGTGAACACCGCGTTCGAAGCCAAGGTCGGCACCGCCGGCCCCGAGGTTCTCGTGCTGCTCGAGTACGACGCGCTCCCCGGCATCGGACACGGTTGCGGCCACAACGTGATCGCCGGAGCCGGACTGGGTGCCGGTCTCGCCGCGGCCGCCATCGCACGAGACATCGGAGGAACCGTGCGCATTCTCGGCACTCCGGCCGAGGAGGGCGGTGGCGGCAAGATCTACATGGCGCGTCAAGGAGCCTTCTCGTCGGGAGCCGCCGCGATGATGGTGCACCCCGCCGACGCCGATCTTCTGCGCATGGATTCGTTGGCGATTCACACGGTCGACGTCGTGTACCACGGCCGCGAGGCCCATGCTTCGGCGGCGCCGTGGGAAGGCCGCAACGCACTCGATGCCGCCGTGCTCGGGTACATGAACATCGCGGCGCTGAGGCAGCACATTCGACCCAACGAGCGCATCCACGGCATCTTCACCGAGGCCGGGGAGAAGCCGAACATCGTGCCGCGGCGGGCCGCCGCCACGTGGTACGTGCGCGCGGCCGATTCGGCGAGTCTGAAACCGCTCAAGAGTCGAGTGTTGTCGTGTCTCGAAGGTGCTTCCCAAGCCTGTGGCTGCACGATGGATGCCACCTGGGACGGTCACTTCTACGCCGAAGTGCGCGACAACGAGACGTTGGCGGCGGCGTACGCGGCCAACATGAAGTCGGTCGGACGCGACGTGGTCGATCCTCGCATCACCGGCCGCCGCGTGATGGGTTCGACCGACATGGGCAACGTGTCGTACCTGGTTCCGTCCATCCATCCGATGATCCAGGTGGCCCCGGCGGGGGTTCCGATCCACACCCGCGACTTCGCCGAGTACGCCGGCTCGGATGCCGGCGATCGAGCGGTCATCGACGGCGCACGAGCCATGGCCATGACCGTGGTCGACCTGTGGCTCGACGAGCGACTTCGTGCGCGCGTGAACGACGAGTTCGCCACCCTGCCACGCGACGTCGACGTCCTCGCCTGAGTTCGACTTTCCGCAGGTCAGCCCGTTCGAGGTTCCCCGGGCGTCGCGGACCCGGCAACTAGCGTTGTCTCTCGTGACGGTCTACGCGCCTGAGGAGTTCACCCCGGACGAGGCCGACGTTCTCCGCAGGTATTTCACCAATCTCGACGGCCCGGTCTTCGCGTTGGTGAACCTCCCGGAAGTGGTGAAGGGTGCTCTCTTCGCCCGATACAGCCGCAGCAGCAAGAGTCTGCGCCGCCTGTTCCTCGACGAGTTCGTGGGCGATCTCGACATCGCCGGCGATCAAGGTGTCGACGCGACGATCGGGCTCGAGCGGGCCGAAGAGCTGTACGAGAAGGTGTTCTTCGAGTACGGCGACGATTCGGTGGCCCAGTTGGGCGGAGTCCACCTCGCCTGCGAACAGGCCTCCAACGTTCTGACGAAGATCCTCGAATGGGGCCGGCTGGCGAGCTACCTCGAGCAGAGCACTCGCTACATCGCGTACGACGCGCGATTGGCCGGGCGCTACCGGTTCTACCGCGACCTCGACATCTTGAACTCGCGATACGGAACTCGCTACGTCGGCGACATGGATCGGATGTTCGATTCGTACTCGACGCTGATGGAGAAGGTGACCGACCACGTGCGGGCCACGGTGAAGCGCGATCCGGCCGACAGCGACTTCGTCTTCCGCCAGGCCACTCGGGCCAAGGCGCTCGACGCGGTGCGCGGCGTTCTGCCGGCTTCGTCCCTGTCCAACGTGGGCATCTACGCGAGCGGTCAGGCCTACGAGGCGATGCTCATTCGCATGCGGGCTCATCCGCTTCCCGAGGCGCAGCAGTACGCCGCGCTGATGCTGGAGGAGTTGCGCAAGGTCATCCCGAGTTTTCTGCGTCGTGTCGATCTGGCCGACCGCGGAGGACGTTGGAGCGACTATCTGTCGACGACTCGTCTCGAGACGTCCGAACTGGTGGGGGAGTTGTTCGCCGAAACCCCGGTCGAACACAGCGCACCGGTCGTTCTGACCGACTGGGACCCCGACGGCGAGAACAAGCTGATCGCGGCCATCTGCTACTCGCACACGAGCCTTCCCGAATCGCAGATCTTGGCCAAGGTCGAGACCATGAGCCAGGCCGAGAAGGTCGCCATTCTGCGTTCGTACATCGGCGATCGGGAGAACCGCCGCCATCGACCGGGTCGCGCCTTCGAGCGCATCGACTACCGCTTCGACGTGTTGTCCGACTACGGAGCTTTTCGCGACTTGCAGAGGCACCGTATGCTCACGATCGAGTGGCAGCCGCTCACACCGAATCACGGGTACACGCGCCCCGATCTGGTCGACGAGGCCGGTATGGCCTCGGTGTTCGACGAAGTGATGACCCGCTCGGCCGGGTTGTACGACGCGCTGAAGGTCGACTTCCCGCATCAGGCGAGTTACGCCGTGTCGATGGCCTATCGCGTTCGGTACGTGATGCAGTTCAACGCCCGCGAGGCGATGCACATGCTCGAGTTGCGCTCGTCGCCGCAGGGCCATCCCGCTTACCGGCGGGTGGCCCTGGAGATGCATCGTCTGATCGCCGAGCAGGCCGGTCATCGTGCCGTGGCCGAAGCGATGACCCACATGACCGTGGAGGCCCCCGAACTCGAGCGTCTGGCGGCCGAACGGCGGGCCGAAGCCCGACGCGGCGGCCGGTGACCACCGTCACCTGGGGATCCGGGGCCGTGGTCACCAGGTGTGCCTATTATCCCGCCCCAAGAAGGAGGCGGGCCCATGGCATCTGATGACGAGATCGACGCTGAGGACCTCGACGAAGAAGGTTTTCTCGAGGAAGGTGAAGACGACGACGTCGACATCGATCTTCTCGACGAAGACGAACTCGACGAGGAGGAACTCGACGAAGTCGACATCGACGAAGAAGCCGGGGGAGACGACGCCGAAGAGGACGAGTCGACCGCGGTCGTTCGTCCGAAGCGAGCCGTCGAGGACGAGGACGAGGATCTCACGACCGCCGACGATGTGGAGGCCGACCTGGCTCACATCCTCGACGAGCGTCTGCGTGAACGCAGCGAGGACGAGGGACAGGAAGAGGAAGAGGAGCTTCCCTCGAACGTCGACCCCGAGACCAGCATCCAGCCCAAGCGCCCGGACGAGCGCATGTGCCCGCAGTGCTTCTTGTTGGTGCGCAAGGGTGCACCCACCTGTCCGGTGGGCGACGACACCTGTCCGCTCATTCCGTCATGACGAAATGAGCGTCGAACCGGTGGTGCGGCCGGCCTCGGTGGCCGACGCCGAGATCTGCCGAACCATCGACGCCGCGGCTCGAGTGGGTTTGGCCGACCAACGCGGCGGGGCGGCCTGGTTGGCCGAACACCCGGCACTCGCCGGCGACGACTGGCTCGACGCGACACTGGTGGTCACCATCGACGATGCCGTCGTGGGGTTCCTGATCGGGCGACGCAACGCTCATCGAGGTCGTGGCGACGTGTACTCGGTCGATCGTGTGTACGTCGTCGAGGAGGCGCGTGAACTCGGATGCGGAGACGCGCTCATCGCGGCGGCGATGGACGTGGCGCGCGGATGCGAGTTCTTCGAGGCGGTCGCGCTCCCTGGCGATCGCGAGACGAAGAACCTCTACGAGCGAGCCGGAGTGACGGCCCGCTCGATCGTGGTGTCGAAGGCGCTCGAGACCCGAACGTGAACGTTCAGCGTCCGGTCCAGTTGGGCGGACGCTTCTCGATGAACGCGGTGAGTCCTTCCTTGGTGTCCTCGGAAGCCATCACGCCGGCGAACAGCGAGTTGGTGAGGTTCTTCAAGGTGTCGTCGTCCTCGTACGCCGCGGCCAGGACGACCTGACGGCTCGCGTACACGGCGAGAGGAGCGCAGGCGGTGATCTGGTCGGCCAGCTTGCGGGCCTCGTTCATCGCCTCACCGGGCGCGACGAGACGGGAGATCAATCCGAGGTGGTACGCCCGCTCGGCCGGGATCGGCTCGCCGGTGAGGATGGCTTCCATGGCCGCGGCCTGTCCGATCGCGCGCGGAAGCCGGAAGAGCCCGCCGGCACCGGCGATCAGGTTGCGCTTCACTTCGGCCAGGCCGAACGATGAGCGCGTGGTGGCCACGACCAAGTCGGCGGCCAGAACGATTTCGCAACCACCGGCGGTGGCCAGACCATCGACCGCGACGATGATCGGCTTGCGGCGCTCGCGGTACACGAAGCCGGCGAATCCGCCTCGCTTGGTGTTGAGTCCGCCGGCCTGCCCGGAGTTGATGGCCTTCAAATCGGCGCCCGCGCAGAACACCGGCTTCTCCTGGCCCTCGGTGTTGGCGGTGAGGATGCCGACCCACACGTTGTCGTCGGCTTCGAGTGCGTCGATCGCGGCTTCCATGCCCTGGGCCACGTCGCCGTTGACGGCATTTCGGGCTTCGGGACGGTTGAGGGTGATGATGCCGATGCGTCCGTCGGCCTGGTACTTCACGATGTCGCTCATGGCGCCGACGGTAGTGGCGGGCGCCGAAAGGCGACGATTCAGGCCGGAGTCTCGCCCTCGACCGGCGCGCTGACCGCCTCGACGGCGGCGACTTCGACGGTCGGCTCGGCTACCGGAGCCGCGGTTGTCTCCGTCACGGTTGTCTCAGTCGCGGGTGCGTCAGCCGCGGGTCGCGCCGCCGGCGTGGCCGGCTTGGGCGGAATCCGCTTGGGCTTGGTGGGGCGCAACGGCTTGGGAGCTTGGCTCTTGCCGGTGGGGACCACGCCGAAGAGAGCGGCGACGCCGGGCAGAAGTGACGCCAAGCGTTCGACGGTCTTGGTGAGTTCGGGTGTCACGTTGGTGGGTGGCGCCGTGACGGTGAGAAGTGAACGAACCGGTGAGAACGCGACCGCTTCGAGGACCGCGATCCAACGATCGGGGAACGCGTCGGGGGTGAGGTTGGCGGCCGTGGCTTCGGCCAACTTGCGACCGAGCTCTTCGGGGAAGATCGCGCCCGCCTTGGGCGGTTGACCGGCCAACTTCAGAGCGCGCACCACACGGCCGATTTCGACCGCGGCCGTGATGTCGGCCAGCCAGTTCTGATGTTCGCTCTCCGTACGAGTGACGAGACCCGCGCGCAGATCGGCCACGAGAGGACGACACGCGTCGTCGCGCTCGATGACCGGGTCGTTGGCCGCGGCGACGACGCTGCGCAGATCGCGCAGATCGAGTTGTTCGAGATCGCGCTTGGCGGCCTCGGCGCGATCGAGCCAATCGGCGACTCGCAACTTGGGCAGGAGGTCCTGCGCCATCTGCAACACGCTCTGCTCGGGCATGGTCGGCTTGCCCTCGGCAGCCAACGCCTCGTTGGCGGTCTTGAGCTTCTGACGCACGGCCTGCATGCCCTGGAGGGCGAGTTCGGCGATGGGGCGCTGGTTCTCGGGAATCGCCGCGAGCACTTCCTTGCGGTGCGCGCTGCCCGCCTTCAGACGCTTGGCGCGCGGACGTTGCGGGAGTTCGGGCGGAGCCTCGAAGCGTGGGCGACGCGGTCGGTCCGGTCGACGCTCGCGACGCTCGCCATCGGTCGGGCGAGCGGGACGCTCGCCGTTTCCTCGCGGGCGACGTTCGCCGGATTCACCGTCGCCACGCGGACGACGGTCGCGCCTGTCGCCGCGGCGATCGCCCGGACGACCGTCGCGCTTGTCGCGC
>JBEAXP010000153.1:0-3214 GCA_041159745.1 Actinomycetota bacterium | reverse complement strand
TGAGTTCGCAGACGAGTCGAAGCCAGTGGCGCAACCGGCAGATCTGCCTCGAGCGGTTGGCCGAACGACTGGACGAAGCGGCCGCGCCGCCAGCGCCTTCGCGTCGCGCCACTCGGCCGAGCCGAGGTGCGGTGCAGCGGCGGCTCGACACCAAAAAGAAGCATTCCGAGAAGAAGGCTCGCCGCCGACCCGACTGGTGATCTACCGTCGCGATGTGCCTCAACGATCGCCCTTCACATCCGATCGATTGCTGAAGACCGTCAACGCCTTCCACGAATCGGTGCTCCGGATCACGCGCGGCCGTCTGGGCTGGTCGGCCGACGGCATGCCGGTTCTGCGCCTCACCACCACCGGTCGACGATCGGGTCAACCGCGGACGGTTCTCCTGAGTTCTCCGATCCAGTTCGGCGACGACTGGATCGTGGTCGGCTCGAAGGGTGGGGGAGAGCGCCACGCCGACTGGTTCGTGAACCTCCGCGACAATCCTCGCGTGACCGTCGAGACAAAGAAGTACGGCTCGCGCGAGGTCACGGCGCGCATCGCGACGCCCGATGAGAAGGCCGAATGGTGGCCGCAGGCCGTCGCGAAGTTCCGCCACTACGGCGAATTCCAGTCGCGCACCACGCGCGACATCCCGATGGTGGTGCTGAGGGTTTCCGGCGACTAGTTGCGCGGGACCTTGCTCCAGGGCAGGTCCTTGTCGACGCGCGGTTCTCCGGGCAAACCGAGAACCTGCTCGCCGAGAATGTTGCGCATGATCTCGCTAGTTCCGCCTTCGATCGAGTTCGCCCGTGCACGCAGGAACGAGTGGCGCACACCGCCCTCCGATCCGTCGACCGACAGATCCTCGGGCCGCCGGAACGTGTAGTCGAAGCCGATCAGACCGTCGGCACCGAGAAGTGCGACCGAGAGTTCGGTGATCTTCTTGTTGAGTTCGGCCATCATCAACTTGGCGATCGAACCTTCGGGTCCGGGATTGCCGGCCTTGGCGGCCTGCGATGCCCGCAGGTTGGTGAGTCGCAGCGCCTCGCTCTTGCACCACAGACGCAGCAAGTCGTCGCGGTGTGCGTGCCCGTGACCCTTCTCCTGGTAGATCTTGATCGCTTCGTCGATCGGGCCACGACGACGAGCGGTTCCGCCGCCACTGCCGCCGATCGCGGTGCGCTCGTTCATGAGCGTGGTGAGAGCCACGCGCCACCCTTCGCCCACTTGGCCGATGCGGTGAATGTCGGGCACGCGCGCGTCGGTCATGTAGACCTCGTTGAACTCGGCCTCGCCGGTGATCTGGCGCAGTGGACGCACCTCCACTCCGGGTGCGCGCATGTCGAGCGCGAAGTAGGTCATTCCCTTGTGCTTGGGCTGATCGGGATCGGTTCGCGTGACGAGCATTCCCCAGTCGCCGAGATGAGCCAACGTGTTCCAGACCTTCTGGCCGTTCACGACCCACTCGTCGCCGTCGCGAACCGCGCGGGTGCCCAGACCGGCAAAGTCGGAGCCCGCGCCCGGCTCGCTGAACAACTGGCACCAACGCTCCTCACCGGTGAACATCGGACGCAGGAAGCGTTGTTTGGCTTCGTCGGAGCCGTGGGTGACGATGGTCGGTCCGGCCAGGGCGATGAAGAAGGTGGACGGGTCCTGTGGTTGAGCACCCGCCTTGCGCAGGCGCTCTTCCACGATCTTGTTCAATTCGGGGCGCACGCCGAGGCCGCCGTGGCCGTCGGGAAAGTGGACCCACGCGAGTCCGGCATCGAACCGGTGGCCGCGGAAGGTGACGTTGTTCATCGACTTGGGGTCGTGGTTCGACAGGAGTGAGTCGAGGGCGGTTTCGACCTTGGCCAGTTCGCGATCGGTGGTGCTCATTGCTCGAGTCTCGCACTCGACCGAACCCTGGCCGAAACGGAGGTCACTCCGGGAACTCGCGGAACGGCATCGCGACGGCGTCGAAGTAGAGCGTGTACCGCCCGGCCGACACTTCGATCGCGGTGGCCAGAACCGACGACTGCCAGACACGCATGAGAGGCGAGTCGAGCAGCCAGGTCTGAACCGGAAAGAACCACGGCACCGGCTGTCGATCGCCATCGCCCGGTCCGTCGATCGATGCCGGCGGCGACCAGGCGACCTTGGTCAGACAATCGGACGGCCGGAGGTCGCCCGATGCCTCGAGCGAGTAGTCGACGTTCTCGATCGGGGTCCCCGGTTCGATGCCGTGCCGGCCGAGGAGCGAGTTCGACCACTCGCGTGTGGAGTCGGCGAATTCCATCATCGACACGAAGAACGTCGGCCAATCGACGATCCAGACGTCGTCGTAGACATCGCCGAGACAAGCACGGGTCCGCACCACGACTCGCGTCGAACCGTCGAGGATCAGCTCGACGTCAGGGGGAGCGGGCTCGTCCTCGCCCGGGTAGTACACCGTTCCCTCACCGCGGGCGCAGAAGTCGCCGGTGAGTGGCGGCGTGAACTCGTCGCAACCGGCGAAACGTCGGACCATCGCCATCGTCGGTGGTCGGTCGCTCTGGTCGGGCGAGTAGAGGATTTCGAGACGGTAGACGCCGTCGGCGAGTTGACCACCGGTGTCGGGAAGCGGTGGCGAAACCGGACCCGACACCGGACGACCGAGCGAGGCCAAGGCCCATGGGGGGCCGACTTCGACCGACGTCCAGATCGACGGATCGACCGGGGTGTCGATCGTCCACGTCGACTCGCGAACATCACCGGGGCCCGTAGTCGCCGTTTCGATCGTGGGCGCTTCGCCGTCGGTCGTCTCGGGAGAGAGCGAATCGGACGACGACGAGCAAGCCACGAGGGCGACGAGTGCGACGGCGGCGAACGATCTCACCCGATCGTTCTAGCCGACCTGCGGGGTGCGATCGGACGTTCGCGACGTTCCTTGATCGTTGCTTGAGCGTTACTCGATCGCCAGATCGGCCGCGACCGCGGGATGCACCACCCGGCCGCTCTCCACGTTGACGGCGCCGGCCAACTCGGGGTGAGTCGACAGTGCACTCGACCATCCGGCGGCCAGCGCGCGAACGTAGGGGAGAGTCGCGGCGGTCAGCGCAGCCGTCGACGAGCGCGGAACCGCCGCGGGCATGTTGGGTGTGGCCGAGACGCGCACGTGGCCCATCAGACGCACCGGGTCGGCGTGCGATGTGAGTTGCACCCCTTCCACGCAGCCACCCTGATCGATCGCGATGTCGACCACCACGGAACC
>JBEAXP010000098.1:0-8332 GCA_041159745.1 Actinomycetota bacterium | reverse complement strand
TCGGCGCGAACACCCATGTTGCAGGCGATCACCAGGGCCGGCGCGTCACCCATGTGCTCGCCGAGATAGTCGGCGGAGTCGGCCGAACGCTGCTGCTGCGCGTTGGCATCGGCTTCACCCTTGTCGATCGAGCGGATGTACACGCCGTCCATCGACTGGTAGATGGAATAGCACTGCTTGTACACGTCGCCGATGGCCTTGCGCTTGGCCGGGTCCTTCACGATGACGAACTGCATGGTCATGTTGTTGGAACCCGACGGCGACTGCATGGCGACGGAAACGCACTCGCGAATCAACTCGTCGGGGACCGGTCGGCTGAAGTCGAGCCGCTTGCGCACGGCGCGGGTGGTGGACAGAAGTTGATCGGGGTCCAGAGGGAGAAGAGCCATGGGGCGACCCTATCCCTGGGTACAGCGGGCGGTTTCTGTCGAACCCACACTTCGCCCGAGCCCGGGTCGTGCCAACATGGAGGCGTGTCCGATGCCCTCCAGAGTCTGATCGGCCTGCTCGACCTCGAGCCCATCGAGGTCAACATCTTCCGTGGCCCCTCCGCCGACGAGGAGCGCGTCCGGGTCTTCGGCGGCCAAGTGGCCGGCCAGGCACTGGTCGCGGCCACGCGCACGGTCGACGACAAGGACCGACGGGTCCACTCCCTCCACGCCTACTTCCTGCGACCGGGCGACCCCACCGCGCCGATCCTCTACGAGGTCGACCGCATTCGCGACGGCCGCAGCTTCACCACGCGCCGCGTGGTGGCGATTCAACACGGCCAGGCCATCTTCAATCTGCAGGCCAGCTTCCACTCGCTCGAAGAAGGTCTGTCGCACCAGGACCCGATGCCCGACGTCCCCGCTCCCGACACCTTGCCCGACTTCAAGACGCGCATGGCTCCGTACAAGGAGAAGATGGGTTCGTGGTACGACCGGCCGCGGCCGATCGACATTCGATACGTCGATGGTGATCCGATGTCGCGTTCGCGCCAGAGCCGCGATCGCCAGAGCGTGTGGTTGCGCGCCGACGGTCAACTGCCCGACGATCCGACGTTGCACGCGTGCATCGTCACCTACGCGAGCGACATGACTCTGCTCGACACCACTCTGCTGCCGCACGGACTCAACTGGACCGACAACGTGCAGATGGCCAGCCTCGACCACGCGATGTGGTT
Organism: Actinomycetota bacterium; assembly: GCA_041159745.1. Classification (GTDB taxonomy): domain Bacteria; phylum Actinomycetota; class Acidimicrobiia; order Acidimicrobiales; family Ilumatobacteraceae; genus Casp-actino8. Next base: position 7,167 of record JBEAXP010000098.1, on the reverse strand, counting down.
CCACCGGCCGTTCCGTGCCGATGACTGGTTGTTGTACGACCAGCACACACCCACCACGTCGCACGCGCGTGGACTCGCCACCGGCTCGATCTTCACGAGCGACGGCCAACTCGCCGTGAGCGTGGTGCAAGAAGGACTCATCCGCCGCGAACGATCATGAATCGCGGGGTCGCGCTGGCCGTCACAGCCCTGCTGCTCGGCGCCTGCGGAGCCGAGGAGAACGGTGTCGACGACGTGACCGTCGATCCGTCGGTCGTGATCCCGATCGACACCGGCGTCCCCGTGACCGGACCCGACGAGACGGGCGCCGACGAAACGAGAGTCGTCTCCACACCGCCCGTTCCGTCGTTGGTCGCCACGCTCGGCGTTCCCGTGCCGGGCTGGGATCAGCCGGTCGATCTCGTGGTGTGGCGCTCGAGTGAAACGCATGTCGTCGAGCGACCCGGGGTGATTCGCCGCATGAACGACGACGGCGCCCCCGGCGCGGTTCTCCTGGACATTTCCGACGCCACCAAGGCCGAGGGTGAGCGCGGGCTGCTCGGTCTGGCCTACTCGCTCGACGGAACTCGGGCGTTCGTGAACTACACCGACCTCGTCGGCAGCACGATCGTGGCCCGCTTCGACGTGCGTGACGACGGCACCTTCGACATCGCCTCTCGTCGGCAACTTCTCGAGATCGGCCAGCCCTACCCCAACCACAACGGCGGTGATCTCCTCGTCACACCCGATGGCGCCGATCTGCTGGTGTTCACCGGTGACGGAGGAGCCGGCGGAGATCCCGATCGATACGCGCTCGATCCAACCTCTCTTCTCGGCAAGATCGTTCGCCTCGACCCGACCTCCGATGCGCCCGAACCCGAGATCTGGTCGGTCGGTTTGCGCAACCCGTGGCGGGTCTCGGTCGATCCGGCCACCGACCGACTCTGGATCGCCGACGTGGGGCAGAACGACGTGGAGGAGATCAACGTCGTGTCCCTCGCCGACTTGAGGGGGGCGTCATTCGGCTGGAGCGCCTACGAAGGAAACCGGCCCTACAACGACGACCAGCTCGAACGCCACTCCACATACCGATCGATCGACCCCGTTCTCGAGTACGAACACGAGAACGGTGATTGCTCGGTCTCGGGCGGAACCGTGGTTCGAAACGACGACATCGCCGCCATCGGCGACTGGTACGTGTTCTCCGACTTCTGCAGCGGCGTCGTACGGGCGCTGTGCGTCAACGGCACGACCGAGTGCGGCTTGCTCGCCCTCGGAAAGGTGCCGTCATCGGTGGGGGTGCTCGGCGATCACACCGGGCGACCGTGGGTCCTGTCGCTCGACGGCTTCGTGGTGCCGGTCGTCAGCGACCGGTGAACTTGGGCGGGCGCTTCTCGAGAAACGCGCGCACTCCCTCACGGTGATCGGCGGTCGCGAACAATTCACCGAGTGTCGTCGACACCCATGCTCCGAGTTCACGCCAGTCGGGATCGAGCGTGTTCCGCAAGCCCGCCTTGAGTCGCCGTACCGCCAGCGGAGGGTTGGCCGCGATTCGTCCGGCCAACGACAGAGCGGCCGGAAGGAGATCGTCGTGAGGGACGACCCGCGAGACCAGACCGATGGCCCGCGCCTCTTCGGCGCCGATCACGTCGCCGGTGAACAGCAATTCGGCCGCTTTCTCGCGTCCGACCACTTGCGCGAGACGGCCGAGTCCGGGGGCGTCGGACACGAGGCCGCGCAACACGAACAGTTCGCCGAACTTGGCTCGCTCGGACGCGATGCGGATGTCGGCCATGAGGGCGAGCTCCATCCCCCAGCCCACCGCGGCGCCGTTGACGGCGGCGATCACCGGCACGTCGGTGTGGAGCAGAGCGTCGGCCGCGGGCGTGAGGCGGGGCGTGCGGTCGGCCACGACCGGGGCCTTGCCCTCGGCTCCCCCGCCCATCACCTGGCGAACGTCGTCTCCGCTGCAGAACGCCGGGTCGGATCCGGTGATCACCAGACACCGGACATCGGTGTCGGACGCCGCGCGCACGAGACGCTCGAGCTCGGCGTACATCTCGAAGGTGAGCGCGTTGCGCGCGTCGGGCCGATCGAGCGTGATGATGCCGACGCGCTCGTCGGTGAGATCGAAGCGAATCGGCGCGCTCACGACGGTCAGCGACGCTGGCCCATGAACATGCGCTTCAATGCGTCGTAGTTCTCGATGCAGTGCCCGGCACCGAGAACCACCGCCTCGAGCGGCATGTTGGACATGCGAACCGGAACCTGGGTCTCGCGTTCGATGCGCTCGGCGAGACCGCGAAGGAGTCCGCCGCCGCCCACGAGATACATACCGCGCACGAGAAAGTCCTGCGCGAGTTCGGGCGGCGCCTTGGCGAGACACCGCACGACCGACTGCACGATCTGGGTGACGACGTCGTCGATCGCGTAGCGAATTTCTTCCGGAGTGAGGATCACGGTCTTGGGCAATCCCTGCATGAGGTCGCGCCCGCTCACTTCGGCCTCGACTTCGTCGGGCGTCTCGGCGGCCGAACCAATGGCGACCTTGATCTCTTCGGCGGTGCGTTCGCCGATGGCGATGCCGTGTTCGCGGCGGACGTAGTTCTGGATGGCGTTGTCGATGTCGAAACTTCCGACACGCACGGCTTCGAGCGCGACGATGCCGCCCAGGCTGATGACCGCGGTCTCGCTCGTGCCACCGCCGATGTCGATGACCATGTTGCCCACCGGCTCGTCGATGGGCAGGTTGGCTCCGATGGCCGCGGCCATGGGCTGTTCGATGAGCTGGGCGTCGGCGGCACCGGCCCGGCGGGCAGCGTCGGTGACGGCCCTCCGCTCGACCTCGGTGATGGCCGACGGGACGCAAATGACCACCTTGGGACGGGTGAACCGGCTGACCCCCACCCGCTGCAGGAGCAGGCGGATCATGCGCTCGGTGACGTCGAAATCGGTGATGGCGCCCCCGCGGAGGGGTCGCACGGCGACGATGTAGCCGGGGGTCCGGCCGATCATGTGCCAGGCCTCGTGCCCGGTGGCCAGAACCTCGCCGGTCTGGCGATTGAGGGCGATCACCGACGGCTCGTTGAGCACGATGCCGCGGCCCTTCATGTACACGAGCGTGTTGGCGGTGCCGAGGTCGATCGCTAGGTCACGCGCCATCGTCGTCCTCTTCTCGGTGCTGAACTCGATCGATCACTTGCTGACGCGCTTCGGGAGAGAGCGCATCGAGATGGCGGCGAAAGTCGTCGACGCCGTCGTTGCTCGCAGGAGTGCGGCGACTCGCGATGAGAACAACGAACACCAACGCGATGACGATGACGATGACGACGAGAGCGACGGTCACTCAGACACCCGCCTCGTCGGACGATCGCACGCGCGACGGCTCGGTGACTTCGGTGGCTCCGGTTCCCCACGCCGAGCCGCCGGCCCACTCTTCACGCTTCCAGATCGGAGCCGCGGCCTTGAGAGCATCGATGGCGAAGCGGGCGGCCGCGAAGGCCTCCGGACGATGAGGCGATGACACGACGACGAGCACCGAACTCTCCCCGAGGGCCAGACGCCCGACGCGGTGGATGAGTGCGATACGACCCAGGTCGGTCCAGCGGGCACGGGTCTCGGCGGCGATGGCACGAAAGCGCGGGACGACCTCTTCGTCGTAGGCCTCGTACTCGAGGTGGGTGACACCGGTGCGGAGTTCGCCCGCCTCTTCGGCGTGATCGCGCACGGTTCCGGAGAACACGACGACCGCTCCGCAGTCGGATCGAACCGCCCAGTCGTACACCGCGCCGACCGACAGTGGTTCTTCGGTGACCTCGAACCAGTGATCGGTCGTCAGCTCGGAGAACACGAGGCGATGGTATCGGTTGCCGCCTCGTGGTCGGGCGGGGGCGAGCCCACTCGGCGCGGAATGATCACTAACCTCACACGATCGTGGGCATCGACGAGAACAATCCCGACCGCGAGTCGGCCTCGTCGTCCGGCTCGTACCCAGCGGCGCCGCTCCCTCCGCACGAACGCACATGGCGCCATCCGTCCGAAGTCGGGCTCACCCAACGGGTCGTCGCGGAAAATCCTTACTCGGTCGCCGAGGTGGGTCGCGGAGTCGTCGGCGTCTCGGTGTTCCTCGGTTTGTGTCTCGTGATCGGACTCGTCATTCTCTCGCGCCCGTCCTCGGGCGAGACCGACACCGCAACCGTGGTGCGACTCACCAGTGCCGACCTCGCCTACGCACGCATCAGCGCCAACCGCGACGCCCAACCACCGATGGCCGTGCGGGTGGGCGACTCCGACGTGCTCATCACCACGCAGTTGGCCGTAGGTGACGAACAGCAGATCGATGCGTTCATGGCCGACGGCGGCAAGGCGTCGCTCGAAGTCGCCTACGTCGATCCGGTGTCGTCGATCGCGGTGCTCGTGTCGGGTTCCGACACCGTCGGTCCCGATGCGGCGTTTGCGTCACGCGGTGTCGATCCCGGTCAGGACGTGATCGTGCTGTCGGAGACTCCGCTGCGATTGCGCGTCGACTCGATCACCGGGAGCGTCGCGATGCTCACTTCGAACACACCGTTCGATCCGGCGGCGGTCGCCGAAGGTGCACCCGTCGTCGATCAGTCGGGACAGTTGGTGGGAATCTGCACGCACGTCGGCGAACGACTCGCGATCGTGATGACCGACACCATCTCCGACGTTCTCGCCGATGTCTTCGCGAACGACTGACGCGACAAGCCGAGCTGTCAGCGTCGACGACGAACCGCGAACACCACGCCGGCGATCACGTTCACGACCACGAGCACCATCGCGACCAGAGCGATCTCCTGCTTGCGCTTCGGCGTGAGCATCGTCCACCACTTGGTTTCGGTGCCCTCCACGAAGGCCTGCTCGTTGGTGACGGACGGGACCCAGCCCTCGGCCCGTAATTTGCCGTTCGACACCAGCCAGGGCGACCGAACATAGGGCCTCAGACCAGGGGGAATCGGGCCCCGCTGAAAACGCCAGCGCAGGTCGGCCACGGTCTCGGCCACGCGGTCGGGCAACCGCAGCCGCGGGGCCAACCCCCACAACGAGCGCACGCGCGAACCGGGCACGTGGCCGTCGGGAGCCACGTTGTAGATCCCCGAGAGTCGCTTGTCGACGGCGAGGACAACGGCGGCCGCCAAGTCGTCGAGATGCAAGAACTGTGCCGGCACGTCGTCTTCGCCGAGGCGTCCACCCATGCCGGCAGCGAGTGCGCGCACCAACGACGACGTTCCGTCGGCGGCCATGGCCGGCACCGGACGCAGAACACATGTCGTGCGCCGATCGTCGTCGGCACTCCAATCGTCGACCATCTGCTCGACCGTGGCCAACTGACGGGCGAAGGCGAAACCGAAGTCGGGACGCACCGCGACGTCTTCGGTGAGAGGCACGGGATTGTTCGGCCACGCGCCATACACCATCGCCGACGACAACAGGACGATGTGCTTCACGTTGCGCGACGATGCCGCCGCCAACAACTCGGGGGTTCCGACCGCGGCGCTGCGACCGCGGGTGGCGAGGGCGTCGTGATCGCCCGGAGCCAGATGCACCACGACATCGATGTCACCGTCGACGAGCGCGTCCAGATCGTCTCCGCGACGCGCCTCGTGAACGTCATAGACGTCGACGGCGCACAGTCGCTCGACGACTCGCCGACCCAACGGCCACGACGCCCCGGTGACGACGACCGTCGCCAGACCCGAGCGCGCCGAGCGACCAGCCGAGTCTTCGCTCAAAGAGGGTGCGTCGAGTGACATCGAACGAAACCGTAGCCGTCATTCCGGGCCGAAACCGGCGCGTCGCCCACCGGCCGTAGGCTCGCTCCATGACCGGTGATCTCCCCCGCCCCGGCGACGACGAGTCGCCTTTCGGCGGCCTGCCGTTCTTCGGCGACATGATGAAGATGTTCGCTGGTCAGGGTCCGATCCAGTGGGACACCGCTCGACAGATCGCTCTCCTCACGGCGACCGAAGGTCGTTCGGAGAACAACCCCGACCCGGCGGCACGCGTCGCCTTCGTCGACCTGGCCCGGATCGTGTCGCTTCAGATCCAGTCGGTCACCGGTCGACCCGATGCGTCCCTCGACATCGAGCCGAACGTCGTCACCCGCGCGATGTGGGTGCAGCGAACGCTCGACGACTTCAAACCTCTCTTCACCGATCTGGCCACCGCGTTGCAGTCGGGTCAACCGAGCAACGACGACGACACGTCATCCGATCCGTTCGCGGCGATGTTCAGCCAACTCAGCGGAATGCTCGCACCGGTGATGATGGGGATGACCGTCGGCTCGATGGTCGGATTGCTCGCGCGACGGGCGTTCGGCCAGTACGACCTGCCATTGCCACGCGGTACGGGTGCACCCATGTTCGTGATCGACAACATCGACACCTTCGCCGACGAATGGAGCCTGCCCCGCGACGACGTTCGCATGTGGACGCTCATCAATGAGTATTCGCTCCACACGGTTCTCGGCATCACTCACGTCCGCGAGCGACTCGACCGACTCGTCCGCCGTCACGCCGCTTCCTTCCGCCCCAACCCATCGGCCATCTCCGACAAGTTGTCGTCGCTCGAGTCGGACGATCCGATGGCGATGATGCAGTCGCTGCAGAAGGTGTTCGCCGATCCCGAGGTTCTGCTCGGCGCCGTGCGAACTCCCGAGCAGGATGCGCTGCAACCCGAGCTCGACGTCGTCCTCGCTCTCGTTGTGGGTTGGGCCGACCACATCGCCGATCAGGTGGGAGCACGCATTCTCGGCAATCCCGGCCGCCTCGCCGAGGCGGCACGACGTCGCCGTATCGAATCGGGTGACGACACGGCTTTCGTGGAGAAGTTGCTCGGACTGCGCCTCAATCGCTCCCAGGTCGAGCGCGGGAAGTCGTTCGTGGCCGGCGTGATCGAGCGCGCCGGTGCCGATGGTCTGTCGCCGCTTCTGCGTTCGGCCGAAGCTCTCCCCACGGTGGCCGAGATCGACGCGCCGGGCCTGTGGCTCGCCCGCCTCGACGTCAGTCCTCCGGAATGAACCGCCGACGCACGTAGTTGCGAATCTTCGGAACCTCCACCGAACCCTTGGCCAACTGCGACAGGCCAAACCAGTAGGCCGTGGCACCGGCGAAGCCGATGCCACCGACCACGGCGAAACCGACGATGCCGGGAAGATCGAGGACCACG
>JBEAXP010000075.1:0-2746 GCA_041159745.1 Actinomycetota bacterium | reverse complement strand
GTCGCGTGACTCACGACGGTCGACGACGAACCCGACATGAGGCGCGTCTGCAACGCCCACATTCCCTGCCAGCCGCGGTTGATCGACAGCGGATCGTTCTCGTTGATGGCCCCGGTGATGGAAGGCAGCCCGTAGCGCCCGGCCAACGCGGTCGCGTCGAGCACGCGCGTCCAACGATTCCACGGATTCGCATCGATCATGTCGCCCGGATCGTCGACCGACGTGAACGCTCCGCCCGCCGTGCGATCGCCGTTGGACGACGAGAACTCGGTGGAGACCGGCGCGGTGGGATTGTCGGAGCGAACACGGATCACGCCCGCCGTGTCGACGATGGCCCGATCGGTGCGAGCGTCCTCAAGGATGCTGGCCGCACCAGTGGCACTCGGACGCGTTCCGGCACCGCCGTACACCTGGCACGAATCGGAATCGCACGACTTGGCGTACGTGTAGCGATTCTGCGCGAGACCGTACGAACGAGCGGCGACGGATTGTGCGCGCAACGCGTTGATGCCGGCACCGCCGGCCGCGTCACCCCATGAAGCCGGCGACTCGCGTGGCACCACACCACGCAAGTACTGCTCGACCGGAACGTCGTTGATGGTTCGCTGCGGCGTGTTGGTCCCGCCCGCGTACGCCGCGACGATCGCACCGCGGTAGTGGCGAATCGATCCGTTGGCCTGACACACGCCGAGAGTGGTGTCGGGTGATGTTGTCGCCAGATCGCCACTCGGTGTCGCGATGCGAACTCCCCAACCGTTCGATGCGAGCGGGAAGCGTCCGAGGTACGCCCACGTGCCCGAGGCGGCCACGGGCAACTGCGGAATCACGAGTCGTGCAGCCGTGGCTGTGTCGGGACCCCACACACCGTCCACGAGACCAGCGAACGAACCCTGCGCTTGCATCGTCGTCTGGAACGCCTTCACCGAGTTCTCGGTCATCGGACCGAACAATCCGTCGGTGCCGCCCGGGTTCATGGTCGGCACACCGAGCACGGCCGACGCCTGCGTGAGGAACACCTGGATCTGTCGCACCGCGTTGCGGTCGGCCGACCCGCGCGCGATCGGACCATCGGGCACCGTGATGGTGGACGGAGTCGCGCTCCCGAGATCGGCGGTGGGCGACGGGCAGATCGGCGAGGCCGAACCCCACGCGTCGAACTGATTGACTCCCGACACGAGCCGCACCGTGACCGATGCGTACGCGCCGGCGCCGTTCACCGATGCGTCACCGGTGGGGGCCACCACCGAGGTGAACGCCCCGTCGAGATCGAGCAGTCGCACGGTCATGCGCTGGTCGCCGGCGGCCGTGCCCATGACGGTGCCGCCGTAGTAGTGGTCGAGGATCCAGGTCCAGTCCTTGCCGTAGGCCGTGGCCCAGCCGTACGAACCCCACTGGCTCAGCCCGCGGCCGTGGCCGTTGCCCTGGCCCTCCAGAACCACCACCACCGCCTGATCGGCCGTAGGAGCCGCCAGAGCCGAGGGGGCGCCAGTGGGCAGGGCCACCGAGACGAGGCCCGAGGCGGCCACCAGAGGCCCAATGACGAGACGGAGGAGGCGGGATCGAGGGTTCACGGAGTGGAGTTCGGGGACACCCGGGTATCGACCCCGACACATCCCACCTTGAGCAATCGGACGACCGGCTCGCCCTGTGACACGGGCAAGGTACCGATTTCGGGCCCGGTGCGGGGGTCGGGTCGGCCCGGCCCCTGGTCAGGGCCGTCCGGGACGCCGGACCTACCGGGGGGTGGCGGCCACGGCCAGGGCGTCCACGATGTCGTTCACCGGGTCGCCGCTGTGGCCCTTCACCCACTGGAAGTCGGGGCGCTCGCCCACCGCCAGCGACTCGTACATCTCGATGAGCGGCCGCCACAGATCGTCGTTGGCCACCGGCTCCTTCTTCGCGTTGCGCCAGCCGTTGGCCTTCCAGCGCACCCACCAGCGGTCCTTGAAGCAATTCACCACGTACGTCGAGTCCGACACGATCACGAGCCGCCGCACCGACGCGTGCGCGATCGGCAGATTCGTGCGCAACGCTTCGAGCACCGCGGTCAACTCCATGCGCTGATTGGTGGTGTTGCGCTCACCGCCCGATGCGCACGGCTCGCCAGAGGGCGACACCGCCCACGCCCATCCCCCGGGCCCGGGATTGCCGCTGCACGCGCCGTCGGTGTACACCACGAGCGCGTTCTCGATGTTCGTGGGTCGCGTGGAGCCGGACATGCGTGGTTCATCTTGGCGCACCACGTCCACGAAGCCCGCCATACCCGCGGGTAACTCTGCGAGACTATCGCTCGTGCTTTTCGACGGTTCCGTACATCAGCTTCCCGACACCGACCCGGGTGAAACCCAGGAGTGGCTCGATTCGCTCGATGCGGTGATCGACGTGCACGGCAAGGTGCGCGCCCGCTACTTGCTGTCGCGTCTGCTCGAACGCGCGCGTGAGAGCCAGGTCTCGTTCCCGGCCACGGTGTCAACGCCGTACGTCAACACCATTCCGCGCGAGATGGAGCCGTGGTTCCCCGGCGACGAGCACATCGAACGCCGCATCCGCGCTTTCATCCGCTGGAACGCCGCGGTCATGGTGGTGCGCGCCAACATGGCGGCCGACGGCATCGGCGGCCACCTCTCCACGTTCGCCAGTTCGGCCAGCCTCTACGAGATCGGGTTCAACCACTTCTTCCGCGGCAAGGACGACGGCACCCCCGGCGACCACATCTACTTCCAGGGCCACGCGGCGCCGGGTGTGT
>JBEAXP010000180.1:0-18820 GCA_041159745.1 Actinomycetota bacterium | reverse complement strand
TCGGCGGTGTCGACGATCACGACGATCCCATTGGCGCGATCGAGCGCACACGGGAGGGCGGCGTACAGCGGTGCGGTGTCCACTCGTTCGCCCGTGAGCTGTTTGACCGGGGTCGGCGCGTAGACGGCCGGAATCCCGGTGGCCCAGTGCATTCCGTCGGCGTCGTTCGACACGAGAGCGTCGGCATCGAAACCGGCGATCATCGCGCCGTACGGATACGTGCGCGATGGCTCGGTGAACGGTTCGCCGAACCCGGACGGGGCGGTGGCGACGGCGAACCAGACGGCCGCGACGACGAGTGACGTCGCCGCCCATCGCTTGGTGTTCGGAACGCTCCAGACGAGTGCGCAGATGGTGAGGATGCCGGCCGGCAACATGAGCCGATTGTCGGGAACCACCAGGGCGTCGAAGCCGAGGAATCCGAGCACGAGTCCGGCCGTGATGATCGCCGCGGCCGCGAGAGCCAGTTCGGCCACCGCGTTCAGTCGACTTCGCCCACGAAGGACGCCGATCGATGCGTGGACGAGGGCGCCGACCCAGAGGACCGCGAGTGGCCACGACCACCAATCGGGCGAGCGATCGACGAAGTAGGTGCGGGTGAGATCGCCTTGCGACGAATCGAACCAGCCACCGATCGAACGAACGAAGAGTTCGAGATCGAGTCGCTCGACACCCCGCCAGCCGGCGTCATGTCCGCCGCCGGCAGCGGCGGCCAGAACGATGTTGACGAGTGCGGGCACCATGAGAGCGATGGACCAGACGACCGACTCGCCCGCTCCTCGTGTTCGCCGATAGCGCTCCCAACCGGCGAGGATCGCGAGCGGTCCGCCGATGAAGCGCAACAGCGACGCGACGATCACCAGCGTCGCGACCGGCCACCAGCGGCCAGTGGTGCGATACGAGGCCAGTGCGAGGACGAGACCCACGACCACGGCGGCGAAGAGTGGCTCGGACAGTGCTCCGTGCGTGACGAGGCGTGTGGTGGGCAGGCTGACGATCCCAATCGCGACCACGACGAGCGTGGCGGCCCGCACCGGTGCGGGGCCGGCCCCACTCGCGGTCGCGCCGCCGCATACCACGAGAACCACCAGCGCCACAACGGCGGTCACGGTGAATGCGGCCATGGCGGCCGACGAACCGATCGCGACACCGACAAGACCGGCCGCCAGCGGATAACCGATGGGAAAATCGACGAAGGGGAGTCGGCCACCCCGGTTCAGGAACTCGATCGCGTCGAAGTTGGAGAACGCCGGGGCCAGGGTCGTGGAGAAGAGGTGGCCGCGAGTGAGGTCCTCGGTTCCGCTCCAGTACGTGACCGTGTCGAGGATGGGGACGACCCCATCGCGCAATTGCACGAGGGCGATGGCGAGCGCTCCGAGGGCGGCCAGTGAGCCGGCGATCGTGTCGACGGCTGATCGAACGCGCACACGGTGAGTTTGCCAGCCCGCGAACCTGCCAACATGGTCGCATGGCCGTCGAAGATCGCGTTTCCATCACCATCTCGCAGGGCATCGCCGATGTCCGGCTCAACCGCGCCGACAAGCGCAACGCTCTCGACAACGAGATGTTCCTCGCGTTGGCCCGGGCCGGCGAACGTCTGAAGACCGAGAAAGGTCTGCGAGTCGTCGTGTTGTCGGGCGAGGGTTCGTCGTTCTGCGCCGGACTCGACTTCGGTTCGTTCCAGCAGATGGCCGGGGGCACGGGCGACGGGGCGAACGCCGAGGGCAGCCCGGGCACGATGGCCGAGGGTCGCATCACTCATCTCGGTCAGCAGGTGTCGTGGGTGTGGCAGGAAGTGCCGGTGCCGGTGATCGCCGCGGTGCACGGGCACGCGCTGGGCGGCGGGATCCAGATCGCTCTTGGTGCCGACATCCGCATCGTGCACCCCGACACCCAGATGTCGGTGCGCGAAGTTCATTGGGGCCTCGTGCCCGACATGACCGGAACGCTCGTGTTGTCGACGCTCGTGCGTCCCGACGTGGCCAAGGAACTCGTCTTCACGGCCCGGGTCTTCTCCGGCCGCGAGGCGTTCGACCTGGGCCTGGCCACACGTCTGTCCGAGAATCCGCACGCCGATGCCATGGCCATGGCCGCCGAGATCGCCGGCCGGAGCCCCGATGCGGTGCGCGGCGCCAAGGTGCTCATCAACCGTCTGGCCAACCGCGATGCGGCGGCCCAGTTCGCCGAGGAGCGCCGGGTGATCGGTTCGCTGATCGGTCGACCCAATCAAGTGGAGGCCGTGATGTCGAACTTCGAGAAGCGGGCCGCCCGGTTCGTCGACGTGTCCTGACGCACGTCACCCCTGTTCGGGGCCGAAAAACAGTTGGGTCGGGCCGACCCTCCATCTAGTCTTTGCTTCGCCGTTCGGGCCAGCGTCGTCCCGGGGGCCACATCCAGTGTGTTCGTGGACCCGAGAAAGATGACGATGAACATTCCCCTGAACGAGGCCGGACTGCCGGCCAAGCACGGTCTCTACGACCCGCGCTTCGAACACGACGCCTGCGGCGTGTCGTTCGTGGCCGACATCCACGGTCGCGCGTCCCACGACATCGTCGCTCGGGGCTTGGGCGCCTTGTGCAACCTCGAGCATCGTGGAGCCACCGGAGCCGAAGCCGACACGGGTGACGGTGCCGGCATCCTCATCCAGGTTCCCGATCGTTTCTTCCGCGGCGTGGTGTCGTTCGAACTGCCGACCGCCGGTGCGTACGCGGTGGGCATGGCGTTCCTGCCGGCCGACGCGGTGTACGCCGAGAAGGCCCAGGCGACCATCGAGTCGATCGTGGCCGACGAGGGTCTGTCAGTCATCGGATGGCGTTCGGTTCCGGTCGACCCGTCGTGCCTCGGTGCGAGCGCGCGACAGGTGATGCCGTCGTTCAAGCAGTTGTTCATCGGCGACGCGGCCGGTTCGAGCGGAATCGCTCTCGACCGCAAGGTGTTCGTGGCCCGCAAGCGAATCGAACACGAACTGCCGGCCGAGCAGAAGACGTACTTCCCGTCCTTGTCGAGCCGCACGATCGTCTACAAGGGCATGTTCACCACGCCGCAGTTGGGTGCGTTCTACCCCGACCTGGCCGACGAGCGCATCGAGAGCGCGGTGGCACTCGTGCACAGCCGCTTCTCCACCAACACGTTCCCGTCGTGGCCGCTGGCTCACCCGTATCGCTTCATCGCGCACAACGGCGAGATCAACACCGTGCAGGGCAACCGCAACTGGATGCGCACGCGTGAAGCCCTGCTGAAGAGCGAGATCATCCCCGGACTCGAGCGCGCCTTCCCGATCTGCACTCCGGGCGGCAGCGACTCGGCCAGTTTCGACGAGGTTCTCGAACTCCTGCACCTCGGCGGCCGCTCGCTTCCGCACGCCGTGCTCATGATGATCCCGGAAGCGTGGGAGAACCACGAGACGATGGACGCCGGCAAGCGGGCGTTCTACCGATTCCACTCGTCCCTCATGGAGCCGTGGGACGGCCCGGCCTCGGTCGCGTTCACCGACGGAACACTGATCGGTGCGGTGCTCGATCGCAATGGTTTGCGCCCCAGCCGCTACTGGGTTCTCGACGACGGACTGGTGGTGATGGCATCCGAGGTAGGCGTCATCGACATCGACCAGTCGCGCGTGTTGAAGAAGGGCCGCTTGCAGCCGGGTCGGATGTTCCTCATCGACACCGCCCAGGGGCGCATCGTCGACGACGAGGAGATCAAGCAGCAGTTGGCCGCGGCCGAGTCCTATCAGGAGTGGCTCGACGAGGGTCTCATCTCGTTCGACGCCCTGCCCGAGCGCGAACACGTCGTTCACAGTCATTCGAGCGTCCTGCGCCGCCAGCAGGTGTTCGGGTACACCCACGAGGAACTCAAGATCATTCTCGCCCCGATGGCCAAGACGGGAGCCGAGCCCATCGGATCGATGGGGACCGACACGCCCATCGCGGTGCTGTCCGATCGTCCGCGTCTGCTGTTCGACTACTTCCAGCAGTTGTTCGCGCAGGTGACCAATCCGCCGCTCGACGCGATCCGCGAAGAAGTCGTCACCAGTGTCGGCTCCACCATCGGACCCGAGGGGAATCTTCTGGAACCGGGTCCCGGCAGCTGCCGTCAGCTGGTGCTGCCGTTCCCGATCATCGACAACGACGAACTGGCGCGCATCATCCACGCCGACGACGAAGGCTCGTTCCCCGAACTGCACGCGCACGTCGTGTCGGGCCTGTATCGCGTGTCGGGCGGCGGCGCGGCGTTGAAGTCGGCGCTCGACGAGATCCGCTCCGAGGTGTCGTCGGCCATCGAGGCCGGTGCTCGTGTGATCGTTCTCTCCGACCGCAACAGCGACGAGGCGTTGGCGCCGATTCCGTCCCTGCTGTTGACGGCGGCGGTCCACCATCACCTCGTGCGCGAGAAGAAGCGCACGCAGGCCGGTCTGGTCGTCGAATGCGGTGACGCGCGCGAAGTGCACCACATGGCTCTGCTGATCGGTTTCGGCGCCGGCGCCGTGAATCCGTACCTGGCCTTCGAGTCGATCGAAGACATGATTCGCGAGGACCTGCACGGTCTGGGCGGGGTCGACGCCGGCGCGGCCGTGAAGAAGTACATCAAGGCCTCGGGCAAGGGTGTGCTGAAGATCATGTCGAAGATGGGCGTGAGCACCGTCGCGTCGTACACCGGCGCCCAGATCTTCGAAGCCATCGGCTTGGGTTCCGACCTGGTCGACGAGTACTTCACCGGAACCGTGAGTCGTCTGGGCGGTATCGGCCTCGACGAGATCGCCGCCGAAGTGTCGGCTCGTCACGCGACCGCTCACCCGAAGAATCCCGAGCACCGGGCCCACCGCAAGCTCGATCTGGGCGGTGAATACCAGTGGCGCCGTGAAGGCGAGTTCCATCTCTTCAATCCCGAGACCGTGTACCGCCTGCAGCACTCCACGCGGGCCAAGCGCTACGACATCTTCAAGCAGTACACCAAGGCGGTCGACGACCAGTCGAGGAATCTCGCGACTCTGCGCGGACTGTTCGATCTCAAGAAGGGGCTGCGACCGTCGGTTCCGATCGACGAGGTCGAACCCGTGTCGGAGATCGTGAAGCGGTTCTCCACCGGCGCGATGAGCTACGGCTCGATCTCGGCCGAAGCGCACGAGACGCTCGCGATCGCGATGAACTCGATCGGCGGCAAGAGCAACACCGGCGAAGGCGGCGAGGACCCCGAGCGTCTCTACGACCCGCAACGCCGTTCGGCCATCAAGCAGGTGGCCTCGGGTCGCTTCGGAGTCACGAGCGAGTACCTCGTGAACGCCGACGATCTGCAGATCAAGATGGCGCAGGGAGCCAAGCCGGGTGAAGGCGGACAGCTGCCCGGTCACAAGGTGTATCCGTGGGTGGCCAAGACCCGCCACTCCACTCCTGGTGTGGGCCTCATCAGTCCGCCGCCTCACCACGACATCTACTCGATCGAGGATCTCAAGCAGCTCATCCACGACTTGAAGAACTCCAACCCATCGGCTCGCGTGCACGTGAAGTTGGTGGCCGAGGTCGGAGTCGGAACGGTGGCGGCCGGTGTGAGCAAGGCCAAGGCCGACGTGGTCCTCATCTCCGGTCACGATGGCGGCACCGGCGCGTCGCCGCTCACGTCGCTCAAGCACGCCGGTGCGCCGTGGGAGCTCGGCCTGGCCGAGACTCAGCAGACGCTCATGCTCAACGGTCTGCGCGAGCGCATCGTGGTGCAGGCCGATGGTCAGATGAAGACCGGTCGCGACGTCGTGATCGCCGCGCTGCTCGGTGCCGAGGAGTTCGGATTCGCGACTGCGCCGCTGGTGGTGAGCGGATGCATCATGATGCGTGTCTGCCACCTCGACACCTGCCCGGTGGGTGTGGCGACGCAGAACCCCGAACTGCGCAAGCGTTTCTCGGGCAAGCCCGAGTTCGTGGTGAACTTCTTCGAGTTCGTGGCCGAAGAGGTGCGCGAGATCATGGCCGAACTCGGATTCCGCTCCATCGCCGAGATGGTCGGGCACAGCGACGTGCTCGACACCGTGAAGGCCGTCGCGCACTGGAAGGCCAAGGGTCTCGACCTGGCGCCGATTCTCGCCCCGGCGCAGAACCCCTACGGCCAATCGAGCCGCCAGACGGTTCAGCAGGATCACGGTCTGTCCGAAGCACTCGACAACGAGTTGATCGCGCGGTCGAAGAGTGCGATCGAGAGCGGCGACGCGGTTCGGTTCGCCGTCTCGATCCGCAACGTGAACCGCACGGTCGGCACGATGCTCGGCCATGCGGTGACCCGTCGCTGGAAGGGGGCCGGTCTGCCCGACGACACCATCCAGATCGACTTCCGCGGTTCGGCCGGTCAGAGTTTCGGGGCGTTCGTGCCGCGTGGAATCACCATGCGTCTCGAAGGCGACTCCAACGACTACCTCGGGAAGGGTCTGTCGGGCGGCCGTCTGGTGGTTCGCCCCGACCGCGACGCCACGTTCGTGGCCGAGGACAACGTGATCGCCGGCAACGTGATCGGCTACGGCGCGACCGGCGGCGAGATCTATCTGCGCGGTCTGGTGGGCGAGCGCTTCTGCGTTCGCAACTCCGGTGCCACCGCGGTGGTCGAAGGCGTGGGCGATCACGGATGCGAGTACATGACCGGAGGCCGGGTGGTGGTTCTCGGTCCGACGGGCCGCAACTTCGCGGCCGGAATGTCGGGCGGTATCGCGTACGTGTACGACCCGAACGAGGTGTTCCCGGCCAAGGTCAACTACGAGTTGGTCGATCTCGAACCGCTCGACGCGACCGACGTCGACTTCCTGCGCACCACCATCACCGCTCACACCGAAGAGACCGGAAGCACGGTGGGCGGCCGGATCCTCGGTGCGTGGGACGCCGAGGTGTCGCACTTCCGCAAGGTGATGCCACGCGACTTCAAGCGTGTGCTCACGGTGATGGAGGAGTCCCGTCGTCAGGGACTCTCCGAAGAACAGACGCTGCAGCGAGTGATGGAGAGCACCAATGGGTGAGACGACCGGCTTCCTCAAGTGGAACCGCGAGGCGCCGTCGCGGCGTGCGGTTCCGGTGCGCTTGCGCGATTGGAAAGAGGTCTACGAGCCGTTCGATCGCGACGCACTGAAGCGTCAGGCCGGACGGTGCATGGATTGCGGTATTCCGTTCTGCAACAACGGCTGTCCGCTCGGGAACCTCATTCCCGACTGGAACGACCTGGTGTACCGCGAGCATTGGCAGGACGCGATCGACCGACTCCACGCCACCAACAACTTCCCCGAGTTCACCGGTCGACTGTGCCCGGCCCCGTGCGAGTCGGCCTGCGTGCTCGGAATCAACGCCGACCCGGTGGCCATCAAGCAGGTCGAGGTCGAGATCATCGACCGCGCCTGGGACGAAGGATGGGTGGTCCCGCACGTTCCGAGCGTGAAGACCGGCAAGCGGGTCGCGGTGATCGGATCGGGTCCGGCCGGCTTGGCCGTCGCCCAGCAGCTCACTCGGGCGGGTCACGAGGTCGTGGTGCTCGAGCGCGCCGATCGCATCGGCGGTTTGTTGCGATACGGCATCCCCGAGTTCAAGATGGAGAAGCGCCATCTCGATCGCCGTCTCGCTCAGATGGAAGCCGAAGGAACCGAGTTCCGCACCAACGCGATCGTCGGACAGAACGTCGACATCGGAGTGCTGACCGCCACGTACGACGCCGTGGTGCTGGCTTGTGGAGCGACGGCCTGGCGTGACCTGCCGGTGCCGGGCCGTGAACTCCAGGGAATCCATCAGGCGATGGAGTACCTGCCGTTCGCCAACAAGGTGCAGGAGGGGGATCTCGGCGCTTCGCCCATCGACGTGAACGGCAAGCACGTGGTGATCATTGGCGGTGGCGACACCGGAGCCGACTGCCTCGGCACGGCGCACCGCCAAGGTGCGGCGTCGGTGACGCAGATCGAGATCATGCCCCGTCCGCCCGAAGAGCGCGCCGGAGCCAACCCGTGGCCGCAGTACGCGATGGTCTACCGCGTGTCGTCGGCTCATGAAGAAGGTGGCGATCGCGTCTACAGCGTGAACACCGAACGCTTCGTCGACGACGGCAACGGACGTGTGCGCGCGCTGCTCGTGCACGAAGTCGAGATGCGCGACGGACGTTTCGTGAAGGTCGAAGGATCCGATCGGGAGATCCCGGCCGACTACGTGTTCCTCGCGATGGGCTTCGTCGGACCCGAGAAGGGTGGCTGGCTCGACGAACTGGGCGTGGCTCTCGACGAGCGCGGCAACGTCAAGCGCAACGACGAGTACATGAGCAGCGTGCCCGGCGTGTTCGTGGCCGGCGACATGGGACGCGGCCAGAGCCTCATCGTCTGGGCGATCGCCGAAGGGCGCGCGTGCGCGGCGGGTGTGGACTCGTATCTGATGGGTGAAACGACGCTGCCGGCGCCGGTGCTGCCCACCGATCGCCCCATGGTCTGAACTAGATTGTCGGCCGTGCGTCGACCCCTCGTGAGCACCCTTGTGATCGCGGCCGCATCATTGGGTGCGGTCGCGTGCGGAAGCGATCCCAACGCGTCGTCCACCACGTTGCGCCCGCTCACCTCCACCAACTACGCCACCACTCCGCCGTCGGTCGTCGTCACGGTCGACCCGGCCAACACGTTGCCGCCACCGCTCACCTACACCGTGGTGACGGGTGACTCGATGTACGCCATCGCGTCGCGGTTCGGCGTGAAGGCCGAGGACATCGCGAGTTACAACGCCTGGGCCGACGGCATCCTGCATCCGTTGTCGCCCGGGCAGGTGATCCTCATTCCGCCCGGTGCCGCCAATGTCACGACCACTCTGCCCGGTATGCCGATTCCGGTCGACACGACCGCACCGGGTCCGCAACCCGGTCAGGGCAAGTACGTGGTGGAAGCGGGCGATTCGTTGTCGCGTATCGCCGACAAGTGGGGCGTCGAAGTGTCGGCATTGCTGGCCGCGAATGGTTGGGTCGACTCGAGCGTGGTCATCCTGCCCGGCGACGAGATCAACATTCCGGCCCGCACCAAGACCCCCAAACCCTGAGAATCCGGTGACCGTAAGTCACCAGAACGACGGTCAGGTGCCGAGGTCGGGCCAGCGGCGCTTCTGTCGCCGCCGTTGTCCGGCGCTCCCCAGAGCGCGTCGCTCCGACAATGCCCACTGGCGTCGCCAGCCGGTGTAGTCGGGACCGGTGAGCGTCGGGTTCTCGTTGCGCGCCGCGCGTTGGCGTGCACCCCAGAAGTCGGTGAGCGATTCGTCGCCGAGTGCGGTGACGGCCTTCTCGATACGCGCCGCGAAGCGACGGGTGTTCTCGCCTTCGAGACCCGACATCGGATGGCCGAACACGACTTTGGTGGTTCCGGGCCGCGGACGCTTCATGCCCTTGCCGAAGATCGATCCGGTTCCGTCGATGAAGACCGGCACCACGGCCGCGCCCGTACGACTCGACAGATACGCCGCCCCGCCCTTGAACTCCTGGCCCCAACCGTCGGGTGACCGTCCACCCTCGGGATAGATCACGAGGCTCCAACCATCCTCGACGAGAGCCTTGATCATGTCGGACGACTTGCGTCCGGTCACCTCACGGTCGATCGGTATCGCGTTCAGTGACAGCGCGGCCAGCGTGGCCTTCCATCGCTTGTCGAAGAAGTAATCGGCGGCCGCGGCCACGACGAGTTTGGAGCGCCAGGGCTCGGGCACGACCGACGCCATGATCGCGGTGTCGAGATGCGAGTGGTGGTTGGGTGTGAAGATCAGCGGGGGAGCGTCCTCGAGGCGAGCAAGATCGGACAGCCGATCGGTTCCGTGCACGCTCGGGCTGGCGACTCCGCGCACCAGGAGACGAACCGGACCGTTGACGATGACGCGACGGGCCAGTCGAGCCGGCGCGCGGCGGGCCCACTTCGTGTCGTAGTCGGCGCCGAGGGTCGGCTCGTCGGCCGGAACCTCGACCCCTCGCGGCGTGGTGGGTGCGGTGTACGGGAAGCCGCGCTTCTTCACGCGCTTCACGACCGGTGTCGCGAGGCGCTCGACCACGTCACCGGCTCGCGCCGCCTTGGCCAGATTGCTCGGCCGCCACGGAGCGTCGTCGCGTGCCATCAGAGGCTCACGTCCGCGACCATGAGCGGAGGGGTGTGCAGATGCGTGATGGTCGGTGCGCGGCCCACCACGTCGCTGGCGATCTCGAGGGCGTCATCCATGGTGCTGGCCGGCACGAAGCCGAGGCGGCGGACGGTCTTCGGATCGCCGCCCACCACGATCACGCGGCTGCAGTGCTTCATGCCGTGGGTGCCCCAGTACCACATGTAGAACGGATGCACGCCGTGGTACGCATAGCCGGTGCGGTACAGATGGCGGTACCACTCGTCCTCGGCGTACTGCTTCTCCCACTTCTGCGACATCACGTGCGGATCGGTGGTGTCGGCCAGCACTTGCTCGAAGAAGTCGATGTAGCTCGGGTGGTGGACCGGGTTGAACTCGGGTCGGCACGGGTGGGTCATGATGATCACGCCGCCCTCGCGAACCAGCGGCATGCCGCGGTACATATTGAAGTAGTAACCCATCGCCATCACCTGCACGAGGATCGGGTTGAGGATCGAGTGCACGTTGTACGGGCTGATGTACGGAATGCCCATCGTGAGGATGTCGGTCTGACCCTTCACTTCGACCAGCTGCTGCTTGTACACGTGCTCGGTGGTGATGCGGTGCACGGCTTCCACCTCGCCGGCCTGAACACTCGTCATCTGATGCGGCGCCTCGATCGAGTGGAAGATGTCGCGGGCCAGACGATGAGGGGTGCGGTTGAGCGCCTTGGTGGTGGCGAGGAACGTCATGCGGTCGCGGGCGGTCCACTCCCATTCGCGCTTCGACAGGAAGTCGAACGGCTTCGGGAAGGTGTCGGTGTTGAGCGTGGTCTCGATCTGGAACACCTTGACGCCGCTGTCGAGCAGGACCTTGCCCATTCGCCAGTTGCTCTTGTGCAGCTCGCTGCGGTGCTGGTCCATGAAACTACGTGAATGCGTCATGGTCTCGGGATTGTGGTGATGGCGCAGCGACTTGTACGACGACAATCCGGTGGCCGTGCTCTTCCAGCCGCCGTCCATCGCGACCAGATTGATGTTCACGTACACCAGCAAGTCGCTCTCGGCGGCCCGCTTGTTGATCTCGACTTCCTCGCCGTGCGGAGTAGTGCCGAGGAACGACAACTTGTCGGGGTCCTCGGCGTCGTGTTGGTAGAGGTATCCGCGCGGAGCGAACGCGTCGTACACGCGGTCGCCCACGGCGTGGCGCAACTCGGCTTCGGTCATGCGACGGTGCAGGGCCAGCGCGGCGATGATGTGCACGTCGTCGACGCCGGCTTCGGCGGCCAGGTCGAGAACGGCCTCGATCACGCGCTGACGGATGTCAGGTCGCTGCATCTTGGGCAACGGAAGGCTGACGTCGTCGAACGCGATGGTGAGCCGCATGCCGGGGAAAAGCTGCGACGGCAGCGGGTCCTGATCGATCGGATTGAGCAACGCGTGTCGAATCGCCCCGTCGACGTCGTCGATCGCGGGGAGCGGCTCGGGCGGATAGATGACGCGGCTGCGGCCGGCCGGCAACTTCTCGAGCGAGAAGTTCTCGCCGCGCCAGAAGAGAATCGGCGGGGTCGAGCGGTCGACGTCGAGAACGAATCCGGGACGGGGCATCAGCGGGTCTCCTGGTGTGGGGGACGAAGGTCGAAGGCGATCTTCACGGCACCGCGCCGACCGGCGGCGGCGGCGTGAGCGATGGCCTGTTCGTAGTCGTCGAGTCGATACGTGGCCGACAGAAGTCGATCCAACTGCGCGGTTCGAGCGAGTTCGATGGCCAGATCGAACGTGTGGCGGCGCGACCCGTCGGGAAGATTCTCGGTCCCGTACGTGTAGGCGCCGATGAGCGCGGTTTCGCGATGCCACAGTCCGGTGAGGTCGACGGTGACCTCGGCTGGCATGCCGAGCAGGACGACACGACCACGCGGACGCGTGAACTTGATGCTGGCGGCGATCGACGACGAATCGCCCACCGCGTCGATCGTCGCGTGCGATCCCCCCGAGAGGTGATCGCCGACGACATGGCATCCGACCTCGCGGCGAACGGCGCGCGAGAGTTCGTCGCTCGGCACGGCGACGTCGGCGCCGAATGCTCGGGCCAAGGCCTGCTGGTGCGGGTAGCGAGCACCGACCACGATGCGGACACCGGGTACGAAGGCCCGCAGTCCGGCCACCGCGCACAGTCCCATGGTTCCGGCGCCGAGAACGGCGACCACCGGCACTTCGCCGCGATCATGAGCGGCCTTCACGGCGGGCCAAGTGGCGAGGGCGGCGTGGATGCCGCCGGCGGCCGGTTCGACCAGAACGGCGCACTCGTCGCTCATGTCGTCGGGGATCGCGTGCAGTTGGCTGTCGTGCGCGATCAGTTCGGTGGCCCAACCGCCACCGGTCGAGGAGCAGAACCCGGTCTGGATACCTGGTTCGAGACAGCCGCCGACCAGATGCGCGTAGTCGTCGCCGTCACCGGGGGCGGCGCCCTCGAAAGGAAGCGCCAGACCGCGAGCGGCGTGTCCGAGCACCGGCTCGAGCACCACGCGTCGACCGTCGTCGCAATCGGCCACGACTTCGTGACCGGGAACGAAGGGGAAAGACACCCAGTCGTCGAAGTAGGTGGAGGCGTGACCTTCGACGAGCGACAGATCCGAGCCGCAGATTCCGGTGAGACGGGGAGTGATGCGATGCCACCCGTCGCCGGACGGCAGAGTCGGCGCGTTCTCGTTCACGAGGTCGAGCGGTCCGTACTTCGCCGCTCCGGCCGCGCTGATCGGACTCACCAGACGAGCCACGGCGAACTTCGCGGGCTTGCGCGAGATCTTGAGTGCGCGCATCAGAAGAACCTCCGCGACCGCACGGCGAAGCGCTTCTGCTCGGACTCGGACACCAACGGGCCGATGGGCAGCAGTCGACGCGGTGCGCCCTCGGCCTTCTCCCAGTTCTCGACGAGCCAACCGCGCTTGCGCGCGATGGCGGCCAACCGCGTCTCGGGATTGACGGCCACCGGAAATCCGACCGCTTCGAGCAGTGGCAGGTCGCTGGTGGAGTCGGCGTAGGCCACGCACTCCTCGAGTCGGAAACCCTCGGCGCGGCAGTAGTCGGCCAGGATCTGCGCCCGGGTCTCGCCGGTGGGCGGGACCACGGCCAACTCGCCCGAGTACGTGCCGTCGGGACGCTTGGTCATGTCGGCCGCGACGATCTCGTCGAAGAGCGGACGCAGACCCTCGACGGCGAAACTCAGCGCACCGGTGATGAGCACGGTGCGGTGTCCGAGGGCCCGGTGCTCGCGCACGCGACGCAGTCCGGCCGGGAACGACTTCGTCATGATCAGCTGCGACAGCAGTTCGGCCGCATCGGCCTCGATCTGCTCGACGGGAGCGTCCTCGTAGCGCCGATAGAAGTAGCGCAGGAAGTCGGCGCGATCCTTGCGATCCATCGCGAGCAGGCCGGGGGCCTCGCGCAAGGTGCGAGCGACGTAGCGGATGCGCTCGGGAGTGTTGAGGCGGCGGGTGGCCAACCACGAGTACGACTCGACCACGTTGGAGGCGATCAGAGTGTTCTCCAGGTCGAACGCCGCGACCTGTCGGGACGGGTCGAGCACTTGCTTGCGCAGGCGATCGCGACGGTCGACCACGGTCTTGCCGGGGGCGGTCTTCACGCGGGCGTGCTGAACCACCGAGGGAAGGTGGATCGTCGAGATGTAGAGCGGCCAGTCGACCGAACGCGGATCGAGATTGAAGGCGGCGCGATCGGTGGCGTCGAGGCCGTCGTGGATGCGCATCAGGTTGTCGACTTGGTAGATCGCTTCGCACTCGGTGTAGAGGCCGTAGAGCTCGACGTACTCGAGCGCGCGCTCGATGTCGCCGCGACGTTCTTCGAGCCGAGCCGACCACGAGGCCTGCACGCCGCGCAGAGGGAGCGATTGCAGTGTTCGTTCGGCGCGGGTGACGGCGGTCTTGGCTCGTGACAATTGCTTCTGGACGCGGCCGCGGCCCGGGAAGTTCCAGTCGGGCACGACGATCGGCTGACCGTGCGAGTCGTAGATCGGATGCTCGGTGAACCAATCGCGCACGTTGTCGACCAACGTCCGGTACTTCAACGGGTTGGTCGAACCGGACGCCACCTGTGTGATCGGGGGTGCCGAGTCGGGGCCGAGAGCGGCCACGGCGATGATCGCGGCGACCACGATGTCGACCGGGATGACGTCGATGGTTCCTTCCGGAACGCCGGGGAACTCCTTCAACAGGCCGCGCGCGTACGAGATGATCACCGGCTCGGCCATGCGGAAGCCGCGGATCCAGCCGGGGAACGGTTCGGCCAGGGCCGACTCGATGATCGATGGACGCACGATGCTCACCGGCACCGCACCCTTCGTCTCGTGGAGTGCCTGCTCGCCCAGCGCCTTGGTGAACGCGTAGGCGTCGGGCCAGCCCACACTCGCCGCGCGCGAACGTCCGGCTGCGACCAGTTGATCCTTGACCCATCGCTCGCGGCACTGTTCGGTCTTCTCGGCGAGGGCCGGTGCACCAGCCGCACCGAGTTCTCGGCGCGCCTCGGTTCGGAACTCGGCGAGCCGCTCGGGTGTACGGCTGGCCGCTTCGGTGTCACCGCGCAGACGACGCGCCGCCGCCACTTCGGTGCGCCACGACAACCCGATGTCGAAGGGTCCGGCGCTGACGAGTTCTTCGGGTGCGTTGCCGCGACGATTGCCGGCGACGTAGCACGTGGAGACGGCGACGAGATGTGCGAGCCGGCCCGACGGCCCCGGACCCTCTTCGTTGAGCACCTGGGCGATACGCATGGGGCCGAGCAGATTGATCTCGATCGCGCTGTCGAGCGGAGAATCGAACGCGACGCTGGCCGCCGAGTGAATGATGATGTCGCACGACGCGAACGCTCGGCGATCGTCGGGAGACAGGCCGAGGCCGTCGGTTCCGACGTCGCCGCTCACGACGCTCACGCGAGAAGCGATTCGTGCGTCGAAGTCGGCGCCCCATTCGGAACGCAGGCGATCGAACGCGTTGTTCTTCACGATCTCGCGCCGCACGCGTTCGGCCGCCGAGGTGCGCTTGCCGTCGCGGACGAGCAGGACGAGCGAGCAATCGGGAACCGCACGGAGCAGTCGTTCGACGAGGGCCGTGCCCACGAAGCCGGTGGCTCCGGTGATGCCGATACGTCGGCCGGCCAAGGCGGAGGGGATCACGACAAGGTTCTAGCACTGCTCTCTACCAAATGGTAGAGAAGAGGTGAATTTTCTGGTAGACACCCGACGTGGCCCGCCGGACCGGAACCCGTGATCTGATCCTGGAGAAGGCCACCGATCTCTTCGGACGCTGGGGTTTCGAGGCCGTGAGCCTCGACCAGATCGCCGCCGAGGTAGGGGTGGCCAAGCAGACGGTCCTGTATTGGTTCCCATCCAAGGACGACCTGGTCCAGCAGGTCCTGGCGCGCACGGCCGCCGATCTGGCCGTGGTCGTGGAAGCCGCCATCCGAACCGCTCCCGACGATCCGCTCGACCGTCTGGAAGCCGTCGTGAAGGCCGTGTTCCGCCCGGCGGTGCGCCGCCCGGCCCTGCTCGGGTTGGTGCGCGAGATCAGCCGTCTTCCTGCCGACGCGTCGGAACGTTTCACCGACACCTTGCGACCGCTCGTCGATCGCGCGGTGCGTTGGATGGATGTCGAGATGAGTGCGGGTCGTCTGCGGCGCGGCGACCCGTCGCTCGTGATCGCCTTGGCCTACGCCACGGTCACCGGAATCGCGACCGAGCCCGAAGCGCTCCGGGTGGTCGGTTGGAACGCCGACATCGCCGGACTGCGTCGACTGCGCGACGAGTTGGTGACGTTCGTGCGCGCGGCGCTCGCGCCGTGACTGGTTGAGGCGCGCCGTCAGCGATTCGTGTTGCGTCGGCGTCGAGCGTGACGCTCGAAGGCCAACTCGATCAACTGGTCGATGAGATCGGAGTACGACACGCCCGAGGCCTGCCACAGTTTCGGATACATCGAGATCGGCGTGAATCCGGGCATCGTGTTGACCTCGTTGCAGAGGAATCCGCGGCCGCCCTCGTCGTAGAAGAAGTCGACGCGGGCCAGTCCGTCGCAGCGCAGGATGCGGAAGATGTCGAGGGCGAGTTGCTGCACCTCGGCCGCGGCACCGGCACCGAGCGGGGCCGGAACCAGCAGTTGGGCTCCGTCGGTCACGTACTTGTCGTCGTAGTCGTAGAACTCGTTGCCCGGCACGATCTCGCCCGGAACACTCGCGCGCGGCGAGCGGTTGCCGAGGACCGCGACTTCGATCTCGCGTCCGGGTACGCCCTCTTCGACGATCAGCATCTCGTCGTAGGACGACGCGAAGGCGATCGCCGCCGACAACTCGTCGCGGTCGCGGGCCTTGCTCACACCGATCGACGAGCCCATGTTCGCCGGCTTGACGAACAGCGGATAGCCGAGATCGCGGGCGATGGCGTCGAGTCGCGACGGCGACACTTCGTCGACGGGCAAGCCGACGTAACGCGGCTGAGGCACGCCGTGGCGCGCGAGCACGTCCTTGGCCATCACTTTGTCCATGGCCACCGCCGACGCCAGGACGCCCGAACCCACGTACGGGAGATCGAGGAGCTCGCACAGTCCCTGGACGGTTCCGTCCTCGCCGAGTGGTCCGTGCAAGAGGGGCAGGATCACCGCACGGCCGCTGGCGGCCGCGGCCTGGAGAACCGGTGCCGACGACACCGGAAGTCCGTCGGCGGCCAGTCGGTCGGGCACGTGTCCGGCCTCGAGAGCGCGCATCGCCGACTCGGCCAATTGCCATTGCCCGGCTCGATCGATGCCGACGGCGGTCACCGAGTAGCGGGTGCGGTCGATCGCGCGCAGAACGTGGGCCGCCGTCACGCAACTCACGTCGTGCTCGGCCGAACGGCCACCGAAGAGGACGACCACATTGATCGGGGCCACGGCGAGACCCTACCGGAGGGCGCCGAAGCGGGTCGGGAACTCCCGGGTGGGGCGCACTACGCTCGTCGTTCATGTCGAGTTCACGCGGTTCCGATCCTCGATTCCTCACGCATCACGCTTTGCGAATCAAAGGATTCGCCAAAGTCGAGACCCTCGCCGACATGACGGCTCTCGACGGGGGAGAGGTCGAGTCGCACCTGAGTCGAATGGCGGAGGCCGAGTTGGCGATGTTCCGCGAGGCACGCGCGCTGTGGCAACTCACCCCGCAGGGCAAAGCGGCGCACCCCGAGCTCCTGGCCACCGACCTCGATGGCGTCGACCTGGGTGGATTGCAGGGTCACTACCACGGCTTTCTCGAACTCAATACAGCGTTCAAGACGTTGTGCGGCGACTGGCAGCTGCGCGACGGTGCTCCCAACGATCACTCCGATCCCAAGTACGACAAGAAGATCATCGGCCGGCTCGTCGACTTGAACTCCGAAGCGCAACCGGTGGTGTCGGCGATGGTGGCGGTGCTCGGCCGTCTGTCTCCGTACGCGCCGCGCCTCGACGTGACGTGCCGGCTCGTGCAAGAGGGTCAGCAGAACATGTTCACGGGTGTCATGTGCGGATCGTTCCACGACGTGTGGATGGAACTGCACGAAGACCTCATTCTCACGCAGGGCATCGATCGCTCGGCGGAAGGGAGTTTCTGATGGCTCGCTTCGGCCAGGTCATCACCGCGATGGTCACTCCGTTCGACGCCGCGGGCAACCTCGATCTCGACGGAGCGCGCCGTCTCGCGCGGTGGCTGCAGGACAACGGCAACGACGGACTCGTGATCGCCGGGACCACGGGCGAGGCTCCGGTCCTCACCGATGACGAACGTTTGTCGCTGTTCGCCGCGGTGATCGAGGCGGTGACCATTCCGGTGATCGCCGGATCGGGTACCAACGACACGTTGCACTCGATTCACATGACCAAGGAAGCCACCAAGTTGGGTGCCGCAGGTGTGCTCGTGGTCGCTCCGTATTACAACCGCCCACCGCAGTCGGGCATCGACGCGCACATTCGCGCGGTGGCCGGAGCAACCGACCTTCCGGTGGTCGTTTACGACATTCCGGTTCGTACGGGTCGCAAGATCGCCACCAACACCCTGCTCTCGCTCGCCCGCGAAGTGCCCAACGTGCTCGCGTTGAAGGATGCCGCCGGCAATCCGGGTGAAACGGCCAACGTGATCGCCCAGGCGCCGGCGTCGTTCGAGGTGTACAGCGGCGACGACGGCCTGACGCTTCCTCTGCTGTCGGTCGGAGCGGTCGGAGTCATCGGTGTGGCCACTCACTGGTCGGCACCCGAGCACCAAGAGATGTTCCGAGCCTGGGCCGCCGGCGACGTGGCCGGCGCGCGCGCCGTCAACCAGGCGCTGCTCGAGAGCTTCTCGTACGAAACCGGCGACGATTCGCCCAATCCGATTCCGTCCAAGGTGATGATGAACCATCTCGGCGTTCCGGTGGGGCAGTGCCGTCTGCCCATGGGTCCACCGGCCGACTTCGTGCTCGAGCGAGCCAAGAAGGTGTGGGCCAACCTCCAGGCCCGTCGAAGCAAGGCGGCCTGATGCCGGCATCGGTCCGCGTCGTCTTCCTCGGAGGGTTGGGGGAGATCGGCCGGAACTGCATGGCCATCGAACACGACGACAGCATCCTGCTGATCGACTGCGGGTTGATGTTCCCCGATGCCGACATGCATGGCATCGATCTCGTCCTTCCCGACTTCACTTGGTTGCACGAGAACGCCGAGCGTGTCGTCGGGTGCGTTGCGACGCATGGCCACGAAGACCACGTGGGAGGTC
>JBEAXP010000059.1:0-4962 GCA_041159745.1 Actinomycetota bacterium | reverse complement strand
GTCAACGCGATCCTGCCCGGCATCATCGAGACCGACATCGTGCGCGAGACGGGTCCGGCGTCGGCGGTGGCCATGGGTGTCGGTTCGTACGAGGCGCTCATCGAGATGTTCTGCTCCGAGTCGTCGATCAAGCGTCCGAACAGGGTGGAAGAGGTGGCGGCCGTTGCCGTGCTGCTGGCTTCCGACGCGGCTCGAAACATGACCGGCTGCCTCTTCCCAGTCGACGGCGGAACGCTCCCGTACTGATTCGCGACGCAACCGACTCGTGACGTACTCGCACCTCGCCCGCGCGAACGATCTCGAGCCGGCCGACGGGCATCACCATCTTCTCGACGAGTGTCCGTATCACCGCGAGGAGTCATTCGACCCGCCGTTCTACGTCGTGTCGCGTCATGCCGACGTCCTGGCGATGCTCCTCGAGCCCGAACAATGGCGCAACGGCGACGGACCCGGCGTCTTCACGCAACGCGGGGGAGTGCTCGGATCGGCCGACGATCCCGACCATCGCCGTCAGCGCAAGGTGCTGCAGGACGGCTTCCGGCCGGCGGCCATCGCCGCACTCACGCCGCGGGTCGACCGGATCGGTCACGAACTGTGGGCGCAGTCGTTCTCGAACGACGGAGAGGGCGACTTCGTCCGCCTGTTCGCCTTTCCGTTCCCGGCCATCGTGATCGCCGAGATGCTCGGGGTTCATCCGGACGATCGCGAACATTTTGGCGAGTGGTCCGATGACATCGTGAACGGCCTCGGAGGCGGCGATCTGTCGCTCGTGCAGCGGGCGATGGAGGGGATTCACGGCATCGTGGGTGGATTGGTGGCCGAGCGCCGGCGCGCGATCGAGAACGGCGTCGAACCGCCCGATGATCTCACCACCGTGTTGACCCGGGCCCATCTGGCGGGCGAGTTGTCGTACGGAGAGGTGCAGCAACTGTGCCAGCAGATCCTCGTCGCGGGTCACGAGACCACGGCCAGTCTCATCGGCCTCATGTTGTACCGATTGGCGACGCAACCCGAGTTGGCGAGCCGACTCCGGGCCGAACCCGACCTCGTGCCACAGGCGGTCGAAGAGTTCTTGCGCTTCGACTCGCCGGTGCAGGGGTTGTTCCGCACCAATGCCGAGTGTTGCCCGCTCGGCGATCACGATCTGCCGAGCGGCACCAAGGTCCAATTGCTTTTCGCCGCCGCCAACCGCGATCCGCGCGTGTGGGACGACCCCGACACCATCCGCCCGATCGTTTCGCCGAAGGTCGGCGTTCTCATCTGGCTTTCGGATGGGGCGTTCACCACTGCATCGGCAACGCCTTGGCGCGTCACGAGGCACAGTTCGCCCTCCGCCGAATGCTCGACACGTTCGCGACCATCGAGATCGTCGGGCCCGTTCGCGTCAACGAGCCGTTCATTCTGCGCGGCCTCACGACGTTGCCGGTTCGCTGGACGGTGCACTCGTCGGCCTCCGGGTCGAACAGTTAGGTTCGGCCCATGAGTCGAGTCGTCGTCGTGACCGGAGCGGCATCGGGAATCGGCCGAGCAACGGTCGAACTGCTGGTTTCTCGCGGTGAGTCCGTGGTCGCGCTCGATCGTTCGAACGACGTTCACTCGCTCGCGAGCGGTGCGGTGCGCACGTTGGTCGGCGACGTGACCGACGAACACGTGAACAACGACGTGGTGGCCGTCGCCGAGCGGGAGTTCGGGGGACTCGACGCCATCGTTCTGAACGCGGGCGTGCCGGCCAGTGGCGACATCGTCGAGATGCCGCTCGAAGTCTTCGATCGAACCTGGGAAGTGAACGTTCGCGCCGTGCTCCTGGGTATCCGTGCCGCCGCACCCGCTCTGCGTCGTCGCGGGGGTGGGCGCATCGTCGTGACCGCGTCGACGTCGGGTATCGGCGCCGATCCCAACATGTGGCCCTACAACTCGGCGAAAGCGGCCGCCATCAACCTGGCTCGCGGCGCTGCTCTCGATCTGGCCGCGGACGAGATCACGGTGAACGTGGTCTGCCCCGGGCCCACCGAGACCGGGATGACCGCGGGTCTGGCCAATGTGAAGCCGGTGTACGAGGGTTTGCGCCGGGCCGTGCCACTGCAGCGTTGGGGCCGCCCCGAAGAAGTGGCCGCGGTGATCGGATTCCTCGCTTCGGCCGAAGCGAGTTTCGTGACCGGTGCGGTCGTTCCGGTCGACGGCGGGATCACCGCCAACACCGGGCAGTTCATGCCGCGTGAGAAGAACTGACAGGAGAAGACATGGGTGAGGGAACTGCCGAACATCCCGAGAACTACGAGGACGTCACCGTCTACGGACTCGACGACGACGTCGAGGAGCAGTTGCTCCTCGCGCACAACGAATGCACGTTCATCTGGTCGAACAAGGAGGGCTGGCCGGTCGGCGTGATCATGTCGTACGTGTGGCGCAAGGGCTGTTTCTGGCTCACGGCCTCGTCGCAACGGGCCCGCATCTCGGCGGTGCGGCGCGACCCGCGGGTGTGCATCGTGGTCACGTCCACCGGCACATCCATGCCACGCAACATGACGGTCACCTGGAAGGGGACGTGCGAGATCCTCGACGATCAGGCCACCAAGGACTGGTTCTATCCCGAACTGGCCGAAGCGATCATGGGGGGCAAGGGCGCTCGAGCCCAGGCGTTCGAGGAGTTCCTCGATTCACCGCGCCGGATCATCCTGAAGGTCACTCCGACCCAGCGAATCGGTTACGACGGGACCAAGATGGGCAAAGCCACCACCGAGTGGATGAAATCGCGCGCCGCCAAGCCGGCCGATCGACAGGAGAGATCATGAAACTGGGACTGACCGCCGACGAGGTGTTGACCACGACCCGATCGGTGCGCAAGCGCCTCGATCTCACCAAGCCGGTGCCGCACGACGTTCTCGTCGAATGCATCGAGATCGCCCACCAGGCGCCCACCGGCTCGAACATGCAGGGTTGGCGGTGGCTGTTCGTGGACGATCCGGCCAAGAAGAAGGCGTTGGCCGACATGTACCGCAGCAACTTCTATCCGTACATCAATGACCCCAACCGCCCGAAGCGCGACGATCAGGGCGAGCGCATTCTCGACTCGGCCACGTACCTCGCCGATGTCCTCGATCAGGTTCCCGTGCTCCTGATTCCGCTCATCGCCGGTCGTCTCGACACCGGCACGCCGGCCTTCCAGCAGGCCTCGGCGTGGGGTTCGCTGTTGCCCGCGGTCTGGAGTTTCATGCTCGCGCTCCGCGAACGCGGCCTCGGCTCGGCCTGGACGACGTTGCACCTTCCGCACGAGAAGGAAGCCGCCGAACTGCTCGGGATTCCCTTCGATCAGTACACGCAGGCGGGCTTGTTCCCGATCGCGTACACGATCGGCACCGACTTCAAGTTGGCCAAGCGCGTGCCGGCCGAGAAGTTCATTCGCTGGAATTCCTGGTCCTGACCCAATCGCGAGCGGATTCGGTCGCGACCCAGTCGATCGAGTTGCGCAGCACCCGACGGAAGTTGTCGTCATCGTAGGTGACCGGTCCGTCGCCGAACTGCAGGTACACGACCGGTGAGTTGCCGGCGGTCTTCGCCCAGGCCACCAACGCGCTGCCGGCCGGGTGGGTCCAGCCGTCGTTGGCGTTGCGCCGACCACGAATGGCGAGGTGGGCCGAGTGGAAGCGCGACGCGTCGTGCACCGGGAAGTCGGTCCGCATGAGGGGAACGACGGAATCCTCGAAGACCGGGAAGCAATACAACTCGTCGGTGATCGTGAACGACGGGCCGACTCCCGCGCACACCGGATGTTCGGAGTCGATGATCGACACTTCGTGCGTCACGTCGAAGACGTAACCCGAATCGGGGTACGACCGACCACGCAGCGAACCCGGTTGATAATGGAATCGGCCGCCGACGATCTCGGCGTACCGTTCCCATGCCGGCCACCCCGCCACGGCGTGGTGCATGAACACCAGACCGGTTCCGTCGCGCATCAACTGCTCGATCACCGCGCGTGTCTCGGCGCTCGGCTCGGGAAAATCGACCGGCGGATCGCCGCCGGTGAACCGCAGTCCGGGCATGTCGTAGAAGACCACGACGTCGTGGCCGGTTGCCGGTGAGGTCGCGCGCGACCAGTCGTCGAGTCCGAGAGCGTCGAAGATCGCGAAGAATGGCTCGGCCTCGAACGGGTGACCGCCCGTGACGACGAGTACCGAGGTCACGCGCGTCCGACGAACGCCCACTCGCCCTTGATGCGGTTCTCGTGTTCGAGACGCAGGTCGAGGATCGCGCGGGCCTTCAGATGCAGCGCGGTGTGGTCGCGCGCGACGGCTCGTTCGAGGGCGGCCGAAAAGCAATGACCGGCCAGGCTGTACGTGGCCGAGACGTCATCGAGGTGCAGGCTGTCGGATCGGCCGGTGTCGAAGGCTTTGAGCGCCGCATCGATGGCGGGGTCACCGGGCAGTGTCTGGGCGACCTCGCGGGCGAATGAGACCATCGCGTCGCCTTCTTCGCGCATCCAGGCGATCTCGTGGGCGGCGCGCTCGGCGCAGTTGCGCAGAACGTTCTCCATCATCTGGATCGCGATCTTCACCGGAGGCGATTCGACGGCGCCGTCGATCGTGGTGAGCAGTTCGTTTCGCAGATCGAGGAGGATCTGCTCGGTGGTGGGGCGACTGAGCATGGTTCCTCCTAGGCGGCCGGCGGGATGCAGCCCGCCATGAAGTTCGAGTGTCCGACGGTGAGTGCGTTGAGCGTGTACGTGGTGAGGATTCCCGCGTTGAGTCCGCGAGACATCGCTCCGGCCCCGGCCAGGACCTGGGCGTACACCGTGATCGCGGCGAGCGACGAGAAGTATCCGAGCGTCGCGAGGTTGACCGCGTCCTCGCCGAATCCGGTCTGCTCGCGGTAGCGCGCGAGGAAAGCCTCCGGATCGGTCATGAGGAGATTGGGTCCCGATGACGACGAGTAGACGTTGTAGTAGCCGATGTCCTCGCGGGG
>JBEAXP010000053.1:0-9870 GCA_041159745.1 Actinomycetota bacterium | reverse complement strand
GTCGCGTGGCCTGAGTCCGTAGCCTGCTTCCGTCGCCCGGGTGGCGGAATTGGCAGACGCGGGGGGCTTAAACCCCCCTGACTCTCACGAGTCGTGTGGGTTCGAGCCCCACCCCGGGCACCCGTCGCCGACGAGCGATGTGGATCCCTCGTCGTTCAGGAATCGACCGGAACGCGGTGCAGTTCGCCGCTCGCGACCGTGAGCGTGCACGCGTCGCCGGTCACGAGTCCGGCCGTGGTCGAACCGTCGGCCACGACGACGGTTCCGTCCGACCGTCGCACCGTGTATCGCCGAGTCGCGCCGGCGAATTTGCACGAAACCACGCGGTCGTCGCCCCCGGCCTTCACCGCCGCCTGGTGGGGCCGTACGACCGAGAGCATTCCGCCTTCGGCCGGCAAGAAAGACGCCACGCCCACGAAGCCGGCCACGAAACGGTTGCTCGGTCGGTCGTAGACGACCTCGGGCGCATCGACCTGCTGCAGGCGACCGTCCCGCATGACGGCGACGCGATCCCCGAGCGTCAGCGCCTCGTGTCGATCGTGCGTCACGAGTATCGACGGGGTGTCGGTGGTCCGCAGCACTTCGGCCACTTGCTGTCGCAGTTCGTCGCGCAACACCTCGTCGAGACTCGCGAAGGGCTCGTCGAGGAGCATCAACCGAGGCTCGGGCGCCAACGCGCGGGCGAGGGCGACGCGTTGTTGTTCTCCACCCGACAGTTGGTGCGGATAGCGACGAGCGACTCCGCTCAGTTGAACGAGGTCGAGCATCGCTTCGACCCGAGACTTTCGGTCGGCGCGGGAGAGGTGCTTGAGACCGAATGCGACGTTCTGATCGATCCGCAGGTGGCCGAACAGCGAGCCTTCCTGAAAGACGAATCCGATGTGGCGTCGTTCGGGTGGGGTCGACGTCATGTCGTGACCGTCGACGATCACTTGGCCGCCGTCGTTCGGTTCGAGTCCGGCGATCATTCGCAGCAGAGTCGACTTGCCGCAACCACTGGGTCCGACGAGGGTGAGCAATTCGCCGCGTTCGAGCGTGAAACTCACGTCATCGACGACACGCCGTGCGCCGAGCGATCGCGAGAGACCGTCGACGTGCAGTGCGACCGGGGCGTTCATGATGCGACCTCGGCGCCGCGATCCAGGGCGGCCAGGAGCGCACCCACTGCGACCATCCCCACCGCCACCATGACGAGTGAGGGTACGGCGGCCTGATCCCAGAGGCTTTCGGACGTCGCTTGCCACACCCAGACCGACAGCGTGTCGAAGCCGAAGGGTCGCAGCAGAAGAGTGATCGGCAATTCCTTCATGAGGTCGACGGTGAGCAGTGCCGCGGCGGCGACGATCGACGTGCGCGCGGCGGGAAGCTCCACCGACCACGCGACACGGCCGGCCCGAGCGCCGAGTGTGCGCGCACTGGCCACCGCCGATGGCGGAACTCGGTCGAGACCGGCTTCGATGCCTTGGAACGCGACCGCCATGAAGCGGGTGGTGAGAGCGAACACCAAGCCGACGAACGACCCGATCAGTACCGCTCCGTTCGGAACCAGGCCGGCGCGGTCGAAGGCGGCCAGCGTGATGAGAGCGCCGACGGCGACCACCGGACCGGGCATGGCGTAGCCGAGCGACGCGAGGCGGGACAGGAGTCGACCGATGGATCCACGTCGTCGAGCCAGGAGAGCGATCGCGATTCCGCATCCCATGCACGCAACGCACGTGGCGAGAACGACCGCGAGACTGCTCGACGTGTGATGCCACACTCCGCCTGCCACGGTCACGGCGGTACCGGAGCGCTGGGCGTCGATCGCCCAGTTCGTCAAACGAACGATCGGCACCGCGACGGCGACGACGATGACGGTCGCGCAGGCGGCGATGACACCGATGCGACCTCCGAGTCGCAGGGCCATCGGGGGAGCCGGACGCTCGCTCGGTCGGGTGGAGAAGCGCACACCTCGCCGCAGGCCTCGCTCGAGGGCGATGAGAGTCGCCGCCGACACGACCAGCAGACACGCGAGTTCGGCGGCGGCGCCTCGATCTCCCGTGCCGAACCAGACGCGCATCACGCCGTCGGCGACGGTGCTCACGTTGAAGAGTCGCACCGTCCCGATGTCGGTGAGCACTTCCATCAGGACGAGGGCGCCACCAGCGGCCAGCGCGGGTCGCGCCATGGGGAGCGCGACTCGGAAGAACGAACGTGTGGGGCCCACTCCGAGAGTTCGCGCGGCGTCGCGCGCCTCGGCACCCTGAGCCGTGAACGATGCCCGGGCGAACAAGAAGACGTAGGGATACAACGTGACGATGAGGGTCGCCGCGCACAGCCAGATGCTGCGAACTCCGCGTGCCCCGAGCGGGCCCGACAACGTGTCGAGCCACACGAATCCCGCGACGTAGCCGGGGACGGCGAGGGGAGTCACGAGAAGCCAGGTGATCAGCCGACGCAGGGGGAACTCGTACGCCGTCACGAGCCAAGCCAGACCGGTACCGAGAATGAGCGAACCGCTCACCACCGTGACCGCGAGCGTGACGGTGTCGCGAATCATTCCGGGGAGGCGAGTCGCCCAGAGTTCCGACCACATCGATTCGGTCGGGTCGATGATGGAAGAAACCACGACGACCACGGGTGACGCGATCAAGGCGGCGATCGCGGCGATCGCGAGCCATCCGGGCAGCGACCGTCGTGTCGCGACGGAAGGAAGAGTTGCCGTCACTCGTAGCCCGCAGCCGACAGGACTTCGACGGCTCGGGGGTTGAGACGACCCAGTTCGCGAACAGCCGCGAGATCGGCGACGAAGTCCCCGAAAGCGGTGAGGGCCGACGCGGGCGCGACCTCGGGATCGGCCGGGTACTCGAAGTTGGCGTCACTGAACGTCGACTGACCCTTGGTTGCCAGCCACTCGAGGAGACGGATCGCCCCGGAGCGATTCGGGGCCGACTTGGTGACCGCGGCCGCGCTCACGTTGAGATGGGCGCCGGCGGAATCCTGGTCGGGCCAACTGATCGCGACGGGGAAGTTGGGGTCATCGGCCAGCAAGCGGGGCAAGTAGTACGTGTTGGTGAGAGCGACGTCGCAGTCACCGGCCGCGATCGCCTTCAGGATGTCGGTGTCGGAGTTGATGTAGAGCGGGTCGTTGGCCACCCACGACTCGACCACTCCCAGAGCCTCGTCCTCGCCGAGATTGAGGATGAGCGAGGCGACAAGAGACTGCGTGTACGGGTGGGTGCTGGGTCGCAGACACAACTTGCCCGACCATTCGGGTTCACCCAAAGCGGCGTACGTCGTCGGCGGCTCGCTCACTCGCTCGGTCGAGTACATGATCACGCGCAGGCGACGGCTCAGGGCGAACCACGTGTCGTCCGGCGAACGCAATTCGGGCGGGATCGCCGAAGTCAATGTTTCGCTGTCGACGGTCGCGAGAAGACCGGCCTGGGCGGCGAGCTCGATGTTGGCCGCGTCGGCTGTCATCACGAGATCGGCCGGAGTGTTGTCGCCTTCGGCCAGCAGTCGTTCCCGGAGTTCGGGATCGGAGCCCGTCGTGAACCGAACTTCGATACCGGTGGCCGCGGTGAACTCGTCGAACACTTCCTCGATGCCGTAGTGGCGACCGGTGTAGACCGTGACGCTCTCGCCGCCGTTGTCGCTTCCGCCACCGCAGGCGGCCGAGAGCGCCGAGACGGTCAATGCGACGACGGTGAGGCCGATTCGCTGTGTCGTGAATCCTCGCGTGGCGGTTCGCTGTCCGTGGGCCGTGACCATTCGGCCATTGTGCCAGGGGGTGTTAGGTATGCCAAACAAGTCCTGGTGGGAGTGGCAAAAGACCGACTGGGCGGATCAGGTCGGAGGCAAGGCGGCCCGGAACCGTGCCAGTTCATCGGGCTTGATCGGCACCAGGTGTTGCGGTTCGGGGAACGATCCTGATTCAACGTCGGCTCGGAACTCGGAGAAGGCCGCGATGCGTTCGCGTTGCAAGCGGGCGTGTTCGGCCGCGAAATCGCGGTACACCTTGGCGTGCCGCGGAAGATGGGCGATGCCCGACATCGATTGATTGGTCGGATCGCCCAGGATGTCCATGGCGAACAGGTACTGCGCATCGCAGCCGGCGCCCGAACCCATCGACCACAGCGAGAGGCGCTTGAGTCGTCGACTGATCTCGGTGGCCACCTCGGCCGGAACCACTTCGATCTCGGCCGCGATGGCACCGGCGTTCTCGAGGGCGATGCTCTGCTCGTAGATGCTCAGCGCTTCGTCGGCCGTCTTGCCGACCGCGCGAAAACCTCCGGTCCAGGTGATCTTCGACGGCACCAGGCCGACGTGTCCGACCACGGGGACGAATTCCTTGGCCAGATGTTCGACTCGATCGAGACTTCCCGAGCAGTAGATGCAGTCGGCGCCGGCCTCGAGCATTTCTCCGGCCCACCGCAAGTGGTCGTCGGCCGAGCCGGCTTGCTGGTGACTGCGTCCCGTGAGAGTGAAGAGTGACGGCGCCACTTCGCGATACCGCGGATGGGTCACGAGTTCCGGCGGAGCCGACGCCAGGTCGATGCCAGCCGCTTCAGCGGCGGCCGCCTCGTCGATCGTGAAGATGCGCAGCATGGTGAGTTGCCGCTTCCCTTTGAGGGCGGCCAAGTCGGCAACGGTGAGGCGGCGACGGGTCATGAGCGCAATTCTGGCCGATCTCGGAACAGCTCGAGTGCGTCGGGGTTGGCCAGGGCCTCGGTGTTTCGGACCTCGCGTCCGTTCACGACGTCGTTGACGGCCAGTTCGCTGATCTTGTTGCTCCGCGTACGGGGAATGTCGGTGACTTCGACGATGCGAGCCGGAACATGACGCGGCGAGGCGTTGTCGCGGAGGACCCGTTTGATACGACTCTGCAGTTCGTCGTCGAGTGATCGGCCGTCGGCCAAACGCACGAAGAGCACGACGCGGGTGTCGCCGTCGAAGTCCTGGGCCACCGCGACCGACTCGACGACTTCGGGCAACTTCTCCACCTGGGCGTAGATCTCGGCGGTTCCGATGCGGACGCCGCCCGCGTTCAGGGTGGCGTCGCTGCGGCCATGGATCACCATGCCGCCCTGCGCGGTCCACGATGCGAAGTCGCCGTGGGCCCACACGCCGGGAAAGCGTTCGAAGTAGGCGCGAGAGAACTTCGAGCCGTCGGTGTCGCCCCAGAAACCCACCGGAACGGTGGGGAAGGCGTTGACGCACACGAGCTCTCCTTTCACGCCGGCATGCGTGATCGGACGACCTTCGGTGTCGTACACCGCGACGTCCAGACCGAGTGCCGGTCCCTGGATCTCACCGGCGTACACGGGACGAGTGGGGTCGCCGCCAACGAAACAACCGACTATGTCGGTGCCGCCGCTGATCGAAGCCAAGTGAACGTCCGACTTCAGATCGGAATAGACCCACGCGAAACCCTCGTCGTTCAACGGCGACCCGGTGCTGCACACCGTGCGAACCGACGAGAGGTCGTGGGAGGTTCGCGGGGTCAGACCGGCTTTGCGGACCGAGTCGATGTACTTGGCGGAGACGCCGAACAGCGTGACCCGTTCGCGTCCAGCGAGGTCGAACAGGACGTTCGGCGACGGGTGGAACGGGTTGCCGTCGAACAACACGATCGTTGCTCCCGAGGCCGGTGCACTCACGAGCCAGTTCCACATCATCCAACCGCAGGTGGTGAAGTAGAAGACGCGATCACCGGCCCGCACGTCGCAGTGCAGTTGCTGCTCCTTCACGTGCATGAGAAGGGCGCCGAGCGCTCGGTGGGTGATGCACTTGGGCTTTCCGGTGGTCCCCGACGAATAGAGGATGTAGATCGGATGATCGGCGTCGACTCGCTCGAAATCGAGCGGTGCGCCGCGGTGCCGAGCGGCGATGTCCGTCCAGAGCCGTGCGTTCGGGATCGGGGAGACATCGGGTCGTTCTTCGAGTACTCCGACCACGATGGTGGCCTTCACCGATCCGAGTCGCGACGCGATCTCGGCGATGCGGCCGCGGCAGTCGAACGACTTGCCTCCGTAGCGGTAGCCATCGGCGGCGATGAGAACGACCGGAGCGGTCTGCTCGAAGCGGTCGACCACACCTTCGGTTCCGAAGTCGCTCGACGTCGAGGTGAACACCGCTCCGATCGCGTTGGCGGCGTAGAAGGCGACGACGGTCTCGATCACGTTGGGCATGTAGGCGCCCACCCGGTCGCCCGACCGAACGCCCAGCGCGCGAAGAGCGGCGGCCATCGCCGCGACCTCCTGGCGAAGTTCGGCCCACGACATGGTTCGACGCGCACCGTTCTCGTCGACGGCGACGATTGCGTCGTCGTTGCATCCGGGACGATCGGCGAGTGCGTTCTCGGCGAACGAGATCGACGCCCGCGGGAAGAAGCGTGTCCGCCGGAGGTCGTCGCTCATCGCGACGTCGACGTCGCCACGGTCTCCGATCAATCCGCACCGATTCCAGACCTCGCGCCAGAACGCGCCGGGTTGCTCGACGGACCAACGGTGCAACTCGATCGAGTCGGTCACGGATTCGTCGGTCGCGGCGATCGCTCGACGAAACGCCTCGATGTTGCTGTTGGAGATCCGATCGGCGGTCGGCTTCCACAGCGGAGTCACGCGCCGATCCTAGGCAGAGGACGAACGAACCCGCCGGAGCGAGTTCGAGCGCGATCTACACTGCGCGCATGACTCTTCGGAAGATCGGTGTCGTCGGATGCGGCCTCATGGGTGCGGGAATCGCCGAGGTCTCGGCGCGTTCGGGCTGCGACGTCGTGGTCGTGGAAGCCACTGACGTGGCCGCCAAGTCCGGGCTCGACCGCATCGAGAAATCGCTCGAGCGAGCATCTCAGCGCGGCAAATTGACCGACGCCGACGTCGATGCGATCTCGAAGCGCTTGTTCGTCACCCACGACTTCGAAGCACTCGCCGATCGCGAACTCGTCGTCGAAGCAGTGCCGGAGATCGACGACTTGAAGGTCGATGTGTTTCGGCGTCTGAGTCGGACCGTCGAGGCCTCCGACGCGATCCTCGCCACGAACACGTCCTCGATCCCGATCATGAAATTGGCCATGGCGACCAATCGCCCCGAA
Organism: Actinomycetota bacterium; assembly: GCA_041159745.1. Lineage (GTDB taxonomy): Bacteria > Actinomycetota > Acidimicrobiia > Acidimicrobiales > Ilumatobacteraceae > Casp-actino8. The sequence continues at coordinate 2,792 of JBEAXP010000053.1, read as the reverse complement.
CAGGTCGTCGGGCTCCACTTCTTCAACCCGGTGCCGGTGCTCCCCTTGGTCGAAGTGGTTCGATCCTTGCTCACGAGCGACGACACGGCCAGGCGAGCCGGATCGTTCGCCGGCGATCAACTTTCGAAGAATCTGATCCAGTCGCAGGACCGGGCCGGTTTCATCGTCAACGCTCTTCTGATTCCGTACATCCTGTCGGCGATCCGCATGTTCGAATCGGGATTCGCCTCGGCCGAGGACATCGACAATGGAATGGTCCACGGGTGCGCTCATCCGATGGGCCCGTTGGCGCTGGCCGACCTGATCGGCCTCGACACCACGGCGGCGGTGGCTCAATCCATGTACGAAGAGTTCAAGGAGCCGCTCTATTCGGCGCCGCCTTTGCTGCTCCGCATGGTGGACGCCGGCCTGCTCGGCCGCAAGAGCGGCCGCGGCTTCTACACGTACAGCCGCTGAGTTATTCGCGCTCCATCGAGATCGCCATCCCGGGCAGGTCGACCCACGGCTGCTTGTGAGCGCACCACGCCTCGACCGTCGGCTTCACCGACGACTTGTCGTCGAGGACCCCGGCCTTCACGGCGATGATGCCGGCCGACTTGGAGAGCTCGGACACGATCGGCGAGCCGCACTTCGCGCAGAACTTTCGGCGCACGTAGACGTCGTCGTTGTTCTCACCGCGCTCCTCGTAACAGCCGAGGGTGCCGTTCACCTTCAACTGCGACTCGTGGGCGACCAGGTTCACCGAGAACGCGCCGCCACTCTGCCGCTGGCAACGGTCGCAGTGGCACACCGCGGTGGCGATGATGTCGCCGCTCAGTTCGAAGGTCACCGATTCACACAAACAACGTCCCGTGAGCATGGGCGGAGCATAGCCCTCATCGTCCGACGGGTTGAATCGACTCGTCAGGCCGCGTGGTTCACGAGTCGATGTGGACGACGCCAGCCGGCGGACGCGCGGGAGCGTCGGGGGTGTCGCGTGCCCACCCGATGTAGAAGATGCCCACCACGTGGGCGCCCGAGTCGAAACCCACGAACTCGGCCACCGCGTCATTGGCACCCTTGGGACACGAACCCCAATACGTCGCGATGCCGCGGGCGGTTGCGGCGAGCATCAAGTTCTGCGCCCCGGCGGCCACGGCATCCCGGTTCTCCGCGGTGCGTTCCGGGGTGTCACCCGGAACGCTTCCGATCACCAGGACATTGGGTGTGCGGGCGTACTTGGTTCTCGCCTTGTCGACCTTGGCCGCGTCGTCACCGCGAGCCGCCATCGCATCGGCGATCACCGCGCCGAGCCGAAGTCGAGCCCCGCCCGTGATCGACGCGAACCGCCACGGCCACGTTCGCTTGTGGTTGGGAGCCCAGATCGCCAACTCGCACAATTCTTCGATGAGCGCTCGATCGACCATCCGGTCGGTGTCGACCACCATCGCGGTGCGGCGTGCTCTGATCGCATCGTCGACGTGCATACCGATCGATTATCGCACCGCCTAGCCTGATCGTATGCGTCGTCTTTCCGCTTCGATCCTGATCGCCGGTTTCCTGTTCGCTTCCTGCGGGGGTGACGACTCGTCGTCGACCGTCGAATCGTCACCGGTCACGACCGAGGGTTCGATCGCGTCTCCCACCGACCCGGCGGCCACCGCGCCTCCCACCAGTTCCATCGAAGTGGACGTTCCCGAGAGCGGAACGCCGTCCTCCGAGACCGCCTACGTCGAGGTCGATCTCGAGGACGGTGCGCCGGCGACCGCATCGGTGGTCCTGGGCCAGGAGGTCACCATCGTGGTGACCGCTGACGAAGAGCACGAGTTCCACCTCCACGGATACGACCTCGAACTCACCGGAACCGAAGTCTCGTTCGAGTTCGTCGCCGACCGCGCGGGTGAATTCGAACTCGAGACCCACGACACCGGCGAACTCGTCCTCACGCTCTCCGTCGCTCCGGAGTGATCGTCAGCCCGGAGTGATCGTCAGCCCGGTCGGCAGGGCTGACCGCGCAACGAATTGCACGCGGCAACTCCGGATGGAACCGGCAATCCGCTCACGATCGGCAAGTACAGGGTCGACGGGTGATCGGCGTCGTGGCGAATGGTCACTTTCTCGCCCGCACTGATCGTGCGGAAGGCCCACACCCCTCGGTTTCCGCCGGGCGCATCCACTGTCATGCGCAACCGGGAACCCTTGCGGAACGGATGAGCGACGGGGAAGAGCTCCACCCGCACGATCCTCGTCTCGCCGGCCGCGAACGTCGAGCGATCGGATTCGAGATGGCTGTGCTCAGGTAGTCGATCGAGACCGTCGGCGTCGTTCGCGCTCCGATGACTGGCCCGCAGCCAACCGCTCTGGACGTACGTCTCGCTGCCGTCGGGTCGTACTTCGCTGATCGTGACTTCGATGTCGGTGTCGTCCGCACCACTCACTTCGATCCAGAGAGCCGCGGTGCCGGCCCCCACCACCACGAGGTCGTCCTTCAACGGTTCGGTGGTGAACACGGCTGCGGTTCCCGCCGGGTTGGCGACCCAGTCGAACGCCACGTCGGCCCGCCAGATTCCCGAACCCGAACCCGTGTAGAAGGTCGGTGGAACCGCCTCGGGATCGGAGGCATAGTCGGTCGATCCGGTTGCTGTCGTCGGATCGCCGCCGAGAAGTCCGCCGGAGCCGAGTGCGAACGACGTCATCCGGGCTCCGGGAACGGGCCAGGCGTCGAATGACGCCGACCAGCGAGCCTGCGGTGAACGCGGTGTCGTGCCGTCGGCGGCGCCTTGTTCGAACAGGACCACGATGGGGTCCTCGTC
>JBEAXP010000101.1:0-5934 GCA_041159745.1 Actinomycetota bacterium | reverse complement strand
TCGATATCGACGATGTCGTGCACACTGCACGACGTGCAACTGCCTCAATCAGCGAGTGCTTCGATCACCACTTGGCACTGCGTCGCGATCTCGTGGCGCAGATCGACCGGCGCGGGCTTGGTGAACGTGGGCTTCTTGAAGCGGCGGACATCGGCGCCCATCTCCGACAGGCGCTGCTCGAGGCGATCGAGGAACACGTCACCTCGCGGCTTGGAGATGTCGAGCAGTCCGACCACCAGACCACGGAGCGACTCGGGACGGCCGACGCGCTCCATCGTCTGCACGCGTCGTTCGTTGGTGGGATCGAGCAGAGTCGTCATGTCGTCACCTCCCGCGTGACCGGCTGGCTGCCAACGTCGCCGTTGGCCCACCCCCCAATGATGGCAGAGAACAGACCGGCGCCGCCGCCCGCATGAACCAGAAGCAGCCCACCGGGACGGAACTTGGGCAGGGTCGCGTCCTTCAGGTGGGCCGGGATGCCTTCGGCGATGCCGTTCGCCCCGCGAATCAGCTCGGAGCCCGGCAGTTGCAGCCGCGCGTGGATCTCGTCGAGCACCTTCTCGCGATTCCAGCCGGCCTCGGCGAAGACGCGCGAGTGCTCGGGCCCCATCACCAGGATCGCGTCGAAGGCCAGCACCAACTTGGGGTTGTGCAACGTGCGCAAGCAGGCGGCGAACGTGTTGCACAAACTCTCCGGATCGCGCGCTTGTTGGTCGACCACACAACGCGGGCCTTCGCCGGGGAACACCGTGATGGCGTCGCGCCCCGGGGCGACACCGCGACTCTCGGCCAACGAGGTCCACGGCGAACCCACTTCGTCCTCGGCGAAGCAGAACGAGATCTTGCCGGGATTGCCGTGCGTTGCACGGTCGACTTCACCGGGTCGGCCACCACCCACGTTGCGGATGACCAGCTGAACCGCGCGCCCGATCGTGAGGTTGGCGCGGTTGCCCTGCCCGAACACGTTCATGCCGCTGTTCATTCCGATCGCGCGCGTGCCCGGTCCGTTGCACACGATCACCGGGCCGACCGGCATGGTGGTGGCGAGCACACCATGGATGTTGAACGTGTCGTTGCACACCGCTTCCACGCCGGCGATCACCCACGGCAGGTACTCGGGTTTGCAGCCGGCCATCACGGCGTTGATGGCGATCTTCTCCACCGTCACCTCGACGAGATCGGGAGGAACCACCGCGACCACTTCACCGGGAGCACGGGTGGTTCCGGTGAGCATGCGCAGCACGCGTTCTTCGGTGGGCGGCACCACGGGCAATCCATCGGTCCAGCCGCGATCGAACATCGCTTCGAACACGTCCTCGGCCGCCGCGGTCTCGACCCGCCGTGCCGACAACGCCGAACCGCCGAAGCGTGCGCGCAGTGAATCGACCAAGTCGGGATCGACGCTGAGCGAGCCGCAACCAGGACGGAAGGCCGGCAGATCGAGGCCGAGATCGCCTCGTCCGGTGACGGCGTGCCACTCGTCGCGCACCCATCCGATGGTGCGCGCGACCTCGCGTCCGTTCTCCACCTTGATCACCGTCGGCACGGTCTCGACGTCGTTGTGCCAACTCACCGCCAGGTCGGCATCGTGAATCGCGCCGACTCCGGCCGGAAACGACGGGTCGTCCTGCGTGTACACGGTCACCGGAATCGCTCCGGACTTCAGTTGCGAAATCACCGGCACCACGAGGCGGCACGTCTCGCACTCGTGCTTCACCACGATCACCAAGCCGTCGGGGAGTGCGGGCGTCGACACGGTCAGGCCTTCAAGAAGTCGAGGATGATCCGGTTGACCAGGTCGGGTCGCTCGAGATGCAGGAAGTGACCGGCGCCGTCGACGATCTCCATGCGCGCGTGCGCGGGAAGTTCGGCGCGAGCGAACTCGGCCACTTCGACGCCCATGCATCCATCGGTGCGACCGTGCAGGTATAGATACGACTGCGGCGGGATGGCGCTGCTCTTCTCCTGCATCGATTGCAGAGCCGGATCGTTGTATCCGGCGCCGAGTGTGGCCCGATAGAAGCCGAGTGCGGCCTGAAGGTTGGCGGCGTCGCGCAAACTCGGTTTGAGGAGAGCGAGGTCTTCGCGCGCGTCGTAACCCGGCGACCAGTCGGCCCACAGCATGTCGATGAACGCGAGATCGTTGGCGCCCACCACGAGATCGGACAGCGGATGCTGGAAGAAGAACATGTACCAACTGCGCTTGATTTGTGCGAGGTTGCCGACGAACGCCGCACCGACGGCGTTGCCCGGCGGGACGGCCATCGACACGACCTTGCGCCACGCATCGGGTGCATGACTCGCGGCGATGTGGGTGATGGGTGCTCCCCAGTCGTGTCCGATGATCACCGAGTCGGATCCGCCCCCGAGCGATGCGCGCAGCTCGAGCACGTCGAGAGCCGAGGCGGCGGTCTGGAAACGCCCGTCGGCGGGCACTCCGGAGGGTGCGTACCCGCGCAGGAACGGGGCTACCGCCCGGTAACCGGCGTCGGCGAGGCGGGGCAGGAGGTGGCGCCACGTGTGGGCCGAATCGGGGAAGCCGTGCACGCAGACGGCGAGCGGGCCTCCGTTGTCGAGGCCGGCTGCCAGGTACGACAGCTCGAAGCCGTTGACCGACGCGCTGTGCTGAGTGATTCCCCCGTGACTCATGGGCGAACCGTACTTCCCGCTACGGCACCGAGCCCACCCGTCCTGCGACGAAGGTCACCGAACCCGCCTGTTCACAACCGATGGTCCACTGATTTAGCGTTCTCCCCATCGGGGGAAATCAGGGCCTTCAGGTCACGTTTCATGGCGTTCGTGGATCCACTCCATGCCATGGCGATGACACGCGGCGCTACGGCGGAAACACGTCGTGCGTGAGTGTCGACGCACCGGGTGAAGATCCGCTGGTGTTCGATCTCGGAACCGGTCTGCGTTACTCGTGCGGCCAGGCGGGTGCCACCAGTCCGTTCCGCGGTTCGTGTCTTCTCACGCACATGCACTGGGATCACATCCAGGGTCTGCCGTTCTTCGTGCCCACGTTGCGGGACGGCGCGCACTTCGACATCTACGCTCCTGCGCAAGAAGACGGACGCTCGGTGGCCGAGGTGTTCGACGCGATCATTCGTCCGCCGATGTTCCCGATCGCGTTGCGCGAACTTCCCGGCACGTTCAACTTCCACGATGTCGCCGATGACGATTTCATGGTCGGCGGTTATCAGGTGCGCAGCCGCCTCGTTCCGCACATCGGCAACACTCTCGGTTTCCGGGTCACCTGGAACGGCAAGTCGGTGGTGTACCTGTCCGACCACCAGATGCCGCTCGACGGCTCGATGGGTCTCACCGACGGCGCGCGCGAGTTGTGCAAAGGCGCCGACTTGCTCATCCACGATGCGCAGTACACGCCGCACGAGTTCGTGAAGAAGAACAACTGGGGTCATTGCACGGTGGAATACGCGCTGTGGGTCGCGGCCGAGTGCGGTGTGAAGACGCTGGCGCTGTTCCACCACGACCCGGCGCGTTGCGACGACGAGGTCGACCAGTTGCTCGAGGCGGCCAAGTGCGAGGGCGACAAGCGCGGCGTGAACGTCTTCGCGGCGCACGAGGGCCTCACCGTCACCGTCTAGGGTTGCGGCGTGAGCGAAATCGATCCGCGGCACTTCCGAAACGTCCTCGGACATTTCCCCACCGGCGTCACCGTGGTGACCGGCCTCGATCCCGATGGCGTTCCGCTCGGCATCACCATCGGGTCGTTCGTGTCGGTGTCGCTCGATCCGCCCCTGGTCGGATTCCTCCCGGGCAAGTCGTCGCGGTCGTGGCCGCGCATCGCCGCCGGTGGAAGCTTCTGCGCCAACATCCTCGGTGCGGGACAGGACGAACTCTGCTGGCGTTTCGCCAAGGAGCCGGCCGACGGCGAGCCGCACAAGTTCGGCGGCGTCGACTGGAAGCCCGCACCGTCCGGATCGCCGATTCTGCCCGGTGCGATCGGCTGGATCGACTGCTCGGTCGACGCCGTCCACGACGCGGGTGATCACCTCTTCGTCGTCGGCCGCGTGAACGCCATGGAGCACGCCGACGCGGTGGACAACGCGATGATCTTCTTCCGGGGCAAGGTCGCCAAGATCGACATGCCGCCGGCCTGATGATGGATGCCGTTGGCCTCGTCGCCTCGGTGATCCTCGGCGCCACCATGTGCGTGGCCGCGTTCTCGAAATTGCGCACGGGTCGGGCGTGGGAAGCGCAAGGGGCCGCACTCGGCGCGCCGCGCATCGTCCTGCCACTCGTCCCGTGGGTCGAACTCGCCCTCGGTGCGTTGCTCATCGTGCAACTCGCCGCAGCAGCGGTGTCGATCGCCGCACTCGTGCTCCTCGGAAGCTTCTCCGTTCTGCTCGCGGTCAACCTTGCGCGCGGCCGGCGGCCGGTGTGCGCGTGTTTCGGCGAGTGGAGCACCAAGCCGTTGGGCCCGGGTCACCTCGTGCGAAACGCCGTGCTCGAAGCCCTGGCCGTTCTGACCCTCGTGGCGTCAGTCGCCTAGAACGATCTGCAAGAACGCGCACACGCGGGCTTCGTCGCGCCAGCGGTCGTAGCGACCGCTCGCGCCACCATGACCCGCACCCATCTCGGTGCGCAATACGAGCGGCGCATCGTTGGTGCGCACGGCCCGAATGCGCGCGACCCACTTGGCTGGTTCGTGATACGCCACACGAGGATCGTTGAGTCCGGCCGTCACGAACAGGGCCGGATACGAGCGTGCCGTGGCGTTGTCGAACGGCGAGTACGACAGCATGTACGAAGCGAACGGCTCGCTGCGAGGATCGCCCCATTCCTCCCACTCGGTGACGGTGAGCGGCAACGACGGATCGCTCATGGTGGTGACCACGTCGACGAACGGCACCTCGGCCACCGCGGCCGACCACAGCTCGGGCCGCAGATTGATGCAGGCGCCCACGAGCAGTCCGCCCGCACTGCCACCGCGGACGGCGAGACGCGCGCCATCGGCCAGACCGCGACGCACCGCGTCATCGGCCACTGCATTGGTGTCGTCGAATGTGTTGCGCTTGTTGAGCAACTTGCCGTCGAGGTACCACTGACGGCCCATCTCGCCGCCGCCGCGCGGGTGGGCGAGGATCCACGTCCAGCCGCGGTCGACGAGCGAGAGGCGAGCCACCGAGAACCACGGCGGCATCGAGGCTTCGTACGAGCCGTACGCGTACACGACGGCCGGACCGGCGGTGCTAGAGCCCGCCAGACGCACCACGTCGTACGGCACGAGCGTTCCATCGGCGGCCGTGGCCCAGTGGCGAGTGCTCTCGTAACGGGCCAAGTCGACGTTGGGCGTGGGCGCTCGCTTGAGCATCACGCGCTCGGCCGTGTCGATGTTGTGCTCCCACACGGTCGCCGGCGACACCAGACTCTCGGTGGCGAAACGCACCCACTCGGTGTTCCACTCGGGATTGGCGTCGAGTTCGACGTCGTGCGGAGACTCGCCGAGGTCGATGGCGGTCGACGAACCGTCGCGTCGCACGATGCGCAGGCGCGGTTGTGCCGAGACCCACTCGTGCACCACGAGGTGCGACACGAACGGATCGACGCGGGTGATGCGATTGCCGGCGCTGTGCGGGATGAACTCGGTCCACTGATCGGGAGCCTCGGTGGGAGCGGTCATCACCCGGAAGTCGACGGCATCGAGGTTGGTGAGGACGACGAATCGATCACCCCAGTGGTCGAGGTGGTACTCGAGATTCTCGGTGCGCGGGCGCACGACCTTCGGAGCGTCGAGAGGTGAGCGGGCCGAGATCAACCACGACTCGCTCGACGTCTTCGAGTCGGAATCGATGACGATCCACTCGCTATTGCGTGTGAGGTCGATACCCACGTAGAAACGCTCGTCGGCCTCGTGGAAGATCTGCACGTCGTCGGACTGAGCGGTGCCGAGGCGGTGGCGCCACACGG
>JBEAXP010000049.1:0-3619 GCA_041159745.1 Actinomycetota bacterium | reverse complement strand
CAACCCGGAACCGCCCGCAAGTTCGACGTGAACGGCGTCGCGGTGGCCGTGGTCCGCATCGGCGACGACGTCTACGCCATCGGCGACGTGTGCAGCCACGCCAACGTCTCTCTCAGCGAGGGCGAGGTGTGGTGCGACGAGAAGCAGCTCGAATGCCCGCGACATGGCAGCGCGTTCAGCCTCGTGACCGGTGAGCCCAACACTCTTCCGGCCACGCAACCGGTTGCCGTCTACACCGCTCGTGTGGAGAACGGCCAGATTCACGTGGAGGCGAAGTGAGCACTCTCGAGATTCGCGGTCTCACGGCCGAGGTTGCGGGCAAGCCGATTCTCAACGGCATCGATCTCACGATCTCATCGGGAGAAGTGCATGCCGTCATGGGCCCCAATGGTGCGGGCAAGAGCACGTTGTCGGCGGTGGTGATGGGCAAGCCCGGTTACACCGTGACCGGCGGCCAGGTGCTTCTCGACGGCGTCGACATGCTCGCCCTTCCCACCTGGCAGCGCGCCGCCGCCGGCCTGCACCTCGTGATGCAGTACCCCACTGAGGTCCCCGGCGTGACGCTCGACGCCGTGTTGGGCGAAGCGTTGCGCGACCGCGGCCGGGCCGACGATGTGGCGCACCTCGATTCGATTCTGCGGACCGAGGCCGCGCGCATCAATTTCGACGAGAAGTTCCTCGAGCGCGCGCTCAACGTCGACTTGTCGGGTGGCGAGAAGAAGCGCAACGAGACGCTGCAATTGGCCGTGCTCAAGCCCAAGATCGTCATTCTCGACGAGCTCGACTCGGGCCTCGACGTCGACGCCTTACGTGACTGCGCCCGCCGCGTGATGGACGCGACGCGCGAAGACAACCTCGGCGCTCTCGTGATCACGCACTACAGCAAGTTGCTGGAAGAACTGCGCCCGAGCCGCGTGCACATTCTCGTGAAGGGGCGCATCGTCGAATCTGGTGGCCCCGAATTGGCCGATGTGCTCGAGCGCGACGGGTACGCGGCCTTCACGTCAGCCGACGCCGAAACGGTGTCGGGCGACTACCTCGCCGGCCTCTGAAGTCGATTGGGCCTGCCGTCGTGGTCAGCCGCTGATTCCGCAGTCGGCCATCGCCGTGATCACCGTTTGCAGCTCGTCGCTCATTCCATCGGAGCTACCGGTGAGCTGAGCCTTGGCCACATTACGCAAGAGGTCGAGGTCGATCTTGTCGACGACGCAGGCGGCCTGCTCGGCGGTGTAGCTGGACTCCAATTGCGCTGCCATCGTCGCGCGCATGTCGACGCAGTCGAACACCGAGTCGACGACCTTCTCGAACTCGGCGTCGGTGAATCCGTAGTTCGACATCTCGTTGAGGCCGCCTTCGCCGAGCCCGAGTTCGATGAGGCGATCTTCGCCGATGTCGCGAATCATCGCGCCGGCCACACAAGCGGCCTCCTCATCGGACGTGAAGGTTCCGTCGCTGTCCTCGAGGAGGGCTTGGGTCAGCAACTTGCCGAAGCCCGTATCGGCTTCGGCGCCACCCCCACCTTCAGAACCTCCGAGATAGTCGTTGGTGCCATCGCCATCCCCGCCGCACGCGACGAGAGCCAGCGAAGCCGCCGCGACCGCGGCAAGGTGTCGGATGTTCATGGTGAGCCCTTCCGCCGACGCGAATGCGACGACGGAAGGATCCTCTCACATCGCACGAAGGCGGCGGATTCTTTCGTCGGTGCTCGGGTGGGTGGAAAACAGACGGGCCAGGTTGACGCCGGTGCCACGACGCTGGTTCTGGAACTCGGCCAGCGGGTTGTGGATGTAGGCCTGAGCCTGGGCCGGTGACACGTTCATGGGCATACGCGAGGCCATCACTTCGATGCGCTCGAGTGCGCGAGCCAGCGACTGACCGCTGCCCAGAAGTTCGGCTGCACTGCGGTCGGCCTCGAACTCGCGACTGCGGCTGATGGCCATCTGAATGAGTGACGCCGAAATGGGAGCGAGCATCGAGATGAGCATCACGGCCAGCGGGTTGGGGCGGTCGTCGTCGCGACCTCCGCCGCCGAACAATGCGGCGAAGTACGCCATCTGGGCGATGGCCGAGATGGCGGTGGCGATGGCGGCGGCCACTGATCCGATGAGGATGTCGCGATTGCGCACGTGCATCAGTTCGTGCGCCATGACGCCTTCGATCTCATCGGCCGGCATCGAGCGCAGCAGACCCTGTGTCGCACAGACCACCGCGGTGCGCGGACCACGACCGGTGGCGAACGCGTTGGGCTGTTCGGACGGCGAGATCGCCACTCGTGGCATGGGCATGTTGGCCCGCGCCGCGAGTGAGGCGACCATCCGGTAGAACTCCGGCGCGTCGGCCTCGGTGATCACCGTGGCCTGGGCGGCCCGCAGTGCCAGCTTGTCGCTGAACCAGTAACTGCCGCCCACCATCACGAGGGCGATCAGGAGTCCGATCATCACCGCGCCCGACGAACCGCCGCCGAGCAGTGATGCGATGGCGACGATGAGTCCGCCGAGTCCGGCGAGAAGGACCGAAGTCTTGAAGGTGTTCTTGATCATTGGTGTGCCTCCAGGTGAAAGCGGGTCAGAAGTCGAAGATCTCGCCGAGCATGCTCTTGGTCTTGCTCTTCTTGTAGGGGCGGCCGTACTTGTCGTACTTGATCTTGTAGCGATCGTCGTCGTCCCAATCGTCGTCGTCCTTGTACTTGCGGGGGAGCGGGGCCGAGAGTGTGGGATTTCCTCCGGTCGAGCGCTCGATGATCTTGTCGAGTTCACCCCGGTCGAGCCACACGCCGCGGCACGACGGGCAGTAATCGATCTCCACTCCTTGACGATCGCTCATGACGAGAGCGGTTTCGGGGCAACTCGGGCACTTCATGATGACCTCCTGTTGTTTGGTTGGTTCACTTGCTTGCCGCGGTGCGGCGGATGAAGAACTTGCGAATCTCCTCGAGCCACAGCACCGACGAGGCGACGGCGATGCTCACGAGCCACTGCGTGCCCGAGATCGACGTGGTGTCGAAGAGGTCCTGCATGAAGCCGACGTGGGTGACGCCGACCTGAAGAAGCAGAACCGCGGCCAACGCGCCCCACAACTGCCAGTTGGTGAAGGTCTGACGGCGGAACACGGTGTTGCGGTCGCTACGGACGTTCAAGATGTTGAAGAACTGGAACAACACGAACGTGTTGAATGCCATCGTTCCGGCCACCGTCGCGGTGCCAGCCTCGGCCTCCGGGCCCGGTGCCCACGCGAGCACGGCGAGCGTTCCGATCGCCATGATCAGCGACGCGAAGGCCACCGCCGACCACCGGCTCTTGGTGAGGATGCGTTCATCCATGGGGCGCGGGCGGCGCCGCATGATGTCGGAGTCGGCCTTGTCGAGGCCGAGGGCCATGGCGGGCGGGCCGTCCATGATGATGTTGACCCACAGGATCGCGATGGCCGCGAACGGCTTACCACTCGCGATGCCGAAGATCGACGCGGCGAGGAAGAGCATCGCGAACCCGAGCGTGGTGCTCAACTGGAAGCGCACGAACTTGACGATGTTGTCGTAGATCGTGCGGCCGCGCTTCACGGCGCCGACGATGGTCGCGAAGTTGTCGTCGGCCAGCACCATGGTGGCGGCCTCCTTGGTCAC
>JBEAXP010000002.1:0-2611 GCA_041159745.1 Actinomycetota bacterium | reverse complement strand
ACCGACGACCTTCAGGTGATCTGGGAGGTCGAACCGGGGGCGAGCGTGCTCGAGACTGCGACGCTTCCCGCTCCCGCCGAGGGGCGATTCGACGACCGGCTTCCACGCGGTGATGACGTGGATCGTTGCGCCGAGTCTGCGGGCCAGGTCGCGGGCTTCGACGACCTCGTCGTCGTGGGCGATCGTCACGATGGTGGCCCGGTAGTGATTCCAGCGCCGTTCGGGCACCTGCCGCTCGGCCATCGGCACCTCCTGCCCCCGATCCGGCCGCCCGTCTGCCAGTCCGGTTCGCGCAAGGAGCGCGCGTAGTCTCCGGGACCGTGAACGAAGCTCGGAGCGTCCCGATCCGCCTCCCGCACCAGCACGAGCCGAACGTCTCGTGGTTCGAACTGTTCTACGACCTCGTGTTCGTGGCCGCCACGCTCGAGTTCGGCGGCCAGTTGGGCAAGGACCCGAGTTGGGCCACCGCGGGCTGGTTGGCCATGTGCTCGGCCCTGCTCTTCACGGTCTGGTTCCTCACCGTGCTCCTCGCCGAGGCGGACAGCCCCCGCCACCGCATCGCGTACCCGATCGTGGTCATCCAGATGCCGGCGATCCTCGTGGCCGCCCTCGCCTCGAACCGATCGGGGGGCGTCGCGGACTGGCACGGCTTCGTGGCCATGGGCGTGATCTTCGCCACGGTCGCCGCACTGTTCTGGCTCGCACCCTCCTCCAGCGAGATGGCGGCCCGAGCGAACCGGACCCTGCGCAACGGCTTCACGGCCGCGACCGTCATCAGTTTCGCGAGTTCGCTCACCCCGAAGTCGTGGAACCCGGTCGGGTTCGCGCTGGTGTTCGTCATCGTCATCGGGGTGGCGTTGGGTCCGTACCTGGCCATGCGGGTCCGCAGCCACGCGATCCGCGATGAGCACCTCGGCGAGCGGATGGGCCAGTTGGTCCTCATCCTGCTCGGCGAGTCGTTCCTGAAGATCGCCCTCAGCGTGGCGAAGGGTTACGGCCAGCCGGAGTACCTGCTCCTCGGCGCCGCCTTCTTCACCGTGTTCTCGATGTGGGCGCTGTACTTCAACTCGGTGATCACGGGACTCGTGCCGCATTCGATCGCTCGCCTGCGCACCTGGCTGCTCGGCCACCTCGTGGTGGGCGTCGGGGCGCTCGGACTCGCGGTCGGCATCACGGACCTCACCGTGCTCGAGGCCGACGTGAAGATCTCGGACGAGGCCACGCTGCTCGTGACCATCCCGCTGCTGCTCATCCTCGCCGGGTTCGCGGTCATCGAGTTCGCGGTCCCGACACCGCAACGGGCCGTCCCGTGGGTGCGGGTCGGCGGCGTGATCGTGGTCGCTGTGATCGGGATGATCGCTGCGTACGCGCCGTTCCTCGGACCCGACACCTTCGTGGTCGTCATCGCCGGTATCTCCCTGGCGATCGCGGGCGCCGACTACCTCGCGACCCGACCGAGCGAACCGCCGGGACTCGTCGGCCAGTAGATGCAACGCGTTTGCGGTGCAGGCCGATTGGCCGAGAGACTCCTCGTGGCCAAGGCGGTCGACTGTGTGACGGAGGGCAGACGTGAATCTGAAGAAGGGTGACCTCTACTTCATCGGCGAGCGCGACCTGCTCACGGGGGCGGGTTCGGCGTACTTCAAGATCGGCCTCGTCAAAGCGAGTCGTCGCGGCGACTCGGAGAATCGTCTCGGTGAACATCAGACGGGCAATCCGCGTCAGTTGTCCGTCGTCGAGATCGTGACGGCGCCCGCAATCTCTGACCTCGAGAAGCGTCTGCACCACGAGTTCGCGACAGATCGAATCCTCGGCGAATGGTTCGAGTTCACCGCTGAGGCACTCGATTCCGCGGTTCGAACTGCGCAGGCATTGGCGGCCGAACAGTGGGACCACATCGGTGCGCTGCTCCTGGCGAAGGAGTTGGCGTCGGTGGAGTCGACGCTCGAGGAGATCGAACCCGTCGAAGATGACTATGGCCGCTTCGCTGTAGCGCACGCGGCGAAGCACCTCGGGAGCGAGGTGAAGCGACTCCGACTGCGTTGCGACGCGATCTTCAGGTCCGCGCTCGAAGCCGGCAAGGATGTCCAACGGTACGCAACAAATGTGCCGAAGAAGGCGACGACCTTCCGCAAGGAGGCCCTCGCGGAGGAGCATCCTGACCTGTACGCGTCGTACGTCGTGGAGAAGGAGGCACTCACGCCACTCTTCCTGCTCAAGAAGCCGAACACCGACGGCGAGTTCTCCCTGCCGAGCGAATTCGAAACCTTCAGCGCGGAGATGGACGCGCTGATGGATCTGGCGCAGCACGACGATGGCCGCCTCGAGCAGCTTCATCTGGCTCGGCTGGGACTCCTGAAGTACGAGTCGCAGGCGAAGTGGGACCGGAGCCTGGCCGAGGCCAACCTCAGGGCACGATGCGGCGCGAGCAGCGGGATCGCCGGCCTCGTGTCGTGGGCACGCAAGGTCAAGGTGGAGCAGAAGTTCGACGACGCTGCGTTCAAAGCCGACCACCCAACGCTCGCCGCGCAGTTCACCGAGACCGTCGACACATCGGCGTTCGTTGTGTCGCCGATGCGGAGCTACGCGCTCGAGGCCCGATGACCTACTT
>JBEAXP010000195.1:0-12051 GCA_041159745.1 Actinomycetota bacterium | reverse complement strand
CACGGGCCAAGCGCGGTAACGCGCGGCGAAAGCCAAGGCCATGAGCTGGCTCTTGTCGCCGAGTTCGGCCACGAAGATGACGCCGAAGCTGAGGAACAGTGCGGACAACATGGGAGCGCAGCGACAGTACAGTCGGCATGGTGGGGACCCGAGTATTCGCCCGGCACGTGAGCACACTGCCCGTCGACGACGACCATCCGTATCGCACCGGGGCCTGGCGCCCGCAGACGACGGAGTACACCGCAACCGAGCTTCCGGTCGTCGGGACCATCCCGCACGACCTCGACGGCGTGTATCTCCGCAACACCGAGAATCCGCTGCACCCGAACTTCGAGCGGTATCACCCGTTCGACGGCGACGGGATGATCCACATGATGTCGTTCACCAACGGCGTGGCCGAGTACCGCAACCGATTCGTGCGCACCGTCGGTCTCGAGATCGAGCGCGAAGCCGGCGGGGTCCAATGGGCCGGCTTGGCCGAATCACCGAAGAAGTCACCACGTACCGATGGCTGGGGCGCACGTACCCGCATGAAAGACGCATCGAGCACCGACGTGGTCGTGCACGCGGGTGTCGCGTACTCGAGCTTCTACCAATGCGGCGACCTCTACCAACTCGACCCACGCACACTCGACGACCGAGGACGCGCGTCGTGGAACGGCAAGTTCCCGTCGTGCGGAGTCTCGGCGCACACCAAGGTCGACGAAGTCGCCAACGAGATGCTGTTCTTCAACTACGAGACCACCGCGCCGTTCATGCACTACGGAGTGGTCGACGCCAACCACGACCTGGTGCACTACGTGCCGATTCCGCTGGCGGGAGCGCGCCTGCCCCACGACATGGCGTTCACCGAGAACTTCGCGATTCTCAACGACTGCCCGTTGTTCTGGGACGAGGATCTCATCGCCAAAGGCATTTACGCCACCAAATGGCATCCGGAGATGCCCACGCGTTTCGCCGTGATTCCACGACGAGGACAGTCGAACGACATCAAGTGGTTCGAGGCCGACCCGACGTACGTTTTGCACTGGATCAACGCCTTCGAGACCCACGATCACGAAGGCCACTGGGTCGTTCTCGATGGTTTCTTCCAGCACTCGCCCTCGCCGTACATCCCTCCCGACGCCGACATCAACACTCGACTCTTCCGTTTCCTCGACCTGTACGCGATGGACTCGCGCCCGTACCGCTGGCGTTTCAACCTCACGACGGGCGAGACGCGCGAGGGACCCCTGAGCGACGAAGTCACCGAGTTCGGCATGATCAACGGTCGCCACGGAGGCCGCCCTTACCGCTACTACTACTCGGTCGTGCCCACACCCGGTCGCTTCGAATTCGACGGCATCACGCGCAACGATCTGCTCACCGGGCACAAGGAGTCGTATCTCTTCGGACCCGGTGTCTTCGGCAGCGAGACGGTGATGGCGCCGCGCGCCGGCGCGAAGTCCGAAGACGACGGTTATCTCGTGACGTTCACGATCGACGTGAACAGCAATGTGTCGGAGTGTCTGGTGTTCGACGCGCAGGGCGTGGGTGACGGACCGGTGTGCCGCATTCGCCTACCCGAGCGGATCAGCAGCGGAACCCACGCCTTTTGGGCCCCGGCCTGAACGATCAGCGCCGACGCAGTCCGGCGAAGAAGCCCTTCTTGGCCGCCGGCGCGGTGCTGGCCGAGGGTGCTTCGTCGCAACGGCACCGCTGGTCCTTCGGAACGTGACCGAGCACTTCTTCGACATGGGCTCCGCACCCGGCCCATGAGGGCTTCGCGCACTGACGGCAGGTCACTTGACGGCACATACCCCCGAGGGTATCCGGGTTTGCCGCTTCGGTCAACTCTGGAACACTCGGGACATGAGTGCATTCCTCTTGCCGACCCCGCAGGTCGTCGCCGCGTACGAGGGCGTGCGGGCACGGGTGATCGAACTGCTGCGCACGACTCCCGAAGCCGACGGCGATCGTGTGGTGCCCCATTGTCCGGCTTGGACCGTCCGTGAACTCGCGGCCCACCTCGTCGGTCTGCCCGAGGACATCCTCGCCGGGCGCATGGAGGGGGTCACCACCGACGCGTGGACACAGGCGCAGGTCGAGCGGCATCGCGGTGAGTCGCTCGCACAATTGGCCGATGCCTTCGAAGCATCGATCGAACCTTTCGCGGCGATCCTGCCCCACGTTCCGGTTCCCGTGAATTCGCAGATGGTCATGGACGCGGTCACCCATGAACACGATCTCCGCCTGGCCCTGGGTCGAACGGGTGCTCGTGACTCCGACGCGGTGGACGTGGCCGTCGGGTGGTTGCTCGACATGGCCGAGAAGCGCCTGAGCGGACTCGGACAACGGCTCCAGTCATCCGGTTTGTCGTCGTTCGATCTCCTCCGCGTGATGAGCGGACGGCGCGCACCGGCACAGATCTCGGCCCTGGGACTCGACGCCGACTCCTTGGTCGGCCTGCTGGACGGCACTCCACTCAAACCGCCGGCCCAGCCGATCGACGAGTGAGCCAGGCCGGGCGGTTGGCGATTTAGTCAACAATTGACTAATCTGACCCGATGCGTCGCCGGGTCGGGGTCTTCGTCGTCGGCTTGATGGCGCTCGGTGCGTCGTGCGTCAGCAGCGACGACGGCTCCACCAAGATCACGGTTCTGGCCGCGACATCGCTCACCGGCGCTTTCGGCGAGATCGAGCGAGCCTTCGAAGCGGCGAACCCCGGTGTGGATGTGACGATGAGCTTCGGCGGGTCGAGCACGTTGGCCAATCAGATCGACGGCGGTGCCCCGGCCGACGTGTTCGCGTCGGCCGACGAGGAGAGCATGAGCCGGATCACCGACTCGCTCGCCGGCGATTACTCGTTCTTCGCCACCAACTCCCTGGCGATCATGGTGGCACCCGGCAATCCGAAGAACATCCGAACGCTGGCCGATCTCTCGCGCTCCGATGTCGTCGTGATCACCGCACAACCCGGCGTGCCGATCCGCTCGTACACCGACGACGTCCTGGAGCGCGCGCGAGTCGTCGCGAACTTCCGCTCGTTCGAGGCGAACGTGGGCGGCATCGTCACCAAGATCACCAGTGGCGCCGCCGACGCCGGAATCGTGTATCGAACCGACGTCATCGCCGCCGGATCGAAGGCACAAGGCGTCGACATTCCTGCTGATCAGAACTACGTCGCGCGGTACCCCATCGCCGTTCTCGAATCATCGGCGAATCGCTCGCTTGCCGACGCGTTCGTCGAATTCGTCAACGGTGCCGGACGAACCGTGCTGGAGTCGTACGGATTCGGCGAGCGATGAGAGCGACCCGACCTCGAGCCCGCCGCCAGCGCGAGAGCGTTCCCACTGGTGTCGCCGTCTTGGCGGCGTTCGCCATCGCGTTCTTCGCGCTGCCCTTTCTCGGGCTCGTGTGGAAGATGCCGTGGAGCGACATCGGTCGAGTTCTCGGCAAGAGCGAAGTGCGCACCGCACTCTGGTTGTCGATTCGCACGTCGATCGCATCCGCACTGCTCGCCGGAGTCTTCGGCGTTCCCCTGGCCTGGCTGCTGGCCCGGACGAACTTCCCCGGCCGCAACTTCGTCCGCGCGCTGTGCACGATGTCGATGGTTCTTCCGCCGGTCGTGGGCGGTGTCGCACTGTTCTTCTCGTTCGGGCGCCGCGGATTGTTCGGCCAGTACCTCGACCAGTGGTTCTCGTTCCAGTTGACGTTCTCCGTCTGGGGAGTCATCGTCGCTCAGACGTTCGTGGCCATGCCCTTCCTCGTGCTCACGGTCGAGGCGGCGATCCGCCAGGCCGATGGCCGCTTCGAGGACGCGGGGCGAACACTCGGGGCGACTCGTTCGTACGTGTTCCGTCGCATCACTCTGCCGGCGATTCGCCCGGCCCTGGTGGCCGGTTTCGTCCTCGCCTGGGCCCGTGCGCTCGGAGAGTTCGGCGCGACCATCACGTTCGCCGGCAACTTCCCCGGAACCACACAGACCATTTCCATCGCGACCTACCTCGCACTCGAGACCGACCAGCGCGACGCTCTCGTTCTCAGCATCGTCATGATCGCCACGTCGTTCGCAGTTCTCTTGGGCCTGCGCGATCGCTGGATGGGACGAACCAACGGAGTCGGGTACTGATGTCACTCGACGCCCGTGTCGTGGTCGAGCGTGACCGATTCACGCTCGACGCTGCGGTGTCCGTCGGTGACGGAGAAACTCTCGCGGTGCTCGGGCCGAACGGTGCCGGAAAGACCACACTCCTGCGCGCATTGGCCGGCCTCGTCCCGATCACGAAAGGCGCGATCAGTCTCGACGGAACCGTGCTCGACGATCCCGCGCGCGATGTCTTCGTGGCGCCGGAACGTCGGCCGGTCGGATTCGTGTTCCAGGACTACCTCTTGTTCCCCAACATGAGTGTGATCGAGAACGTGGCGTTCGGACTGCGCGCTCGCGGAACCGAACGTGATGCGGCCCGCACCCGCGCGACCGAACTGCTCGAATGGGTCGGTCTGGGTGAACACGCCGAGAAGAAGCCCGGTGCGATCAGCGGCGGGCAGGCTCAACGAGTGGCCCTCGCCCGCGCCATGGCCGTGTCACCGCGATTGCTCCTTCTCGACGAACCGCTGGCCGCCCTCGACGTCACCACTCGCCGCTCGGTCCGCGCCGATCTGTCGCGACTTCTGAACGGTGTCGACAGCGCGCGCATCCTCGTCACGCACGATCCGCGGGATGCGCGTGTTCTGGCCGATCGAATGGTCATCATCGAGAACGGCCGCGTCGTGCAGAGCGGAACCTTCGACACCATCGCGGCGAACCCCGCCACGCCGTACGTGCACGAATTGCTCGGAGACCTCCAGTGAGCCGAGCCTCGCGCAGTTCGAGCGAACTCCTCCTCGGCGAGTGGGCCTGTCTCGGCGTGATCGCCGAGAAGCCGAGCCATGGTTTCGCGGTGGCCACCCGCCTGGCCCCGACCGGCGATCTTGGTCGAATCTGGTCGCTGTCGCGACCCCTCACCTATCGCGCGATCGATCAACTCATCGGACGCGGGTACATCGAGACCCGCGGCGAGGAACCGGGTATCGCCGGCGGACAGCGCACCGTGCTGCGCATCACTCGATCCGGGCGCGCCGCCCTCCATGCCTGGCTCGGACTGCCCGTTCCGCACCTTCGCGATCTCCGCAGCGAGCTATTGCTCAAACTCGAGATCGGGCGCCAGATCGGAGTCGAGCAATCGCCGATGCTGAAGGAGCAGCGGCGAATCGTGGACGGAATCATCCGCGGTCTCGAGAAGTCGGTCGACCGGGACGACGTCGTCACCATCTGGCGCATCGAGTCGGCCGAAGCCGCACGTCGTTTTCTGAACCGACTCGGCTGAGATCAGTTCTCGACGCCGGCCAGGATGGGTCGGAGGGTCAGTTCGGGTTCATCGCTCATCAGACGCTGCAAGCGGTAGCGATTCTCGAAGAGTGCGACGAGTTCGCCGTCGCCCCGCTTCAGGATTCGGATGCCGCCGATGCGGCGCAGGCGTTCGACCGATTCCTCGTCGGTGAGGCGGATGGCTTGGTAGCCGGCCGGCTCGATGCGACTCGGAGCGTTGAACTCGTGTTCGAGGCGATGCGCGAACACCTCGAACTGCAGTTGACCGACGGCGGCGAGGACGGGGTCGGCATCACCCATGTCGGGATCTCGCAGCACCTGCACGACACCTTCCTCGTCGAGCTGCGACAAGCCTTTGCGGAACTGCTTGTACTTGCCCGTGTCGACCGGACGCGCGGTGGCGAACACCTCGGGTTCGAAACGCGGCACGCCCGGGAATTCCACACGGGGACCGGCGTACAGCGTGTCGCCGATCTGCAGACCGGCGGCGTTGATGAGACCGATGATGTCGCCCGGGTAAGCGCGCTCGATCGTCTCGCGCTCGGCACCGAACGCCGTGGTGGCGTATTTGGTTCCCACCGGTTTGCCGGTTCGGGTGTTGGTGACGTCCATCGACCGTTCGAACTCGCCCGAGCACACGCGCGCGAAGGCCAACCGGTCACGGTGGTTCGGATCCATGTTGGCCTGCACCTTGAACACGAACGCGGCGAATGGTGAATCGATCGGACGGCCCTCGCCGTTCACGTCGAGACGCGGTGACGGCGGCGGTGCGTAATCGACCACGGCATCGAGCAGCATGCGCACACCGAAGTTGGTGAGCGCCGAGCCCACGTACACCGGCGTGGACTCGCCGGCGAGGAACGACGGCTCGTCGACATCGGCGCCGATCGCGTCGAGAAGACCGCAGCCGTCGACCGCGACCTTCCAGGCGTCACCTTCGTCGACCGCCGCCTGTTCACGACTCACGAACTCCTCGGGAGCCAAGGAAGCACCCCGAGCCGTGCGCGTGAATCGGATGTATTCGCCGTTGCGACGATCGATCACTCCGCGGAAGTCACCGGGAATGCCCACCGGCCAGGTGACCGGGGTCGGGCGAAGGCCGATCTGCTCTTCCACTTCGTCGAGCAGTTCGAGTGGATCGCGACCGGCGCGGTCGTACTTGTTGAAGAACGTGACCACCGGCAGACGACGCGTGCGACACACCTGGAACAACTTGAGTGTCTGGGATTCGATGCCCTTGGCGGTGTCGAGCACCATGATGACCGCGTCGACGGCCGCGAGCACTCGGTACGTGTCCTCGGAGAAGTCGCGGTGGCCCGGGGTGTCGAGAAGGTTGAACACGTGATCGCGGTACGGGAACTGAAGAACAGCCGACGAGATCGAGATTCCGCGCTGGCGTTCGAGCTCCATCCAGTCGGATGTCGCGCCACGACGGTCGCCTCGCGCGTGCACGGCACCGGCTTCCTGAATGGCGCCGGCGTAGAGCAAGAACTTCTCGGTCAGCGTGGTCTTGCCGGCGTCGGGATGGCTGATGATCGCGATGGTGCGGCGCCTGGCCGCCTCGGCACGAACATCGACGACTTCAGACACAGAGAAGTGAATCTACCGACTGGCTTCGAGCGCTCACGGTCTACTCTCGTTTCGTGACCGCAACCGAATCAGTGGGTCCGCGCAATTCGATGCGCGCCGAAGCCGGTCGACGCGAGTTCATGGCCCAGGTCACGGTGTTCATGGCTCTCATCGCGATCGCCATCGACTTGGTCCTGCCGGCCTTCCCCGAAGTTCGTCGAGCATTCTCGATGCCGTCCGACTCGACGCACGTCACCTGGGTCATCACCGTGTTCTTCCTGGGCATCGCGGTCGGCCCGTGGCTCTTCGGCCCGGCATCCGATCGTTTCGGCCGGCGACCGATGCTGTTCGCGAGCCTCGGCCTCTACATCATCGGTGGATTGCTGTCGGCGCTCGCGAGTTCGTGGCCGCTTCTCATCGCGGCCCGCTTCGTGTGGGGAATCGGCGCCGCCGGGCCGCGCACGCTCACCAACGCGATGGTGCGCGATCGCTTCGAAGGCGACGTGATGGCGCGACTGATGTCGTTCATCATGGCGGTGTTCCTGATCGTCCCGATCATCGCCCCGGCCATCGGCGCCGGACTCATCGAGATCTTCCCGTGGCGATCGGTTTTCGTCGCCCCCGTGGTGATCGCGATTCTCATGGCCGTGTGGGCGCTTCGTCTGCCCGAAACTCTGCCGGTCGAACGACGCCGTCCGTTCACGTGGCGAGCCGTCGGCGAGGCCAGCCGCGAGGTCTTCCGCAATCGAACGACTCTGTCGTTCATGTTCGCCAACATGTTCACCTACGCGATCCTCACCGCGTATCTCGGAGCATCCGAGGTGATCATGGAGGACGTGTACGAGCGGGGCGACCTCTTCCCCGTGTTCTTCGGAGTACTCGGCGTGTTCTTCGCCTTGAACTCGCTCAACAACGCGCGCCGCGTGAAGAACGTCGGCCTCTACCGACACCTTCGTCGCTCGGTGCATTTCGGTTCGGCGTCGGCCATCGCCTTCGTCACGGTTTCGTTCACCAACGGCGGCAAGCCCAACTTCTGGATCTTCTCGATCACGCTCTCTTTGTTGATCCCGGTCGCCCAGGGCCTCGGGCCGCTCGCCAACACGGCGGCCATGACACCTCTTCCCCACATCGCCGGTACCGCATCCTCGGTCATCACCACCATCACGACGGCCGGCGGCGCTCTCCTCGGAGGCGTCGCCAACTCCACCTTCGACGGAACCGTGCGTTCGTTCGCGGCCTGGTCGACCGGCTTCTTCGCGTTGGCCACGGTCCTCATACTTCGGACCACCCGCAAGGTTTCGCCCGCATGACTCGACAGCCCGCCGTCTTCATCGGTCATGGCAGTCCCATGAACGCCCTCGAGTCGAACCGCTTCACCACTCATTGGCGCGAGTTCGCCGCCACCCTGTCCACTCCGCGGGCCATCGTCACGGTGTCGGCTCACTGGTACATCAACGCGACCGCCGTCACCGCGATGGAGAAGCCTCGCACCATCCACGACTTCTTCGGATTCCCCGACGAGTTGTTCGCGTTCGACTATCCGTGTCCGGGATCCGGTGCGATCGCCCGCGAAGTGGTCGACGCGCTCGCTCCCACTTGGGTCGGTCTCGATGCCGACAGTTGGGGAATCGACCACGGCACGTGGTCGGTCCTGGCCCACATGTTCCCGGCCGCCGATATTCCAGTCGTGCAGTTGTCGATCGATGCGACCAAATCGTTCGCCGACCACGTGGCGATCGGTGCCGGCCTCGCGTCGTTACAGGATGCGGGCATCCTGGTGCTCGGCAGCGGCAACGTGGTGCACAATCTCGGACGACTGGCCTGGAATCGGCCCGACGACGGTTTCGACTGGGCGCGCAGCTTCGACGATGCTGCACGAGCCATCATGACGAGCGATCCCGCATCGATCACCGATCTGGTCGAACACGATGCGTTTTCGCTCGCGGTTCCCACACCCGATCACTTCATACCGTTGCTGTACATCGCCGGTGCCGCCGTCGCCGCGGGACGCGGCGCGAGAACGCTGGTGGAGGGGTGCTCGATGGGTTCGCTCTCGATGACGAGTTACGTCGTCGAGTGACGCTCACGCGCGTCGGCGACGCTGACGCTCCATGAGGCTGCACCAGTCCCACTGCGCACCGCCCATCGCGGTCACTTCGGCCAGCATCTGGCCCACCATCGCCGTGACCGGGAGCGGAATGTTCATGGCCTCGGCTTCTTCGAGCACGAGTCCGATGTCCTTGCGCATGAGCGTCGTCGAGAAGCCATAGTCGTACTCGCCTGCGAGCATCTTCTCGGCGCGATTGGCCATCTGCCACGATGCCGAGGATCCCTGAAGCATCACATGGATCACCTTCGTGACGTCGAGGCCGGCGCTCTCGGCGAAATCGAGACCTTCGGCGAGCGCTTGACACAGGCCGACCACACAGATCTGGTTCGTCATCTTCGTGATCTGACCGGCCCCGGAATCGCCCATCAACGTGATCCGTGCCGCGTACGAGGCCATGACTTCTTCGACATCGTCGAACGCCTTCTGATCGCCACCGGCCATCACCGTGAGAGTCCCCTTGCGCGCTCCGTCGACTCCGCCCGATACCGGAGCATCGAGGAATGATCCGCCGATCGTCGCGACGCGTGATGCCACGGCGCGTGCGGCGTGAGCCGACGTGGTGGAGTGATCGATCCACACCCGGCCCGCTCCCACCGACGATGCGATCTCGTCGGCCACCGCGAACAGTTCGCGATCGGCCGGAAGCGACGTGATGACGACGTCGGCATCACGGGCCGCCTCCGCCGGCGATCCGGCGGCTCGCCCACCCACCTCGGCGGCGAAGCGATCGGCCATTCCCGCGACGGCGTCGCACACCGCGACTCGATGTCCCTTGGCCACGAGATGGGCGGCGATGTGCCACCCCATGCGGCCGATACCGATCACGGCGACCGAGCGGCTCATGCCGGCACCCCGGGCTTGCCGCGGTCGGCCAGAGTGAAGCCACCGGCCAGACGAGCGTGAACGCGACCACCGATGGCCATGGCGAGAATCACCACCATTTCATCGGGCTTCGGTCCATCGGGAACTCCGACTTCGATCGCGTCGTAATGACTTCCCACGTAGCTCCATTCGAGATGAGTGATCGGTACGTCGAGTCGGGCACCGACACCGGCCACCTTCTTGGTGGACGGAACGATCGCCGTGCCCTTGCCGAGAGCCGCGCGCATGCCACCGCCACCGGGAATGTGCCACATCGCGCCGTGTTCGATCTCGCCAGCCGAACCGACGATGGTTCCCTTGCCGTAACCATCGATTGCCGACGGGTCGCCTCCGAGGTGGCCGATCAAGATGTTGCCGAGCCGCTCGCCGAGTGCGCGGAGTTCGTCGGCGGCGGGCGAGAGATCGGCGACGTACTTGCCGACGTACGGATTGGTCACGACGGCCGCCACCGCGCCTTTGACAGCCGGACGATCGGGCGCCGGTCCGAGGTCGTGATGGATCTCCTCCACCACGGTGACGATCTTGCGGACTGTGAACAGCATGAGAACCCCCTGCGTCGGAGTCGCCGACGACGAGGCCGATTCTGCCACTCGGTCGATCATCATCGGTAACGCACTCCGCGAGGCCTCGCCGTAGCCTGACTTCATGACGACCGTCGAGCGATCACACTTCGCGTTCGACAACACCTACGTGCGCGAGTTGACCGGCCTGTACGAACCGTGGCGGGCCAATGTCGTGGCCGATCCGAGATTGCTCGCGTTCAACGAAGAGCTGGCCGACGAACTCGGGCTCGACTCGACCTTCCTTCGCTCCCCCGAGGGCGTGGCGGTACTCGTCGGCAACGTGGTGCCGGAGGGCGCCGAGCCGATCGCCCAGGCCTACAGCGGCCACCAGTTCGGCGGTTTCTCCCCGCGTCTCGGAGACGGACGCGCACTGCTTCTCGGTGAGTTGATCGACGTTCACGGTCGGCGTCGCGACATCCACTTGAAGGGCTCGGGGCGCACACCGTTCGCCCGCGGAGGCGACGGCAAAGCGGCCATCGGCCCGATGCTGCGCGAGTTCATCATGGGCGAGGCGATGCACGCTCTCGGTGTCCCCACGACGCGCGCGCTCTCGGTGGTGGCCACCGGAGAGTCCATCGCCCGCGAATCGTTGCTCCCGGGTGCGGTTCTCACTCGCGTGGCGTCGAGTCACTTGCGCGTCGGCACGTTCCAGTACGCGGCGACGATGCACGATCGCGATCTTCTGAAGCGCCTCGCCGATTACGCGATCACGCGCCACTACCCCGAGGTCGCCGGAGCGAGCAATCCGTATCTCGCGTTCTACGAACGCGTGGTCGACACTCAGGCCGCCCTCATCGCGCGTTGGATGAACATCGGATTCATCCACGGTGTCATGAACACCGACAACATGACCATCTCGGGCGAGACGATCGACTACGGGCCGTGCGCGTTCATGGATGCGTTCAATCCAGAGACGGTGTTCTCGTCGATCGACCATCAAGGTCGATATGCGTACGGAAATCAGCCGATGATCGGACAGTGGAATCTGGCACGGCTGGCCGAGGCGATCGTTCCCTTGTTCGATGACGACACCGACCAGGCCGTCAAAGTGGCGACCGAAGTATTGGTGTCGTTCAACGAGAGATTCCACGGGTATTGGTTGGCAGGGATGCGCGCGAAGCTCGGGTTCGATGGCGCGCACGAGGGCGACGTCGAGATCGTCAACGACCTCTTGGCTCTTCTCCACACCGAGCGTGTCGACTTCACGTCGTTCTTCCGAGCGCTGTCGCGTTCGCTGCGCGGCGACTCGTCCCGACTCGACGCACTGTTCCCCAACCGGATGGACCTGCTCACGTGGATGCCGCGCTGGCGGGCCCGCGTGAGCGGAAGTGCAACCGCGGTGGCCGAAGGTATGGACGCGGTCAATCCGGTTTACGTTCCTCGGAACCACTTGGTGGAGGAAGCGTTGGCGGCGGCAACTCAGGGCGACCTTTCGGTGATGTCGACTTTGCTCGACGTGTTGGCCGATCCGTTCACGGAGCGTTTCGAGGATGACGCGCGGATGACGCGGTATGCGGAGCCGGCGCCGGCCGAATACACCGAGGGCTACGCCACCTTCTGCGGCACCTGACCCCCTT
>JBEAXP010000185.1:0-5908 GCA_041159745.1 Actinomycetota bacterium | reverse complement strand
CTTCGAGCGGTCGGGCCCGCAACGTGGTGCCGATCCAGCGAGCACGCTTGGCGAGGAGAAGTCCGACGTTCACCGGAGTCTGCGCGCCACCCATGAGTCCGACCTGGACGATCGCGCCGCGCGTGGCGATGGCCTTCAGGTTGCGATCGACTTCTTCACCGCCGACCACGTCGAGAATCACGTCGAAGCCGCCCGGCACCGCCTTCAGCGCATCGCTCAGCCAATCGTGCGGAGAACGCTCGAGCACGACATCGGCACCCAGGGCCCGGCACGCCTCAGCCTTGCCGGCGCTACAAGTGACCGCGATACGCGCACCAATGGCCTTGGCGATCTGTATGGCCGCCGTGCCCACACCCGACGCACCCGCGTGCACGAGTGCCCAGCGGCCCGAGGTGAGACCACCTTGCAGAACGAGGGCGTCCCACGCGGTGAGGAACACTTCGGGAATCGCCGCGGCGTCGCGCACACCAACCGATGCGGGAACCCGCATGAGCTGACGTTCGTGGGTGCAGATGAGTTCGGCGTACGCGCCACCGGCGTCGATGGCCATGACCTCGTCGCCGACTTTCCAGAGCGACACGCGCTCGCCCACCGACTGCACGACACCCGAGAACTCGAGGCCCGGAATCTCGAGCGCCAGACCGCGGCGCGGATCGGGATAGCCGCCCATGCGCTGGAGCAGGTCGGCGCGATTGAGCGCCGTCGTGCGAATCGCCACCCGGACCTCGTCGGGTCCGGGAACCGGATCGGGAACCTCCTCGAAGGTCAGAACCTCCGGGCCACCGTGTGCGCGCAGGACGACGGCTCGCACGCGGTCACTTCATCTTCTGCTGCAAGCGACGGTCGAGCGCCGCGAGGTAGTCCTCGGTGGTGAGCCAGGGCTGATCCTTCGAGATGAGGATGGAGAGGTCCTTGGTCATCTCGCCGCCTTCGACGCTCTCGACGCACACGCGCTCGAGGTTCTCGGCGAACTCGATGAGCTTCGGGTTGTTGTCGAGCTTGCCACGATGCTTCAAGCCGCCGGTCCACGCGTACACCGACGCGATGGGGTTGGTTGACGTCTTGTTGCCCTTCTGATGCTCGCGGTAGTGGCGCGTCACTGTTCCGTGCGCCGCCTCGGCTTCGACGGTGCGTCCGTCGGGGGTCATGAGCACCGAGGTCATGAGGCCGAGCGAGCCGTAACCCTGCGCCACGGTGTCGGACTGGACGTCACCGTCGTAGTTCTTGCAGGCCCACACGTAGCCGCCCTCCCACTTCATGGCGCAGGCGACCATGTCGTCGATGAGGCGGTGTTCGTAGGTGAGACCGGCCTTGTCGAAGTCGGCCTTGAACTCGGCCTCGAACACTTCCTGGAACAAGTCCTTGAACTGGCCGTCGTACGCCTTGAGGATGGTGTTCTTGGTGCTCATGTACACCGGGTAGTTGCGGGCCAAGCCGTACCGGAACGACGCGCGCGCGAAGTCGCGGATGCTGTCGTTGAAGTTGTACATGCCCATGGTGACGCCGCCGTCCTTGCCGAACTTGGCGACCTCGAACTTCATGGGCTCGCCGCCGTCGTCGGGCGTGTAGGTGATGGTGACGGTGCCGGCGCCGGGAACCTTGAAGTCGGTGGCCTTGTACTGGTCGCCGTGGGCATGACGACCGATCACGATGGGCTTGGTCCAGCCCGGAACGAGGCGCGGGATGTTGTTGCAGATGATCGGCTCGCGGAAGACGACTCCGCCCAGGATGTTGCGGATGGTGCCGTTGGGCGACTTCCACATCTTCTTCAACTTGAATTCTTCGACGCGCGCCTCGTCGGGTGTGATGGTGGCGCACTTGACGCCCACACCGTGCTTGAGGATCGCGTTGGCCGCGTCGATCGTGACCTGATCGTCGGTTTGATCGCGGTACTCCATGCCGAGGTCGTAGTACTCGAGGTTCACGTCGAGGTACGGGAGGATGAGGCGGTCCTTGATGAACTGCCAGATGATGCGTGTCATCTCGTCGCCGTCGAGTTCGACGACCGGGTTGTCGACTTTGATCTTGGCCATGGAACGCCTCCGGGTAACTTGTCTTTGACTTGTCTTACCCTAGCCGAATCAGCCTTCGGACCAGCAACTGGTGACCAGCAACTAGCGTCGCCCCCATGGGGGATCTGCTCGAACTGTCGGCGCGCATCATCGATTCGGGCCAGGCCGACCAGCCCGTCAACCGCGTGACCAATGAGTTGTCCGAGATCGCCGACGGACTGGCGCTGGTCGAGAGCTTCAGCCACGCCGCGGTGTGGGACGTGGGTGAAGGCCTCGTCACGTTCGACACCTCGGGTGCGCACACGGGTGCCGCCGTGGTGGAGTCGATCCGCGGGTGGCGTCTGCGCACCCCGTTCACCCATCTCGTCTACACGCACGGCCATGGCGACCACGTGGGCGGCAGCGGCTTCTTCGCCGCCGACGCCGAAGCACTGGGCCAACGGGCCCCGCAGGTGATCGGACATCACAACGTCGATCAGCGTCTCGATCGATACGCGTCGATGGCCGGCTGGAACATCCTGATCAACGCGCGGCAATTCGGTGGACTCCGCGGTGAACTGAATCTCACCATCGGCGACGGCGACACGGGCGGCGCGTCGGTGGCCGTCAATCCGAACGCGCGTCGCTTCCTGCCCGCCTCGGTGCTGCGCCCCACAACGCACGTCGACGAGGTGCTCGACCTCGACATCGCCGGACATCGTTTGTCGTTGCGGCACGCCAAGGGCGAAACCGACGACCACCTGTGGGGCTGGGTTCCCGAGAAGAAGTGGTTGTTCTCGGGCGACTTCGTGATCTGGAACTTCCCGAACGCCGGCAATCCGCAGAAGGTGCAGCGCTTCCCCATCGAATGGGCGGCCGCACTGCGCGACATGGTGGCGGCCGCGCCCGAGCTGCTGATTCCGGCTCACGGGCTTCCGATCGCCGGACGGGAGCGCATCGCCCGCGTGCTCACCGAGATCGCATCGGCCCTCGAGAACCTGGTGCGCGAAGTGATCGACATGATGAACGCCGGGGCCACGCTCGACGAGATCGTGCACACGGTACGGGTTCCCGACGACACGCTCGCCAAGCCGTACCTGCGTCCGTTCTACGACGAGCCCGAGTTCGTGATTCACAACATCTGGCGGCAGTTCGGCGGATGGTGGGACGGAGCACCGTCGCGCCTCAAGCCATCACCCGACGCGCATCTCGCGCGCACCCTCGCCGAATTGGCCGGTGGCGCTCTCGCGTTGGCTCGTCACGCCCAGACCGTCGCCAATGCGGGCGACTTCCGACTGGCCTCGCATCTCGTCGACTTCGCCGGCTGGGCGGCGCCCGACGACCCGGACGTGCACGAGATCCGCGCCGATCTCTACATCCGTCGACGCAAGGCCGAGTCGTCACTCATGGCCAAGGGCATCTTCCTCGGCGCGGCGCGCGAATCGCAGGCCGTCGTGGAAGCGGCTCGCCCGTCAACGCCCGAGTGACACCAGCGCCAGGGCCAGTCCGGCCAGCAGCATTCCGGTCACTTGCGACCGGGTGACTCGTTCGCGATCGATGCGCATGGCGAGCACGATGGTGCCCACCGGATAGAGCGACGTGATCACCGCGACGAGCGACAGCAATCCTTCGCGGGTGGCCGCCAAGAACAGCAAGTTGGCACCCATGTCGAACACCCCGGCCACCAACGCGAGCAACGGAACGTGCTTCGGGCCCGCCCCCGTCGGTCGCGTAGCCAACAACGCGATCGCGGCCAGCGAGATCGACGCGATGCGCACGCCCAACAGCGGCCACATGCCCGACTCGTCGCTCGTGCGATCGAGACACACGTACAACCAGCCGAAACCGGCTCCGGAACCGATCGCCACCAACCAGATGAACGGGCGTGTGGCGGTGTGCGGAGTCCCGATGGCTCCGGTCACGAGCACAACTCCCGCCAATGCCACCACCATGCCCGCGTAGGCGAGACCACCCGGGCGTTCGCCGAAACTCAAGCCGGCCGCGACCGGAACGATCGTGCTCACGACAGCGGTGAGCGGCGCCACCACGGTCATCGATCCGTTGGCGAGTCCGTAATAGAGAAGTGTCAACCCGACGAATCCCCCGGCACCACCCACGGCTCCCCACACCCAGTCACGAGCACCGGGCGCCGGGTCGCCCAACACGACCAAGGCCACCGCGAGCACGAGCAGGCTGAAGATCTGCCCGGCCAACGTGACCGCGAGCGAGGGAAAGCGCCGAGCCGCACGGCCACCGCAGTAGTCGCCCAAGCCGTACACCGCCGCGGCCGCCGCCGCGAGAACAATCTCCATGACACATGGTTAGCAGGACAGCGCAACGCGACACTCTTTTGCCTACCGTCGGGCCATGCGAAATCGTCGTTCGACTCTCGTGGTGCTGGCTTCGCTCGTGATCGCGTCGTGCGGTGGAGACGACTCGTCGGGCTCGACGGATTCATCGGCTGCCGAGACGATGGCTCCCGCGGCCGAGACCATGGCTCCCGCGGCAACGGACGCGCCGGAGGCCACCGAACCCCCCGTCGAGCCGTACGTGAGCGAGGTCTACTCCGACCCGGCCAATTGGACGTGCCGTCCCGACACCACCGACACCTGCGACGACGACACGAGCGTCACCTTGGTGAACGCCGATGGTTCGACCGAGATTCTCACCTTCGCGCCCGACCCCGATGCGCCGGTCGACTGCTTCTACCTCTACCCCACCTCGAGCGAGGACGCGTCGCTCAACTCCGACTACTCGGCCGGGAACGAGCGGATCACCGCGTACGGACAGGTCGCGCGCTTGTCGAGCGTGTGCCGCATGTTCGCGCCGACCTACCGCAGCGTGACCCTGGCCGGACTCTTCAACCCGTCGCTCCCCGGCGACCGGGCTCAGGCCTGGAGTCTTCCCTTCGAAGACGTGCAGGATGCGTGGAAGCACTATCTCGCCAACGACAACCAGGGACGTGGTGTGATCCTGTTGAGCCACTCACAGGGCACGGGCCAGATGACGCGTCTGATCGACGAGGTGATCGACGGCGACGAAGCCCAGCGATCGCTGATCGTGTCGGCCGCGCTCCTCGGTGGCTCGATCTCGGTGCCGCGTGGTGGCGACGTGGGCGGCCGATTCGACAATCTGCCGATGTGTCGCAGCGCCGAGCAGATCGGATGCATCATGACTTTCGCGACGTTCCGCGACACCAGGCCGCCGGTCCCCGATGCGTTCTTCGGCAAGGCGGCCGGCATGGGCCAGATACCGGATCCCAACCAAGAGGCGGGCTGCACCAATCCGGCCGCGCTCGGTGGCGGTGCGGGCGATCTGCTGTCGGCGTTCTCCACCGGCGACTGGGCCTTCAGCGACGGTTCGGGAACCCAGAAGATCACAACGCCGTTCATGGGATTCCCCGGCCTCATTTCGGCGCAGTGCGTGAGCGAAGGCGAGTTCTCGTACCTGCAGGTGACGATGAAGCCGGATCCGTCCGATCCCCGAACCGATGACATTCGTGGTGATCTCGACGATCGCTGGGGGCTTCACGCGGTCGACTGGGAGATCGGCGCGTTGTCGATTCTCGACGTGATGCGGCAGCAGATCGAGGTCTGGCTCGCCACGAGCTGATCCCGTCTAGGGTCGGGCCATGCATCACGTTCCGTTCGGCCGCACCGGTCTCAAGGTGTCGCGGCTCTGTTTGGGCACCATGACCTTCGGCTACCAGTGCGATGACGAGACGTCGTTCGCCATCATGGACGCCGCCGATGCGGCCGGCATCGACTTCTTCGACACCGCCGACGTGTACCCGGTCGGTGGCCCACCCGATCTGTTCGGCCGCACCGAGGACATCATCGGTCGTTGGATGAAGGGACGTCGCGACGACTACATCCTGGCCACAAAGTGCTTCTTCCCGACCGGTCGCAAGCCATGGG
>JBEAXP010000184.1:0-9347 GCA_041159745.1 Actinomycetota bacterium | reverse complement strand
TCGACATGCCCACCGCGATTCCCGACAACGTGCCCTCGAGCCAGTCATCGCGGAGCAAACCGTGCAACGCCGTGGCGGCGATCGCCACGAGCACCGCTCCGATTCCGATGACACCGACGATCCGGTCGATTTCGCGCTGGAGAGGTGTCTTCGACGATTCGATCGACTCGATCGACGCCCCGATACGTCCGAGGCGGGTGGCCGGACCGATTCGATCGACATGGACGACGGCCCGACCGCGGCCCACGAGAGTTCCCGAGAAGACCGACGTCCGGTCGTCGTTGTCGGAGGACGAGCCCGATCGTTTCTCGATCGGAACCGACTCGCCGGTGAGGATCGATTCGTCGACGGTGAGCCCCGTTGAGTCCATGATCGTTCCGTCGGCCGCCACCCGGTCGCCTTCGGTCAGCAATAAGAGGTCGCCCGCGACGACCTCCGTGCTCGCGATTCTCGCCGTTCGACCCGAGCGTAGAACCGTCGCGGGGGGTGCGGTCAGATCTCGCAACGCCATGACCGCGTTCTCCGCTCGCACCGACTGAGTGATCGAGATCCCGATCACGATGGTGACGAACAAGAAGATGACGAATCCGTCGAGGGGTTCGGAGAGAACGAAATTGACGGCGGCCGCCACCAAGAGGAGAGCGAGCATCGGCTGTCGGACGATCTCGAGCACGTGATCTCGTAGCCGTCGCCTCCGCGACCGTGGAATCTCATTCGGTCCGTCATCGCGATGGCGACGAATCGCCTCGGCGGTGCTCAGTCCTGTGAGGACGCGGATGTCGAGATTCAGAACGGGCTCCTCGGCTCGGTGTCAACCGGCCGGGACCGTAACCCTCACATTCGTACTTCGGTGAGCGAGTACACGGCTACGGGTTCGGAGAAACCCTTCAACATCCGTCGTCCCGCAGGTTCGAGCGTGTGGCCCGATTGCTCGGCGAGTTCGCGCGTGACGAGGATCTCGCCCGGTACCGCTTGGTCCACCAGACGCGCAGCGAGGTTGACCGTCGACCCGAAGTAGTCGCCCACGCGAGCGAGAACCGGACCGTACGCCATACCGCCGCGCGGCGTGAGTGACGGGTCTCCACCGAACGCGACGAGCAGTTCGGTTGCGATGGTGCAGGCTTCACTCGGACCCGAAGCGACGAACATCAACTCGTCGCCGATGAACTTGACGAGTCGACCGCCGAGCAGCGACACCGTGTCGAGGGCGAGAGTCTCGAACTTCGAGACGAGGGCGCCCAGCTCCTTGGCCGACATGGATCCCGAACGAGTGGTGAAACCGACCAGATCGACGAAGCCGACGGCCATCGAAACCATCCCGTCGGAGTAGCCGCCTTGTTCGACCGACTGGCGGTGGCGGTCGATCGACAGGTTGAGGTGCTCGCGAATCAGCATGCGAAAGACCCAGGCCAGATCGAGCGCCAAACCCTGGGCTCCGACCACTGATCGGAGCACGTCGACCCCGGTCACTCCGGCGGCGAGCATCGGCCGCTCGACGTCCTCGAGGAACAAGGTGTTGGCCGCCTCGGCGACTCGGCCGACCGAGGAACCGAGAACTCTCACGAAGGTGAGCAGTTCATCGGAGGTGAAGATCTGATCGCCGGCGCTCAGGAGTTTGAAACCATCGACATCGTCTTCCTCGTACACCGGATCGTCGGGTCCCGCCGGAGGAAGTCCCGATGCGACGCGGACCTCGAGAACGCGGTGTACGTCCATGCCGACCCGCGCAGCCATGTCGCGGGACGACAGGCGACCGACTCCGACTCGAGCGAAGGTTTCGATGAGTTGAGTCATCGCAGGGTCGCGCAAGGCTTCGATGATTGCCTCGGTCGAAAGGTTCCTTTGTTCGAGGTACTCGATCGTGCCGGAGATCGCTTCGGCGTTGGCCGACTTCGGATCGAGACAACCTGCTTCGATGTACGGGGTCATGTCCCTCGCCATGACCCCACCTTAGAACGACGGGATCGGGACATTTTCCGGATCCGGTGGATCGGGGCCCCTTCTAGGTTCGCCGTTCGAACCGAGGAGCGAACGATGCAGAGCCTGGCCCAACCCATTCACGAGAAACAGCGCGGAATGCTTCCCCATCTCAAGTCCATGCGGCACATGGCCGAGTCTCTCGACACCCTGGAGCACGTGGAGGTCGTTCAGAACCTTCGCGACGTATCCGACTTCATTCGTCTCCAGGTCAGCCCCTACCTGTCGGCTCGTCGCGAGATCATGTTCCCGGTCATCGACCGCATCGAGCGCTCCAACCTCGCGACGGCTCTCCTCAAACGCGATCACGAGGAGATCCTCCGCTTGACACGCCAACTCGATCGGATGATCGCCGAATTGTCGTGGGAGCCGCTCATGACGAGTCGGACGACTCATGACGTGAGGCAAGTCGTGCTCGCTCTGTCGGTCACGATCTCCCAACATCTCGCCAAAGAGGAAGATCTGGTCGTTCCTCTTCTGGAAGCGCGTCTGTCCGAGGCGGAGATCGGTTCGATGAGTCGTGATCTCGTGGTGACCGCCGAGCACCATCGCTGAGTCGTGGCCGATCCGTCGTCGGGGCCGGAGGGTTCCAGCCGTTCGACATTCGGTTGGCGGCGACTCTTGTGGGTTCTCGTGGCCGCCTTGGCGGTGAATCTGCTGATTGTCTCCCTCTTCTCCGATCGAGACGACTGGGTTGATGTCTCGTACTCCGAGTTCGTTGCGCAGGTTGCCGACGACAACGTCGAGAGCGTGTCCATCGAGGAGCAGACCATCAAGGGTTCCTTCCGCGTTGCAGTGGAAGACCTTCCTGGTCGAAGCGATCCGGTGCGAGTGTTCCGAACCGAACGACCGGTGTTTGCCGACGACGACTTGGTCGCCGATCTCCTGAGAAAAGGTGTGCTCGTCGATGCCGAGGCCCCATCCAAAGGTACGAGTTGGCCTCTGGTGATCCTGGTGAACTTCGGTCCGGCCTTGTTGATCGTCTTCGGTTACCTGTGGTTGATGAGGCGGGCGACGGGAGCGATCGGTGGCATCGCGTCGATGGGGAAGTCCCATGCGCTCAAGGGTGATCCGCATGCGAAGCGCGTGACCTTCGCCGACGTGGCCGGAATCGACGAAGCCAAAGACGAACTCGTGGAGATCGTCGACTTCCTGCGCTCGCCTGCGCGTTATCTCGCCCTCGGAGCCCGTGCGCCACGTGGTGTTCTCCTCATGGGCTCACCGGGAACCGGGAAGACTCTGCTCGCTCGAGCGGTTGCCGGTGAGGCCGAGGTGCCCTTCTTCTCGGTGTCGGCCGCCGAGTTCATCGAGATGATCGTGGGTGTCGGCGCGAGCCGTGTGCGCGACCTGTTCGATCAGGCCAAGGCGGTGGCGCCGTCGATCGTCTTCATCGACGAACTCGACGCGATCGGACGAGCCCGGGGAGCGGGTGTGAGTTTCGGCGGAGTCGACGAGCGTGAACAGACGCTGAACCAGATTCTCACCGAGATGGATGGCTTCTCGGCCAACGAGGGCGTGATCGTGCTTGCCGCCACGAATCGTCCCGATGTACTCGACCCCGCTCTGTTGCGTCCGGGTCGGTTCGATCGGCGCATCGTCTTGAATCCGCCCGACCTGGCCGGTCGAGCCGCCATCATGGCCGTGCACACCAAAGCGGTTCCTCTCGCCGACGATGTGCGCCTCGACGACATCGCCGCGTCGACGCCGGGAATGGTGGGGGCCGATCTGGCCAATCTCGTGAACGAGGCGGCGTTGATGGCCGCCCGTCGCCAGCACGCGCGAGTGACCACGGCCGACTTCACCGATGCACTCGAACGAATCGTTCTCGGTGCCGAGCGCAAGATCATGTTGACCGAAGACGATCGACGTCGAACGGCCTATCACGAATCGGGTCACGCATTGTTGGGGATGCTTCAGGAGGGCGCCGATCCGGTGCGCAAGGTGTCGATCATCCCGCGCGGGCGTGCCCTGGGCGTGACCTTTCAGAGCCCGGCCACCGATCGGTACGGCCTGAGCGAGGCTTATCTTCGCGGTCGGATCATCGGCGCGTTGGGTGGACGCGTTGCCGAAGAGATCGTCTTCGGCGATCTCACCTCGGGTGCCGAGGTGGATCTCGAGCAGGTCACTTCCATCGCTCGACAGATGGTGGGACGTTGGGGGATGTCGCACGCGATCGGCCCGGTGAGTGTCTTGCCCGAACCCGAGTTCGACTTCGGCTTCATGACGGGCGATGGCGTGGCGCCGTCAGAGTCGACGCGGCAACTCGTGGATTCGGAGATCAGATCGATCGTCGACGATTGCCATCGACGGGCGACGGAGATCCTCCGCGACCATCGTGACTTGTTGGATCGTCTCGCCGGCGAACTATTGGCCCGGGAGACACTGGACGAGGCCGACGCGTATGCGGTCGTGGGCTTGCCGGTGCCACCGGCCATGAACAGGTGACCGGGCGAGTCGATCAGCCGGGACGCGTGACAGCCACGACGCGTTCGAATCGCACCGGTGCGATCCGAACGTCCTTGCCGGTGGCCGGTGCGTCGATCATCATTCCGTTGCCGATGTAGATACCGACGTGCGAGATCGGGTTGTGGAAGTACACGAGGTCACCCGGCTCGATGTACTCGATCGGGATTCGCGGCGTGCTGTTGGCCTGGCGTCGCGACTGATGGGGAAGTGAGACTCCCGCCTGGGCCCACGCCCACATCGTGAGCCCGGAGCAATCGAAACCCACTCCTTCGATCGCCTTGTAGGCGATGTACGGAACTCCGACCTGGCTGCGAGCGGCGGCGATCGCGATTTGTGCGCGAGAACTCGCGGGCGGAATCGATGAACGATCGAACACGAGCGATCCGTTGCCGCGACGCGCCGTGAAGGAACCGGCCTGGCTGCGAGCGGCCCGCGCCGCCGCCTCGGCCCGTCGCTGCTGCTCGGCGCGAAGTGCTTGTCCGAGTTCGCGTTCGGCCTTGTTCTTCAACGCCGTGTACTTCTCGATCTTTTCTTCGGCCGCGGCCTTCTTCTTCTCGATCTGCTTCGCCAATTCGGCGGCGCGATCACGCTGGCGGCCGAGCTTCTTCTGGAGATTCTCGAGATCGGTCACCAGCGCGTCGAGTTCGTCGGTGCTGATGAATCCGGCGTTGAGCGCCATTTCGGTGAGGGTCTGCTTCTGCACCGATTCGTTCGGTCCGACCCCGGGCGACAGGAGGTTGGTGATGCTCCCACCGCGTCCGCCACCGATGAACGACTGCACGGCGACCTCGGACATCTGGGCCTGGACGCCGTCGAGTTCGGTCTGTTTGTTGGCGATCTCGGCTTCGGTGGCGACGATCTCGATCTCGAGGGTGTCGCGGTCGTTCTGGGCGGTGACGAGGTCTTCCGACAAGATCGCCACTTCGTCTTCGGCGGCCTCGAGCGCATCGGCCATCCGCTGAACCGTGCGCCGGGCGTCCTCGACCGAGCCGGCCTGGGCGGCGGGGAGGAGAACTCCAGGAAGTCCGGTCAGAAGTCCGGCCACCACGGTGGTAACCAGGAACTGCCGGCGCAGTGAGGAAGTGGCGCGGGCCATCGCTGTTCGAGGCTAACGAGTATGACGATTGTGTTGCGATCGGGCCGGGAAACAGTCCCTGAGCAGGGCGAACGTCGGTACGGTGAGGGAGTGATCGGGCGCTGGGTTCCTCTGGGTGTGGTGGTGGCCCTGGCCGTGGTTCCGGCCTGCGGTTCACCCGATGCCAGTCGTTCGGTGGCCCAGACGGAACCGGCCACGAGCGCGCCGACGACCGTGGCTGCTCCCGAGGCGACGACGACGACCGAGCTCCCCACTACGACGGCTGCACCAACCACCACCACGGTGCCGATACAACTGACGGGTCTGTTCGACGACGTGGCCGAAGCGGCCTTGCTCGGGCCGGTTCCGGACGGGGTCCCATTGGGCGGGGCGGCCTATTCCGAACCGGCGTTGTACGACATGGGTTGTCATGCCGGTGTCGGCGCGGTGACCCCCATCTTCTGCGAGTTCGGCGACCTGAGCAGCGACACGGTGATCGTGTTCACGGGAGACAGCCACGCCGCACAGTGGTTCGGCGCACTCGAAGTGGCCGCTCGCACGAACCGCTGGAAGTTGATCTCGATGACGAAGACCTCGTGTCCGGCGGCCGACGTGACGACGTTCCGACGCGAGGACGGCGCTCGCGACGGAGCCGAACTGGAGTATCCCGAGTGCAACGAATTCCGCCGCAACGGTTGGGAAGCGATTCGCGAACTCGGCCCGGACCTCGTGATCTATCCGATGCTCACGCGTTACAAGCAGACCAACGGAGGCGGCTTGGAGGGTTGGCGGGCAGGGCTGGGTCGTTCGATTCAGAACGTGGCCGGTCCGGGCACCAAGGTGTTGATCATCGGCGAGACGCCGAAGACGAACGGCGCCGACATCCCGCCGTGCATTCGCGCCAACAGCACGGATGTGTCGAAGTGTTCGAACCCGCGTTCAGCGGCCGAGTTTCCGAAAAAGCTTGAGATGTTCGGACAGGTTGCTGCCGAGCACGGGGCCACGTTCGTCAATCCGGTCGACTGGTTCTGCACGGCCGACGTGTGTCCGGTTCTGATCAATGGTCGAATCGTCTATCGCGACTACAACCACGTGTCGGACCAGTTCGCTCGCTACCGCTCACCGCAAATGGCCGCGGCGATCGAGCTGGCTCTGAGCGGACCCGACGCGTTCTGATAGCTCGCGCCGCGTCAGGCGGTGCAGGTGACCGGAAGCAAGAACTCGTGGTCGGCCTGGATGGCCCCGCTCGCCGGATAGACGGCGATGGCCATCGTGCCCTCACCGGCAAGAGAGCAGTCGATCGGAATCGTCACGGTGAAGTCGCCCTCGGGGCTGAGCGTGTACACGTTCTCGAGCTGGTTGGTGGGATCGAGGACGGCCCGCGATTCGTCGGGCATCGCCCACGACTGAGTCTCGAACACGAAGCGACGCGCGTCGGTTCCGACTCCGGCCGACGGTTTCCAGTTCTCGTCGAACCAGCCGAACACGACGTAGACACCGGTGGGAAGACCATCGAGCGGAGGACGATTGCCCACCGCCAGGTCGGTGAAGCCCCGGCCGACCACGGTGATGTCGACCGGACCATTCGCCGCAGCGAACGAGGTGCCTTCGAGGATTTCGACCGACGCGCCGGCCGGTGCTGCCGTCGTGGTGGGTGCGACGGTGGTCGGCGCCGATGTTGTCTCGACCGCTGACGTGTCGGGAGCCGCCGATGATGTGGAGTCGTCCGACGATCCTCCGCACGCCGCCAACGCGAAGATTGCGACGGAGATCGAGGCGGTGCGAACGAGACGGTGAGCCGAGGGAAGCATCACGAAGTCCTTTACGAGATCACGAAGATGTTCGGGGGGAAGCAGATCGTTTCGGACGGATCTCCAACTGTCCAGTCAGAGAACTCGTCGCGACGTCGATGGGGTAGTCGTAGACCTCGGACAAAAGCGCAGATGACAGCACGTGCTGCGGCGACCCGTCGGCGACGATGTGACCGTTGACCATGACGAGGAGTCGATCGGCGATCGAAGCCGCGGCTTCGAGGTCGTGGACGACGATGATCACGAGGGTGCCGTTGGACGCCTTCTGGCGCAGCAACTCGAGCACCATCTCCTGGTGCTTGATATCGAGCGATGCCGTCGGTTCGTCGAGAAGGATGATCTTGGTGTCCTGCGCCAGTACGCGAGCCAGAGCGACGCGGGCGATCTCGCCACCCGACAAGGTGGTGATGCGCCGTTGCGCGAGATGCGCGATGTCGGTGGCTTCCATCGCCGCGTTCACGACGGCGGTGTCGTCGACCGCGCTCTCCCGCGACTTCCAGGCGAAGCGTCCCATCGACACGACTTCGCGCACCGAGAACGGGAAAGCCACGACGTTCGTTTGTGTGAGAACGGCGCGATGACGCGCCAGTTCGACCGGCGCGAAGTCGCGCATCGAGCGACCGTCGAGGTTCACGGCCCCGTTCGCGGGCTCGACGTCGCCCGCCAGGAGTGCGAGCAGGCTGGACTTGCCGGCACCGTTGGGGCCGACGACGGCCACCAGTTCGCCGCTCGAAAACGAGCAGGTGACTCCGGAGCACAGCACGGCGCCTTCGCGTTCGAGGCTGGCGTTCTGGGCGGTGATCGTGCTCACGCCCAGCCACCTTGCCGAGAACGAAGACGACGCAACTGCCAGATGAACACCGGAGCGCCGATGATCGAGGTGAGGACTCCCAGCGGCAGTTCGGACGGCTCGACGATGTTGCGAGCGAGCACGTCGGAGAGCGCGACGACCACCGATCCGAACACAACCGAGAGCGGCAGCACGTACTTGTGGCGCGGGCCCACGAACAGACGGACGACGTGCGGAACCAACAGACCCACGAAGAGAACGATGCCCGATACCGCCACCGCCGAACCGGCGAGGATCGCGACGACCAGCAGTACCTGAATACGCGCCCTCTCGACGTTCACACCAACGTGTCGGGCCGCTCGATCGCCGAGCGAGAGCAGGTCGAGCGTGCGGCTGAGGCAGATGGCGCCGATGATTCCGATCGTGGCGGTGGGCGCGACGATGCAGACCTTCTCCCAGGTGCTTTGCGACAGCGAACCGAGTGTCCACGACGTGAGAGACCGCAGCGAGGAATCGTCGGCCACGTAGGCGAGCAACCCGATGAACGCGCCGGCGATTGCGTTGAGAGCCACGCCCATCAGGATGAGTGTGAGCACTTCGGTGCGGCCGTCGAATCGTGCGGTCGAGTACACGACGGCGACGGCGATGAGTCCGCCGATGAACGCGGCGATCGGGAGTGTCCAGATGCCGAATGGAGCGAAGCCGGTGACGATCTGCAGAGCGGCCGCCGCCATAGCACCCGACGACACGCCGACGATTCCGGGCTCGGACAACGGATTGGCGAATGCCCCTTGCATCACGGCACCGGCGGTCGCGAGTGACGCACCGACCAGAACACCGAGAACGATGCGGGGC
Source organism: Actinomycetota bacterium (assembly GCA_041159745.1). Classification (GTDB taxonomy): domain Bacteria; phylum Actinomycetota; class Acidimicrobiia; order Acidimicrobiales; family Ilumatobacteraceae; genus Casp-actino8. The sequence goes on along the minus strand of JBEAXP010000184.1, from coordinate 373 downwards.
AGGCGGACGTACCAGATGAGTTCGTCGGCCACCGGGTCGGTGGGCGATCCGCCCATGAGATTGGTGCGTCGAAGAATCGTGCGCACCACTTCTGCCGGCGAGACGTCGTACGCGCCGACGATGGCCGAGACGACGATCGTGGTGAGGAGGAGCAGAAGGAGGACGAGCCCGACGATCTTCGGATCGACTGTCGCGCGGGCTTCCTTGTTCACGGAACGGCCTTCTCCATTTCGGCGGCGATCTCCTGGCGAAGACTCTCGATCAGGCTAGGGGTGCGCGGTCCGAAACTGAAGAGGAGGCCGTCTTCGGCGGTGATCACTCGGCGGGCCTTGCCCGCGGGAGTCTGTGCGACACCGGCCAACTCGACGAGACC
>JBEAXP010000163.1:0-5722 GCA_041159745.1 Actinomycetota bacterium | reverse complement strand
TCCCCCAGAGTCCGACCGGTACCTCGGGAGCCTTGGTGAGGATGGCCAGACGAGCCGCGCCCCAACGGCCCTTGAGCGCCGGATCGAAGAACGCCGGCCCGCGGGGAATGGTTCCTTCCGGCATGATCGCCACGACTTCACCGGCCAGCAGCGCATCGGCGGCCGCCATGAGCGGTTCATCACTGCCGGTTCCGCGTTCGACGCGGATTCCACCCAGTGCGGTGGCGAGTTGTCCGATCAGCGGCGCGTCGAACACCTCCTTCTTGCCGAGCGCGCGCACCGGACGGCCGGCCCGCGCCACCGTGACGGCCATGGCGAAGATGTCGAAGTACGACCGATGATTGCCGCAGATGATGGCCGGACCCTCGGCCGGGATGTTCTCGGTGCCTTCGATGTCGAACTTGGCGAACGGAATGAACTGCGGACGCGCCAGTTCGAGCAACAACTTCTGCAACTCCATGTTGACCACGGGAACCTTGGCGACCCCCTTGGGCAGATCGAAGTGCAGAACCGGCCACCGACGAGCCGCCGCCACGACCGCGAGCCGCGGATCGGGATTCACCGCGTGCGGATGCGCGACGGCCGACAACAACGGGACGTCGAAGACCGAATCGGAGTACGCGAACGACTCGCTCAAGTCGACATCGTTCATGGCCGCCCACTCGCGAACGGCTTCGAGTTTGCCGCTGTTCCACACGAACGGTCCGTCGATGGTTCCGTCGTAGGTGCCGTCCTTCGCCACTCCGTATCGCGTCGCGACGAGATCGTCGAACTTCAGCAAGTCGGCGAGCGGTTTCACCAAGTCGTACGGAGTCGTGGTGGCGATGACGAGTTTGCGCCCGGCCGCACGGTGTTCTTCGATCACCTTCAACGCGTACGGCGGAACCATGTCGCGCAACTGCTTCGCCGCGACCTTCGCCGCCGCGCGAACGTCGGCGCGCTTGCGACCGCGCGACAATGCCGCGGCTTGGCGGGCCAAGGCCATCGACGGCAACGTCTCCCCGACGCGGTTGAAGATTTCGAACAACGCCTTCTCGCCGGGCAGCGATCGCGAAGTCACACCAGCCGCCCGCATCGCATCCGAGAACACCGCACCGGACGCACCGGTGATGAGGGTGCGATCGAGATCGAAGATGGCGGCCGCCGTCACGAGGCGAACGGTACCGCTGAACGGGAAAGGCCCCACGTGGGGGACGTGGGGCCTCTCAACCTGGGATCCCTGTGGCGCTGGGGGGATGGCCACTGGGGGATCGTTCGCGTGGATGGGGGGACACCCACGACGTATGTAAGTGAAAGTATGCACGTGAATGGGTGACCGTTCAAGCCGATAGACGAGATGGGTAGTATCATTTCTAGCGATGGACCTCCGGCAGATCTCGACCCTGGTTGCCATCGCCGACCACGGCTCGTTCTCGGCCGCCGCCCGGGCCCTCTACACCGTCCAGTCGAACGTCTCGGCGCACATCGCCCGCCTCGAACGTGAGCTCGGGGTCACGCTCATCGACCGGGCCTCCGGCCAGGTCACCGACGAGGGAGCCCTGGTCATCGAGCGGGCCCGGCGCATCCTGCGCGAAGTCGACGACATCTCGGCCGACCTGGCCGCCCTCGACGACGTGATCTCGGGCGACACCCGAATCGGCGTGATCGGCACCACCGCACGCTGGCTCATGCCGGCCTTCCTCACCACCTTGCGCACGCAGTATCCGGCGATCCGTCCCACCATCTCCGACGGCGGCACCTCGACCCTGGTGCCCCGACTCGTGGCCGGACAACTCGACGCCGCGATCGTCCACCTGCCCGTCGACGACCCCGAACTCACGGTCGAGCCGCTGTTCGCCGAGGATCTGATCCTGCTGGTGCCCAAGTCCCATCCGCTGTTCGGCCGCGACTCGGTGGGCATCGTCGAACTCGCCGAGCATCCGATTCTGCTCCCGCCCCGCTCGTCGCAGTTGCGTCGCATCATCAATCGTGCGGCCGAATCGCACGCCGTCACTCTCACGGCGCAGGCCGAGATCGACGGCGTTCGCCTCATGGCCTCGCTCGCGTTCGAGGGTTTCGGTGCCGCCGTGGTTCCGGCCACCGCCGTTCCGAAGTGGTTGTCGGGCGATTTCCAGCGCATCGACGTTCCCGAACTCCCCCGTCGCGTGGTGGGCTGGGTGCAGCGTCGTCGTCCGCGTCCGGGTCCGCCCACGCGGGCCGCCCTCGACACCGTGCGCGAACTCGTGGCCCGCCGCGGAAAACGTCAGCCCGGCGTGTACGTGGGCGCCGACGCGTTCCCGCTCAAGCCGACCTGAGACCTACGCTCACGGCGTGGGCCCGGTTGCGCTGATCTCTCGGATTCCCGGCGCCGCACGAGCCGAGGTGCGATCGCTCGGCGATCGCCGCGTGGTGTGGGTCGATGTCACCTCCGATGTGCACAAGGGTGCCTTGTCGTTCGAAGCGTCGAGTGTGATCGAAGCGGCCGCGCGCACCGCCGCCGATCAACTCCTGCCGTTCGTGGCCGTGATCGCCTCGTCGGGAGCCGAGATCCGCGACGGCTTCTCGGCTCTCCACGCGTGGGGTCTGGCCGCACGCGCGCTCACCGATTGCTCGGGTCGCGTGCCCACCGTGATCATCGTCGACGGCCCCGCGGTGTCGGGTCCCGCACTTCTGCTCGGCATCGTCGATCACGTGATCATGACCGAGGCGTCGTACGCGTTCGTGTCGGGCCCCACGATGGTCGCCGAGTTCACGGGTGTCACGGTCGACAACGACGAACTGGGAGGCTCGGCCACTCACGGTCGCCACACCGGCGCGGCGTCGCTGGTGGCGAGCGATCTGGACGCCGCGGTCGCACTGGTCGAACAACTGCTCTCGTTCATTCCCGATCATTGCGACGACGAGCCGCCCGTGTTCGCCAGCGACGACGATCCCCAACGTTCGGTACCCGAAGCCGGTGAGGTGATTCCGGTCGTGTCGACCGGCAGTTACGACGTGCGCAACGTGATCCGCGCGGTGTTCGACGACGGAGAGTTCTTCGAGCTACGGGCGCGCTGGGCCGCCAACGTGGTGACCGGCTTCGCCACGTTGTCGGGACGGCCGGTGGGCATCGTCGCCAACCAGCCGATCGTGCTGGCCGGAACTCTCGACATCCCGGCCTCGCAGAAGGCGGCCCGGTTCGTCGCGTTCTGCGATGCGTTCAACATCCCGATCGTCACGTTGGTCGACACCCCGGGCTTCTATCCGGGCAAGGACCTCGAGTGGCGCGGCATGATCCGCCACGGCGCCCAACTGGTGTTCGCCTACGGGCGCGCCACGGTGCCGCGCATCTGCGTGATCCTGCGCAAGAGCTACGGCGGCGCCTACATCGTCATGGACTCCAAGAAGATGGGCAATGACCTGTGCTTGGCCTGGCCATGGGCCGAGTTGGCGGTCATGGGGGCGGGCCAGGCCGCGGCCATCCTCCAGCGCCGGGCGACCCCCGACGAACGCGCGGCCTTCGAGGCCGACTACACCGAGCGACTCCTCAATCCCTACGTGGCCGCCGAACGCGGGTTCGTGGACGCCGTGATCGAACCGGCCGACACGCGGGCCGTGATCTCGGCCGCCCTCGATGCCCTGATCGACAAGCGCGAACGACTGCCCGGGCGCAAGCACGACAACACGCCGCTGTGAAGCCGGGTTCCGGCGCCCGTCGCGGCTAGGAGCGAAACCCACTTCGGTGGTTATCCTCGTCCTTCGGGGAGAAAGCCCCACCACATAGCCACGGTCCGAACAACGGACCTCACGATCAAGGGGACGAGCAAGGTGCCCGACACCATCACGATCATCGACGACCGCACCGGCAAGAAGGTGACGGTTCCCATTCAGGGCGGCACGTTCCCCGCCTCAGCCGTTCGAGAGCTCGATCCGCAGCTCTTCATCTACGACCCGGCCTACATGCAGACGGCGGCCTGCAAGAGCTCCATCACCTTCCTCGACGGTGACGCCGGCATCCTGCGCTACCGCGGCTATCCCATCGAGCAGTTGGCCGAGAAGTCGACCTACCTCGAAGTGGCGTACCTCCTCCTCAACGGCGAACTGCCCACCAAGGACCAGTTGGCGAAGTGGACGAACGACGTCACCCATCACACGTTCATCCACGAGAACATGCGCAAGCGTTTCGTGGACGGCTTCCATTACGACGCGCACCCGATGGGCATGTTCGTGTCGTCGCTGGCCGCCCTCGGCACCTTCTACAACGACGCCAAGGACATCGAGTCGAAGGAATCGCGCGACAAGCAGATCCTGCGCCTGATCGCCAAGACACCCACGCTCGCCGCCATGGCGTACCGGTTCTCGGCCGGCCTCCCCTTCGTCTATCCCAACAACGATCTCTCGTTCCCGGCCAACTTCCTCACCATGATGTGGAAGGTCGGCGAGTACGAAGTCGACCCGCGACTCGAGCGGGCCATGGACGTGCTCTTCATCCTCCACGCCGACCACGAGCAGAACTGCGGCACCACCGCCATGCGCGTCACCGGCTCGAGCCACGCCGACCCGTATTCGTCGGCGGCCGCCGCCGCGTCGGCCCTCTACGGCCCCTTGCACGGCGGAGCCAACGAAGCCGTCGTGCGCATGCTCGAGGAGATCGGCAGCGTCGAGAACGTTCCGGCGTTCATCGCCGACGTCAAGAGCGGCAAAGGTGGACGTTTGATGGGCTTCGGCCACCGCGTCTACAAGAACTACGACCCGCGGGCCAAGATCATCAAGAAGACCGCCTACGAAGTCTTCGAAGTGACGGGCAAGAACCCGCTGCTCGACGTGGCCCTCAAACTCGAGGAGACCGCGCTCAGCGATCCGTACTTCGTCGACCGCAAGCTGTACCCGAACGTCGACTTCTACTCGGGCCTGATCTACCAAGCGCTCGGCTTCCCGGTGGCCATGTTCACCGTGCTGTTCGCCATTCCGCGCACGGCCGGTTGGCTCGCTCACTGGCAGGAACTGCTCACCGACAAGGAGCAGAAGATCAGCCGTCCTCGTCAGTGGTACACGGGTTCCGAAACCCGTGACTACGTGCCGATGTACGAGCGGTGACCGACACCCTCGAAGTCGATCCTCGGGCGCCTCGCGCCCCGCTTCCCACTCCACCGCGAATCGTCGGCGCCGTGTCGGGCCTCGTGGCCGGGCTGAGTTCGGTGTGCGTCGGCATTCTTGTGACGGCTCTGGGCGACTCCGCCTCGCCCATCGACGCCGTTGGCAGTTCGTTCATCGATCGAGTGCCGCGGTGGTTGAAGAACCTGGCCATCGACCTGTTCGGCACCAACGACAAGACCGCGTTGCGGGTGGGCATCTGGATCGTCCTGGCCATCGCCGCCACCGCACTGGGCGCCACGCGGCGGCGGTCGGCGTACCTCGGGGGCACGATCGTCTTCACGATGCTCGGGCTCGCGAGTGCAGCCGAACGCACCGGCACCAACACCTGGTCGTACGTCGGGCCCGTCATCGGTGCCGTCGCCGGCGTCGCGGCGTTCGCGCTCCTGTTGCAGTCGGGCACTCGTGAGTGGTTCGCCCGCCGTCGTCCCACCGAATCGGCCGCTCCCCTCGGATTCGATCGCCGACGCTTCGTCGGAGCCGCCGGAGCCGTGAGCGCGGTGGCCCTCGCCTCCGGCCTACTCGGGCGCTGGCGCCAGGACGACCGCGTGCGACGCATCGAGTCACAGCGCCCGTCGACTCTGCCCGATGTCGACGACTCCGTCAACGT
>JBEAXP010000114.1:0-3183 GCA_041159745.1 Actinomycetota bacterium | reverse complement strand
GCGGTGAACCGCTCGAAGCCGTCAAGGGCGCGGTGACTCAACTCCTGCGGCTCGTCGGCCCCGACGACCGCATGGCTGTCGTCGTCTTCGACGACTCGGTCGACGTGGTGCTTCCGCTCGAGCATCACTCGCTCGTCGAGGAGGCCGAGCGAGCGATCTCGCGAGTCCAGCCGGGAGGTATGACCAACTTGTCGGGTGGCTGGCTGAAGGCCGTGCAGATCCTGACCGAACAGGGTCGACCCGAGGCTCTGCGTCGTGTGATCGTCCTGACCGATGGTCACGCGAACGTTGGCCTGTCATCGGCCGCTGAGTTCGCTCCGCACGTCGTCACGGCACGCGTCGCCGGAATCACCACGTCGTGCATCGGCTTCGCCGATGGATTCGACGAGGAGTTCCTCGCTGCGGTCGCCGATGCGGGTTCGGGCAACGACTATTGGTGCGCCGGACCCGACCAGGCGACCGCGGTGTTCGCCGCCGAGTTCACCGGCCTCGCGTCGGTGGTGGCGCAGAACCTCGAGGTCGAACTCTCCGCGTCCGATGTGGTCCGGAACGTCAAGGTTCGTCACGAGCTGCCGGTGGCCAGCAACGGGTCCGTCCACAAGGTGACCCTCGGGGACGTGTACGGGGGCGAGACCCGTCGCGTGCTCGTGACCCTCGAGACCGAAGCGATCGGCGATCTCGGCCCGGCCAACCTGGGCCAGGTGACCCTCACGTGGGTGTCGGTCGAAGGGGAGATGGTCATGCACACGGTCGAACTGCCGATCGCGGTCACGGTGCTGCCGTCCCTCGACGGCGCGGTCGACGAAGGCTTCTCACCGGACGTCCTGCAGATGGCCGAGCGCCTACGGGCCGAACGCCATCGCCGCGATGCCCGCCTCATGGCGGACGCCGGCGACTTCTCGGGAGCGCTCGACAGCCTCAGTCAGGCGAGTGCCTTGTTCTCCCGGGCCGGACTTCACCGGGAGGCCCACCTCCTCGTCGCCGACATGGACGCGCTCCAGTCGGGGGCCTGGTCTCCCGCCCACTCGAAGAAGCTGTACAGCCAGACGCGAGGAACGGCCAAGGGTCGCCTCTTCAAGTTCGACGCCGACCACACCGATTCGGGTGACAGCGGCTCGGACGAGAAGTGACCGCATCGTCCCTGGTCAGGAAACCCTGTCACACCCCCTCTTCATAATGGGCGGCGTCGAGGGCATCGGATCGCCCGGTGCCCTCGACGAACGCCAACCGGCCACGCCGCGGAGTCCGATCACACCGCGGATGGCTGTGTCCGTTCATCAACCATCGCCCTCCCGAGGGCCCGATCGAAGGAGACATTTACGACACCCTCATCCCGCCGCCGCGTCGCCTCGTCCGTCTGGACCCGCGACACCTACGCCATCGCCGTCCTCACCGCGGTGTCCCGCCTCGCCCGCCAGGAGAAGTTCGGAAGCGATTCCGAGGACGTCGCCCAGGAAGTCGTCGTCAAGTTCTTGAAGAACGCCGACGTCCTGATGGCCAAGTACGCCGACCCGGTCATCTACGCCCTGGCCATCTTCACCAACACAGGAATCGACGTCGTCCGTCGCTCCAATGCCCAGCGCGGAATGGGAGCACGCGGACGCCGCCAGATTCTCTCCGGTGATCATGTCGCCGAAGGCGCGCATCCCATTTTCGGGACGGCCTCGGCCGGAACCCCCGACTTCACCGAAGCCGTCGTCAGCCGTCTCGACGCCGCGTACGAGGCCGCCGAACTCGTCGTCGGACTGCCCCGCAACGAGTTCGCCGCGCTGTATCTCACCGAGGTCTTGGGCCTGACCGACTCCGAGGCCGGCGAGGTGCTCGACGTCCGCCGCGAGACGGTGTGCCGTCATCGCAACAAGGCCATCCGCCACCTCCAGGCGTCGAGGGCCTGCTAAGAGGTGTGAGATGAACCGCATCGCCGCTCAGCTTCGCTTGCGGTATCGGCCCACCGGCGACATCTTGTCGGGGGAGGCCGAGATCAGGCACCCCGACTTCGACGACGCAGCGTCGTTCGACGACTCCATCGACTCCGATACGTCGGTGTCCTGGTCCGTGCCGAGTCGGGGCGACTTCGCCGGACAGGCGATCCTGAACTCGTTCTCGATCATCGGCGCGCGCGGTCGATTCGGCACGACCGATCGACCCGCCTTCGTCTCGCCGAGCGTGTGGAAGACCGCCCAATCGCTCTTCGAGACGAAAGCTCCGCGGAACGTTCCGATGGAAGTGGCGATCACCACCAAAGCCGAGGCCCGGCGGACGGTGGATGTCTCCGATCTCGTGCGACCCGCGGGTGTCGAGTCGTCCGACCAAGCCGACCTCGGCGTGGCTCGATCGCTCGCGGCCTCGGCCCAGCGACTCGGGCACCACGTTCTCGACGCGGTCGACACCGAATCGAACGCCCCGGCCTCTCGATTCGGACGAGACATGGTGCACTTCGCGACGCTTCTGGCGGCCCATCGACGACCGGTCCCGTCACTGGTCACCAACTTGCAGACCAACCTTCGGGGCGGCCTTCCCTTCACCCAATCCGAGAGACGCGATGTGCGCGACGCACTCGTCTGGTCTCTCGATGTTCGAAAGTGGCCCGATGCGTCCGATCGTCTCTGGTCGATCGTGAACGCATTGGACCATCACCACAGTTCCGACGACGAAGACGAATGACCAACGACAAGACCATCAAGAAGATCGTCACATTGATCCGTGAACGCGCCGATCGCGTGGCCGGAGGACTACTGACGGAAGAAGAGCCCCTCGAGTTCGTGTTCCGAGGCGAGGCTCTCACTGCGCGCACCTACGACCGCTACAACGGAACTCTCATCCTCGCTCTCGAGGTCTTTGTCGACGACGTCGAGGAGTCACCCGAAGTGTTCCGCTGGGTGGCCACGCGCAGCGGTGTCATGCCCTTCGCCACCATCCACGTCGATCGCCCCTTGGTGGCCGGCTCGGCTCCGGCGGCCGTCAAGATCTCGCATTCGCTCGTCGCCGACGAGGTCACCGGACGCCAACTCGACGAGGTGCTCGACGGCATGACCTACATGAGTCGCCGGGCGCGGTCGCGTTTCTTCGAGTTCGCCGAAATCGCCGAAGCCGAAGCGGCCGCTTCCGTCGATGAAGCCGAGCCCGTCGATGCAGCCCCTGAGCCGAGCTCCGCGAAGCCCGCGACTCGCGACCCGCAGCCCG
>JBEAXP010000090.1:0-3039 GCA_041159745.1 Actinomycetota bacterium | reverse complement strand
CTCACCAAGGTCGTCATCGCCCGCGAAGTCGGCGTGGAGAGCGACCAGCCACTCGACGTCCACGCGATTCTTCTTCGACTCCGGGCCGCGTTCGGCGCCAGTTATCGCTACAGCATCGACGGCATCGTCGGCGCCTCACCCGAGCTGCTGATCGCGGTCGACGGCGACTCGGTTCGCTCGCATCCGCTGGCCGGCACGACGCCCCGCACCGGCGATCCCGCAACCGACGAGGCACTCGCCAACAAACTCATGGCCAGCATGAAGGACCAGGTCGAGCATCGCGTGGTCATCGATGTCGTCCACGACACCCTGCTGCCGTGGTGCAGCTATCTCGACTGGGAACCCGAACCTTCGGTGATCAAGGTGGCCAACGTTCAACACCTGGGGACGCTGATCGAGGGCCGCCTTTCCGAGCCGCGCCCGGACGCGGTCGCGCTGGCCCGTCTCCTCTCCCCCACCCCGGCACTGGGAGGCCATCCGCGCGAAGAAGCGATCGCCCTCATCGACGCCACCGAAGGCTTCGACCGCGGTCGTTACGGCGGCGCCGTCGGATGGGTGGACGCCGCGGGCAACGGCGAGTTCGCGGTGACGATTCGCTGCGCCGAGTTGTCGGCCGACCACCGTTCGGCCCGCCTCATCGCGGGCGGCGGAATCGTGGCCGACAGCGATGTCGACGCCGAGTTGGCCGAGACCCAGGCCAAGTTCCAGGCGATGCTGTCGGCGATCGTCAGGCCGTAGCGACGGCGACCGCGGCGTGAAGACGCCGATGCAGATCCAGGTCGCCTCGACGGTCGGTGGTCGCGACGATCAGCGAGGGTCCCGGTCGCGACACCGCGTCCGCGAGACCCGTCCGTGTCGACACGGACGACGTGGCGAGACCATGAGCGCGGCCGATCGCCGCCAGATCCGCTCCGTGCGGTGTTCCGAACAATTTCTCGAAGCGATCGGCCTCCACGACCGACGCCTGCGGCAGATAGTGGAAGATCCCGCCTCCGTCGTTGTCGGTGACGACGATGCGCACATCGAGATCGCGACGAGCCAGTCCGGCCAACGACGACGAATCGTGGAGCAACGCCACGTCGCCGATCAGCACGCCGACTGGCCCCCGCGTCGCGGCGGCCACACCGACGGCGGTCGCGATCACTCCGTCGATGCCGTTGGCGCCGCGGTTGGAGTGGACGACGAGGTGATCGCAGCGACCACCGAACCACTCGAGGTCACGCACCGGCATCGATGACGACACGACGAGGTGCGAACCGGCCGGAAGGCTCGTCGCCACGCACCGCGCCGACAGCGGACCCGACATGGCCGGATCGTCGAGCACACGATCGATCGCCGCCGATGCCAATGCTTCGGCGCGGCACCAATCTGCGCACCATCGCGAATCGGCCGGCGTCGCCGCGCTGGCCAATGCGACCGCCAGCGCGGTGGGGTCGGCGACGATGTGGGACGTGATTCGCGCATCGGGATCGAAGAACTGCGGATGAGACGAGACGTGGATCTGCTCGACACCGAGCGACGTGAGCCATTGGCCGGTCACCTTCGAAGCCGGGGGCTCTCCGAGTCGGAGCGCGATCTCGGGCGCGTGGGTCGCCGCGAACGACTCGGCTCGGATCAGGGAGTCGAAGTGCCGGACGACTCGCGAGCCGCTGCACCGCGCCCGAGGTTCAGCGAACACGGGCCAGTCGAGTGCCGCCGCCAAAGTGTCGACGGCCGCACCCGAACCACGGCCGGCGACGATCACTCCGCGACGCCCCGAAACTCGCGTCGCCAACGCCGTGAGTTCATCGCGTGTCAGAACGGATTCGCCACGGTGGGTCACGATCGCCCGATGTGCGGCCGCGTCGACGACGGCCTCGCCCACCAACGGTTCGCGGAAGGGAAGATTGAGATGAACCGGACCCGGTCGACCCGACATCGCCGCGTCGACACAGTGCGCCGCCAGCGACGGCCAGCGATGCTGAACCGACCAATCGGCCACACCCGGATCATGGAACCATCTGACCGATGATCCGAACATCTTGATCTGGTCGATCGTCTGCGGTGCGCCCACGTCGCGAAGTTCGGGCGGACGATCGGCCGTGACCACGAGCAGAGGAACCGACGACAGATCGGCCTCGATCACCGCGGCATGGAAGTGCGCCGCCGCCGTGCCACTGGTGCACAGCGCGACGGCAGGACGACCGGTGGCAACACCATGACCGAGGGCGGCGAAGGACGCCGATCGTTCATCGAGCAACACGTCGACCCGCCAGCCCGGTGCCCGGTCGAGGGCCAGCGCCATCGGGGTCGAGCGGGATCCGGGTGCGACGAACGCCGTGTCGACGCCGAGAGCCGACCACTGGGCGACGAGAGTCGCACAGAACGACGCTTGTGCATCCGCGGCCACGTCCCGAACGCTACGGCCCGGAGACCGACCTGCCCCCGTTCAAGCCGTAGGGTGACCGATGTGACGGCTTCTCTGACCATCGACATCTGGTCCGATGTGGTGTGCCCGTGGTGCTACATCGGCAAGCGGCGTTTCGAAACCGCGCTGGCGCGAGTACGTGAAGAAGCACCCGACCTGCGGATCGACATCCGTTACCGCGCGTATCAACTCGATCCCAGCGCACCGAGCGCCTCCTCCACTCCGGTCCGCGACGCCTACGCGCGCAAGTTCGGCGGCCCCGAACGCGCCGATGCGATCCTGCGACACCTCACCGAGACCGCGGCCGCCGACGGCCTCGATTTCCGATTCGACATCGCCCAACGGTCGAACACCGTGCTGTCCCATCGAATCCTGTGGTGGGTGGCCGAGCAGCGCGGGCTCGCCGCGCAAGCCCGCGTCAAGGAGAGGTTGCTCAAGGCCTACTTCACCGACGGCGAGAACGTCGGTGATCCGAAACGACTGGCCGGGATCGTCGCCGACGAACTCGCCCTCGCCGTCGAAGACGTCGTCGAGTTCCTCGAGTCCGGTATGGGATCGTCCGAAGTGGCCGACGAACTGCAGCGGGCCGTCGAGCACGACATCACCGGCGTCCCCACGTACGTGATCAACGG
>JBEAXP010000047.1:0-4124 GCA_041159745.1 Actinomycetota bacterium | reverse complement strand
TCGGCCAGATGTCCGGCCCCGCTCACCACATGACTCCCCCGCACGTTGCGCAGGCTCGACGCGAACGCGTCGGCGTAACTCGGGTGAACGATCTGATCGTCCGATCCCCACACCAACGTCACCGGACACGACACGCGATGGATCCGCTCGGCCAAGCCGAACTCTGGCAGCGGCCACACCAAGCTCGCCGTCGCGGTGCGCGCGGTGTATCGCTGAATGGTGGCATCAACCAATGCGTCGCCGGCTTCGGAATCCTCGAAGAAGAGCGACGTGACAGTGGGATCCTTCGTGAGCAACGCACGTTGTCCACTCAACGTGGTGGAGAACGGATCGGCCACCGGATGATCGTCGCGCCACAAGCCCAGCGGCGCCACCAACACGAGTGACGAGAACGCCTCGGGTCGCACAGCCGCCAGTTCGAGAGCGAGCATCGCGCCCGTGGACGACGCGACCATCGGCGCTCCGGCCAATCCGGCAACATCGATGATCTCGCTCAGAGCGAACACCCAGTCGTGGATGTTGCGGATGTCCGACGACGGGTCGGTGCGCGAATAACCCGGCAGCGAGGGCGCAACCACCTGAAAGCCATGGCCCGCCAATTCCGACACGAACGGCTGTCGGCCCGGTGCGCACACCATGCCGTGCAGATAGCCGACGGTACGACCCTCGCCCTCACGCCAGATCTCGAGCGATCCGGCCTTCCACGTGGCGATGTCGATCATCGAGACACGGTGGGACGCGGCGACGGCGTCATGCGATCGGCGGCCGGCAACGGCGTGGGCCACCACTCGTCCTCCCACTCGTCGTCCCAGAGATGGCGGATCTGCGGAAGAACCTTGGTGGCCATGAGCTCGGTGTTGTGCATCGCCAAGTCGCGGCTCATGTTGCCGAAGTGGCAGAGCGACATCACGTGTCCGATGCGCAATTGCTTGGCCATCTCGATGGTCTTCTCGGCCACCTGATCGGGATTGCCCACGATCACGTAACCCTTCTCCACCATCTGCTCGAACGACATGTGCGACGCGGCGCTGAACGACTGCTGTGCGGCCTTCCGCTCGGCCTTCTTCGAAGCCTGCGCCGCTCGTTCACTCGCTTCGCGCGCGGCGCGCTCCACCATTCCTTCGGCGCCACTGCGAACGGTGTTGAGCGTCTTGTAACCCGGCGGGTCGGCGAATCCGGGGTACACGTGCAAACAACGGTTGAAGAAGTACTCGGCCGGCTCGCGATACAACTCGATCGCTTCGGCCTCACTGTCGGCCACACCGAAGAACTGCGCGAAGCCGGCCTGGAAAGGATTGGCCGGACGACCGGCGTCCTCCACGCATTTCCAGAAACCCTGCATCGTCTTCAGCGCGGCTTTGTAGCCGAAGTAACTCAGGTACAGATACGAGTAGCCCGCGCGTGCGCACCACTCCCACGTGTCGACCGAGCCGCCGCCAGGAATCCAGATGGGCGGATGCGGCTTCTGCGCCGGACGCGGCCAGCAGTTCACGTAGCGCAACTTCGAGTACTTGCCGTTGAAAGAGAACACGTCGTCCGACGTCCAAGCCTTCAAGATGAGCTCGATGCCCTCGTGGTAGCGCTCGCGCAACGTGGCCGGATTGTTGCCGTACGCGTACAGCGTGTCCATGGGCGTCCCCACGGGGAATCCCGCCACGAGGCGGCCGCCGCTGATGCAGTCGAGCATCGCGAACTCCTCCGCCACACGAATGGGCGGGTTGTAGAGCGCGACCGAATCGCCGAGGACGACGAGGGCGGCCTCGGGGCACGTTCGGGCGAGCGCCGCGGCGATGAGATTCGGACTGGGCATCAGGCCGTAGGCGTTCGAGTGGTGCTCGTTGATGCCCACGCCGTCGAAGCCCACCGACGCCGCGAACTCGAGTTCGTCGATGTACTCGTTGTACATGCGGTGGCCCACGCGTGCGTCGAAGAGGCCCGGGTCGATGTCGACCCACACGGAGCGGTGCTCGGACGTGAAGTCGTCGGGCAACTCCGGATACGGCATGAGATGGAACCAAATGGTCTTCACGCGCACCTCCCCCCGGTCGTGCCTGCGTCCATCACCTTAGACCACCCCTCTTGGGCGCGAAACCATGCCACTTCTGGCATGTCTGACGCCCAGACGGCTCAGGCCGGTGCGAGACAGTCGTGAATGTCGAGGTGATGCGCCTGGCCGGGAAACTCGAATGCAAGTGATTCCCGCGCACGAGTGATCGCGTCCGAGCGGGATCCGGCGGACGCCGACAACCGAACTTCCGGGATCTGAGCCGACCACACGGTCTCTTCTCCCACGGTCTCCTGCCACACGTACAAACAAATGGTTTTCACTTCAGACTTCATAGTAACTCCCGCGCCACTTCCTGCGGCAGACCGACGTCCCTGACAAGAATTCGGCGAACCAACCACGGCCCGATCGTCTCCCCGTCATGAAAAGCAAAGAGCAACGGCGGAAATCCCGAGTCGGACTCAAGTCGCCTGTGCGAGCCCTGTTGCCGGACCACTCGGTAGTTCAGCGGATCCCGAGCCAGAAGGCGCAGCAGTTCACGAGCCTTAAGCGCGGGAAAACTTGGCGACACGAGCCCAGTTGTGGGCGCTAACGGGGGGAAATGGCGAGGGCGACAGCCGAGAGATTCCCCTTGGGGGACCAGACCGGCAAATTTGCCGGGTTTTCGCACCCAACTGGGTTAGTGAAGGAATCGGCGCAGCGCCGCGGCCATCTGCGCCCGCGGCGGCTTGCTCGACGGCAGCGCATCCACCATCGTGATCGACGTGTGGATGTGACCACGCGCCTGCAAATGCTCCACCGGAACACCCGCACCCATGAGGGCGCGCGCGTACGCGTCGCCTTCGTCGCGCAACGGGTCGAACTGCGCCGTCACCACCATCGCCGGCGGCAGACCGGCGAGACTTGACGCCAACAACGGCGAAGCCTTCGGATGCGAGCGATCCGACGGATCGGCGTAGTGATTCCAGAACCACTCCATGAGCGACTTGGTGAGGATGTATCCGTCGGCATTCTCGTGATGCGAGCCGTGCTGGCGCGAACCATCGGTCACCGGCGTGAGCAGCAACTGCCCCTTCAACGCCGGTCCTCCGTTGTCGCGCGCCAACTGCGCCGCCACCGCGGCCACGTTGCCGCCGGCACTCCAACCGGCCACCGCGATGCGCGACGGATCACCACCGAGTGACGCAGCATTGGCCGCGACCCACTGCAACGCGGCGTAGCCGTCATCGGCCGCCGCGGGGAAGCGATCTTCCGGTGCGTGGCGGTAGTTGACCGAGATGATGAGCGTGTCGGCGTTGACGCACAGATCACGACACAGCGGATCGTCCGACACGTGGCTGCCGAACACCCAGCCTCCGCCGTGGAAATACACGACGATCGGATGCGGACCCTTCGTGCTCGGCCGATACAACCGATACTCGAGCGGACCCGCCGCGCCGGGCAGCGTGCCATCGATCATCTCGCCCACGTTCGGTCCGGGCGGACGCATGGCCGACGACGCCTCGCTGAAAGCGCGCGCCTCCACCGGCGACATCGACTCGATGGGCGGCAGTCCCATCTGCGACATCATGTCGAGCACCATGTCGACGTCGGGCTGCACCCGACGCACGATGCCGTCGTTGCACTGCTTCTTGCCCGAGCCGCCCAGTTCGAAACCGAGATAGCCGCGAGCGCGAACCTCGTCGCACGTCTGGCGATAGCGACCCACCCCGCCGATGTACGGGAAGAGGACGCGCGGCTTGCCGGGAACGTTGGCTCCCATGTACCAAGAATTCGTGTCCTGGAAGAGCGTGATGTCGGCGCAGTCGGTGCAATGCACGCGCCAACCCTCTTCGGCCACCGGCGTCGGCTCGATGGTGTCGAAGCCCGCGTCGCGCAGGTCGACGAGCGTGTCGCGGATCCACTCCACGTGCTGCTCGATCGACACCATCATGTTCGAGAGCACCGACGGGCTGCCCGGACCGGTGATCATGTAGAAGTTCGGGAAGCCGACGCTGGTGAGACCGAGGTACGTGAGCGGCCCGTACTCCCACTTGTTCTTGAGCGTGACGCCGTTCTTGCCGGTGATGTCGACATTGACGATCGCGCCGGTCATGGCGTCGAAGCCGGTGGCGTAGAC
>JBEAXP010000036.1:0-5048 GCA_041159745.1 Actinomycetota bacterium | reverse complement strand
CTTTCGACCTCCTCGACGAGACGGCGAGTCCTCCGCGCACGATTCGCGTGATCGGAACCTGTCTCGACTTCTCGAACGTGTCGTGGGTCCTCACCCTGCGCGACGTCACCGAGGAGGTGGGTGTATTGCGAATGAAGACCCGAATGCTCACCGCGGTGAGCCACGAGATACGCACACCCCTCACTTCTCTCCACGCTTCGTTGGCCTTGCTCGACTCCGGGACGATCACGGGTCTGTCGCCAGAGGCCGCGCGGCTGTCCTCCATCGCCCGCACCAGCTCCGACCGACTCTTGCGACTCGTGAACGAGTACCTCGACTTCGAGCGGCTGAATTCCCGAGCCCCCGACACTCTCTTGTTGCAAATCGACGACCTCGCCGAAGTGGTGAAAGAGGTCGAGCGATTGATGAAGCCGCTCGCCGCCGATCGAATGATTCGACTCCTACTGGAGGTGGACTCGGTCGACGTCCCGATGGCTCGTGACAAGATCGTGCAGGTTCTGAGCAACCTGGTTCACAACGCCATCAAGTTCTCTCCACCCGACTGCATCATCAGCGTCGAGACGCAGTGCTCGGAGGGTGCGGTCACCGTCTCGGTGCTCGACCGGGGCCGGGGACTTCACCAAGGTGAATTGGACGACATCTTCGAACCCTTCTTTCAATCGAGCTTCGCCGACCACCCGGGCGGCACCGGTATGGGCCTCTCCATCTGCCGATCGATCATCGAGAAGCACGGCGGACAGATCTGGGCCGAGCCTCGCGACGGGGGTGGCGCCGCGTTCCGCTTCTCTCTTCCCATCGAGGGCGCCGAACTGGTCGATCGGATCGCGTCGTGAGTTCGGCTGTTCGGAACGTGCTCGTGGTGGACGACGACGAGAACATCCGCACGATCGTCGACCTCTCCATCCGGGCTTACGGAGATTGTGAAGTGACGATGGCGTCATCCGGGCAGGAAGCGATCGACTTCGTGCGACAGCGCGAGTTCGACCTGATCGTCCTCGACGTGATGATGCCCCACCTGGACGGTCCGGCGACTCTTCAGGCGATCCGAAACCAGAACCCCGACTTTCGAACACCGATCGCCTTCCTCACGGCCAAGGCTCAGGCGTCCGATTCGGCCTTTCTGTTCGGTCTCGGCGCCTCGGACGTGATCACCAAACCGTTCGACCCGCAGGGCCTCGTGGAGGCCCTCTGCCGCATCGTGGAAGGCTGATTGTGTCGCGCGAGGATCGACTCGCTTACGAACTCACACTGCTCTTTCGCGATCGGCGCCACAGTCTCCTCGTGCAAGTCGATGTGATCGGTGATTATCGACGAGGTCTGGTCGATGCCGATCGCGCCCGGGAGTCCGCTCACCGACTGGCCGGCACTCTCGGCCTCTTCGGATTCAGCGAGCTCGGACGGGAAGCGTCACGAATCGAACTCGACCTTTCCGAGAGGCGTGCAACGCCCGACGCACTGCTCGATGACTTCATCGAGCGACTCACCGTTCTGCTCAATGGCTGAAACGGCGATTCAAGTCGTCGAACTCGGCCACCATGAGCGCCAACTGCGTGCGGTTCTCGCGTCCGAGGTGCGTGAGCAGCCGGCTCACCCGGTTCCGGACCGTCTGCGGGCTGAGGTAGACCTTCGACGCGATCTCTCGATCGGACAGACCTTGGGCGATGAGCCTCATGATCTCCCGGTCGACATCCCCGAGATTGGCCAAGCGAGCGAAACCCCGCGTTTCGAGGCGTGACTGGGCGGCCCGTACGACGTCACGGGTCAGGAAATTGCGTCCGGCTGACACTTCGCGCACGATCCGGGACAGCTCGACCACGCCAATCGACTTGTCGACCACCGCGGCCACTCCGAGCGAAGCGGATTCGACGAGCAACTCATCGGTCACACGAACCGAGATGAGCACGACCTTGGTCGACGGACGATGATCACGGATCCAATCGGCAATCGAAAGTCCACTCTCCTCGGGCAGTCGCACATCGATCACGGCCACGTCGACACCGTCGGTGTCCAACGCCGTCACGGCGTCAGAAACACCCGACGCCGCAAGGCGAATTTCGATCTCGTCGTCCTCTGACAGCACGACTCGAAGAGCATCTCGAACCAACTCTTGATCGTCGCATACCAGAACTGAAACCACGCTTCCTCCTCCTCAGCAGTGATCACGAATCGATCGACTCGTGAGAACGGATGTCTACCGACTTTCGAACGCATCGATATCGCAGATGAACGATTCGCATCACTTTAGGTACTGCTATACCTCGCACGCGTGATCGACTGTTGTCGTCACGATTAACGAACACTGAATCGCCCCCCCCCCCGAAGTTCATCCGAGTACACGTCTCACTCACTCGCGTGACGAGTGCTCGCGGTACTGATTCATCACGTCGAGTGATCGTCTCGCTCTTACATTCGCCCGCACAACAACTCGAACGAGGAGATGAAGCGGGATGCAACCGGTCGGTCAGTCGATGAGTTCAACGAGCAATCGGACCAAGCGAACGGGGCTGCGCATCAGCACCGTCGTTGTCGTGTCCGCCATCGGTTTACTGGGGTTCGCGCTGTCAAAACGCGACGCTTCCGGACAACCGAAAGCATCGGCATCGATCGAGCAGTGCGCCAACGGGAACTCCACGTGTGACACCGCGAGCCCGTCGAATTGGATCACCGGCAACCTCAATCGGAACAACTCCTCGTACCCCGAAGGCAACTCGGTCCCGTATCGCGCCATCATCTCGGGCCTGGCGGCCGGCGAGACCTACGCGATCCGAGTCGAGTGGGACTCGACCGAATCGACCCACCACGCCCTCGACTACCTCACCGACTTCGATCACACCGAGTCGGCCGCCGATCCGTGCGCGGGCGTTTCGTGCGGGTCGGGTCCGGCGACCCTCGGAATTCCGTCCGACCCCAATGTGGTTTCCGGCGGGGTGACCCCGCTGGGCGGCCAGGCGTTCCACCTCTGGGGAGGTGCATTCGCCGGTTCGGGCTCATCGGTGAACAACATCGGCAACCTCTGCGCCGGTTCGACCTGCACCATCGGCGCGAACCCATCGGCGTATCTGCTCACCGGCGCCTACACGGGCTCAAGTCAGACGTCACTCGAGCTCTACATCACCGCATCGTCACCGACGGTCGTTCTGGCGTGGGGAGGTCATGTGGCCACCCAGTCGGACTGGGGTCTCGGCAAGTCGGCCTCGGCTCTCGAAGGTTCTCCGTACCACATGCGCATCACCGACTTCCGATGCTCCGACGCTTCCAACTGCAGTGCCGGCAACCAGGACCTGTCCATGAGCGCCACGGCAGTCGATCCGCCGGTGACCACGACGACAACGACACCTGGAACCACCACCACGACCACACCCGGAACCACCACCACGACCACACCCGGAACCACCACCACAACAACCACGCCGGGCACCACCACAACAACACCTGGAACCACCACCACGACCACACCCGGCGTCATCTTCTTCCCCACTCAGATTCCCGAGGTCACCCAAGGGTCCGAGTCGACTCGCACCATTCCGCCCAATGAGGACAGCGACGGGCCGGACGACCCCGACGTGGTGATTCCCGCCGGGGTCGCCGACGTTCTCCCGGCGACCGGTTCGAGCCAATCATCACTCACTCTGCTCGGTCTCGCGCTGGTGTGCTTCGCCGTCGGTGGGCTCGTCATCCTCGCGATCCGCCCCGAAGATCGGCCGAGCAAGCGATGACATCGACAATGAGCGACACCCGCTTCCATCCGTCCTCGGGTCGGCTGCCCAGCATCGGCATCGTGAGCACGTTTCCGCCCACGGCCTGCGGACTGGCCACGTTCGCCGCCGCACTCGCTCGCGGTTTCGAAACCGTCGGTGTGAGTGACATCGGGATCGTCCGATGCGACTCCGACGGCGTGTCCACCTCGGATCATCGTGTGGTTGGAGGCCTCATCAACGGCGACACCGAATCGATCGCCGACGCCGCCGCCGTTCTCAACACGTTCGACTGCGTCGTCCTGCAGCACGAGTACGGCATCTTCGGCGGACACGACGGTGACGATGTCCTACGGCTCCTCGATCGCGTCGATGTCCCGGTCATCACCACTCTGCACACGATCCCCTTGCACCCCTCTGCTCACCAGTCCAAGGTGCTCGAGGGAGTGATCGCCCGCTCCGACCGCTCGGTGACCATGACCATGGCCGCTCGCGAGCGACTTCTCTCGCAGTACTCGGTCCACCCGCAGGGTGTGACCACGATTCCCCACGGTGCGACTCTCCCCCCGCCAGTCGCACCTCCGTCACCACGGAATCCCACCGTGCTGACGTGGGGACTTCTGGGACCCGGCAAGGGCATCGAGTGGGTGATCGATGCTCTTGCCGCGGTCTCGGATGTCGTCCCCCCGATTCGCTACGTCGTGGCCGGACGGACCCACCCCAAAGTTGCCGCCCGAGACGGCGAGGCGTATCGCGAATCGCTGATGGAGCGGGCCCGTCGACACGGTGTGGCCGACCGGGTGATCTTCGACGAGACCTACCGATCGGTTCCCGAACTTCTCGAGCTCGTGTGCTCGAGTCACGCCGTGGTTCTCCCCTACGACTCGTCCGACCAGATCACCTCCGGGGTTCTCGTCGATGCGGTGGCCGCCGGAACCCCGGTGATCTCCACCACGTTTCC
The DNA here is from genome assembly GCA_041159745.1 of Actinomycetota bacterium. Lineage (GTDB taxonomy): Bacteria > Actinomycetota > Acidimicrobiia > Acidimicrobiales > Ilumatobacteraceae > Casp-actino8. The sequence goes on along the minus strand of JBEAXP010000036.1, from coordinate 392 downwards.
CCACTCGGTCGAATTGCTTCGGTCGGGGGCTGGCGTCCTCGTGCCGCACAAGGATCCCGTTGCCATCGCCGATGCGCTCCGCATGGTGGTCACTCGTCCGAATGTCGCAGCCGCGATGCGATCGGTCGCCACCCAACTCGCCCCACTGCACAGTTGGCCGAACGTGGCGCAGCGCTATACCGAGCTCGCACTCGATCTGACCCAGTCGGCCCCGGTCCCGATCGCGCAATCGGCATGAACGATTACTCGTTCCGTCATCTCGTCAATCTCTCCGATGATTGGGGTCTCCTCGAACATGCGAAGGGTCCTCGACCGCGGTTTTCGCACGGCTACTGCACCGACGACAACGCCCGTATGGTGGTCGTGGCCACCCGGGATCCCAACGGAACCCG
>JBEAXP010000197.1:0-4141 GCA_041159745.1 Actinomycetota bacterium | reverse complement strand
ACGGGCAACTTGCACGGAACGACTGCGAACATCGACGACCCCTCGAGCCGTCACCGCGACGGCACCTACCGGAACTTACTGTATTGCTCAATCAACTACACGACCAACTGCCGCCGCCGTGGCAGAGTCTTCGCCGATGAGCAATGAATTCACTCTCTCCGCCAGCGAGTCGTGGACCATACCGTCCGCCAACGGCGAGGCCGGACTTCGAATCAACTTGGCCCTCCCTCCTCGCGGCAAGAACGAACCGGTTCCCACTCTCGTCGTTCTCGACGGCGACTTCATGTTCCTCACCGCGGTCGAATTCGCGCGCACCCTCAATCTCGTGACATTGGGCGACTTCCCACCGGTCACGGTGGTCGGCGTCATGCGCGACGAATCCGATCCGCTCCGCTATCTGACCAGCCGCTTCCGCGACTTCACACCGCAGGAGTGGCGGCTCACCGGGCCGTTCGACGCCGACAACCCGATGGCGTCGATGGGGACTGGTGGCGCACCTCAATTCCTCGATTCACTCGAACAACTGGTCATGCCGCAGGTCGCCAGTCGTTTGAACGCGACCGGTTCGGAATTGGGGGAGGTCGCGATCTGCGGCTGGTCGCTGTCGGGGCTCTTCGCATCGTGGGCTTGGCTCGAACGACCCGATCTCTTCCCCCATCTGCTCGCGATCACGCCGTCGCTGTGGTGGCACCACGCATCGATCCTCGAACGGCCCTTCGGTGCGCGGCCGGCGACGCAACGCGTGTTCGTCTGCGCTGGCGAGCACGAAGAAGGCGACGTGGCCCTCGTCTATCCGCAACGCTTCGCCAACGATGCCCAGCGCAAGATGGCGGCGATGGTACGAAACGCCGAGCGCTTCGGTGCTTTGGCCTCGGCGGCCGGCGCCTCGACGTTGGCGCTCACGTTTCCGGATGAACACCACGTCACCGTGCAGACACCGGCGATTTCTCGCGGTCTGCGCCACATCTTCGGGTGAGCGACCCCGCGAGCCGAATCGTCAGGGCAGTTTGGCGAGTGCGGTGTCGAGAATCTCGCGCAACAACTCCTCACCAACGAGCGGCTTGAGTTCACCGAGGTAGACATCGGCCAGGGTCAGGCCTACGAGCGCCGAATCCTTGCGTGCGATCGCGCTGTACACGTTCCACATCCCACCGCCTCCGGCCTCCTCGATGCGATAGAGAACAGCCACACCCTCGTCGGCCACGCCATCGAGCGACACTTGCACCGCGGTCCCCGGCCCTTCCTCTCCAGCGGGAATGTCACCCAAACAGGAGACGAAACCTTCGCGCAGTCGACCGATGAGCAGCGACAATTGGCTCGACAGACCCGACATCAGGAACTCCTGCACGAACACGATGTGCCCCTCGCGATCGAACGGTGGATCGATCGGGTCGTCAACGGTTCGATCGAGCTGTCGGAACGCTTCCCAACGCAGGTCGTCGATGGCGTTCTTCGCGTCACGACTCGCCTCCTCGCAGAAGTCGATCGACGGAAGCAATCCACGTTGTTCGTCGGTCACCACTCCCGATGGGTCGAGCCCGCCGTCATCGGGACCCGGGTCGATGGTCCACTCTCCCGACAGATCATCAGCCGTGAGCAGAGACTGGGCGAGTCGATCCGCGGAGTGGGTTCGAACGGTTCCGCAACCCGAGAACAACCACGAGAGCACGAACAGAACGACCACGCCAACGACCCACCATCGGGGTTGGAGACGATGAGTCATCCTTGAATGCTCCGCTCACCGTCCGGGATTCCCGCGTCGCGAAGGTGCGTCGAGTACGAAACGGACCGAACCGAGTACGGATCTATGAGGATCTTGAAGCGATCGAACTTCGACGACGCTCCCACCTCATTCGAGAAACTTCGAGCATCGGCGACTTTCACGACGATTGGTCGGTAGTCTCTTCTCGTTGCGCCATTTCGGGCGCTGCACCGCTGGCCACGTCCCTCTGGGTCGCTGTCTGCACAGCGGACTTCACAGAGAGATCCCCCACTTGGCCCCCGCCACCACTTCCATGTCCTTCGCCGACCTCGGCGTGCCCCGCGAGCTGTGCCAACTTCTGGCGGCCGACGGCATCGACGAACCCTTCCCGATTCAGTCGTCCACGCTCCCCGACACACTCGCCGGACGTGACGTTCTCGGCCGCGGCCGCACCGGATCGGGCAAGACGCTCGCATTCGGCTTGGCCGTGATCGGCCGTCTCGCCGCCAATCCTCAAAAGCGTGTTCCGGGCCGTCCGCGGGCGATCATCCTCGCCCCGACGCGCGAACTCGCACTCCAGATCGACCGCACCATCGCACCTCTGGCCAAGGCCATGCGCATGTACACGACCACCGTGTTCGGCGGAGTCGGCCAAGGTCCGCAGGTCGACGCACTGCGCCGCGGTGTCGACATCGTGATCGCCTGCCCGGGCCGCCTCGAGGACTTGATCGAACAGCGGCATTGTCGCCTCGACCGCGTCCAGGTGAGCGTTCTCGACGAAGCCGATCACATGGCCGACCTCGGCTTCCTGCCCGGCGTGAAGCGACTCCTCGATCAGGTTCCCACCGACGCCCAGCACATGCTGTTCTCGGCCACGCTCGACAACGGAGTCGCGGTGCTCGTCAAGCGCTACCTCCACGACCCCGTCACCCATTCGGTCGACTCCGAGCAGTCGCCGGTGTCGACCATGACTCACCACGTCCTGCACCTCGGTGACGGCGATCGTCTGCCCGTCATCATCGACCTCGCATCCGCTCCCGGTCGCACGATCTTCTTCACCCGCACGAAGCATCGCGCCAAGCAGTTGACCCGCACCCTCAACACCAACGGCGTGGCCGCGGTCGAGATGCACGGCAACCTCTCGCAGTCGGCCCGCACCCGAAACCTCAGTGCGTTCGCCGACGGCAGTGTCACGGCGCTGGTTGCCACCGACATCGCCGCTCGAGGCATTCACGTCGACGACGTCGCACTCGTCGTCCACGCCGACCCGCCGATCGAGCACAAGGCCTACCTCCATCGCAGTGGCCGCACCGCCCGCGCCGGCAACGAAGGCGTGGTTGTCACACTCGCTCTCGACTCTCAGCGCGGCGAGGTCATGAACCTCATGCGCAAGGCCGGCATCCGCCCCACCATCACGACCGCAACGGTGTCGTCTCCCGTCCTCCGCGACATCGCCCCCGGCGAACGGCGCCGCAGTCCGCGTCCGATCCAGCCGCCGTCGGGCGAGAACGCCGGCCCGAAGTCGGGCGCCCCCAACCAGAGTCGACGCAAGCCCCAACGAGCAGCGGCCGGCAGTCGAGACTCGGGACCACGTCAGCGCTCGGGCTCCGCGTCATCGAGCCGAACGTCATCGAGCCGTGGTCGCCACGACTCCGCACGCGGACGCAGGACCAGGTAAGCACGGGGCGTGACAGAGCGCCGATCCCGAACTCCGCTCGCGGCGACCGCATTCCTGGTGGCCTGTGTCGTGGTCGCGACGGCGAACTCCGGCCCGACATCCGAGTCGATGTCCGGCTCGCACGCAGCCATGAACCACGGCACTCCCGATGCGTCCACCACTATCGCCGGCGCCGCCGAAGCCATCGACCCGACCACGAAGGATCAGGTGCTCGAGCAGATCGAGCGCGCCGGGCTGTACGTCCTCGACGTCGACAACATCGACGTTCACATACACGTGCAGCTCTATGTGCAGGTGAATGGGGTCACTCAGGTGATCCCGCAGACCGGAGTCGACTTCGACACTCTCACGGCCGCGCCGATTCATACTCACGATCTCACCGGCATTTTGCACATCGAGAACGACACCACGAATCCCGAGGTGCCGACCATCGCCGACTTCCTCGAGGTGTGGGTCGGAACATCGACTGAGCAGGGTCTCTGCTCGGTCTTCTTGGGCAAGACCTCGTGCTACGTGGCCGCCTACCGCAACGGCGAAATTTTCAGCCTCGTGGACTCCTTGCGAGACGTCGACACCGTGGTTCTGTACATCAACGACGACGCACTCGTCTGACCTCCGACAAGGCGGTCACTCGTCGATACGTTCGAACCGACTCCATCGGTGGAGGCCGAAGTTGTTGTCCTCGTGCCAAGCCTCGGTCAACTCGATCGGATGAGGGAACTTCGAGTCGAACTCCGCTTGCAGCCGCTTCTGGATCTCTT
>JBEAXP010000131.1:0-2739 GCA_041159745.1 Actinomycetota bacterium | reverse complement strand
GAACAGCACGTTCGGGGAGACGAGTCCGTACCCCCACGTCGCCAGGAGCGCCACCACCGCGGCAACCAATTGATTGCACGCACCGGCCAACCCCTGGGCCGCTGCGGCTCGTCCGGCCGGTGCATTGCGGGCCAGTAGACCTGCCGCGGCTGGTGCCGAGCACGCTTGCGCACACGACTCGATCGTGCCCAGCGCGATCGGAATCCACAACGCCGTGAACTGCCCGTACAACACGGTGAACGGGGCGACCACGAAGATCCCGCTGTACGCCACGAGCAAGTGACCGCGTCGATCGGCGAGGCGGCCACCGAAACGGGACAACGCCACGAACGGAATCGCGTACGCACCCAATGACAAGCCGACCAAGGCGTCGGACGCGCCGAGGTCGGTGAGGAACCGATCCCACAGCGAGTCGTACAACCCGACCGGGAGCGCGAGAGCGACCAACAGCAGGATCGGCACGAGTACGTTCCGGTCGCGCAACAAGCCGAACGGCAGACCGGCGCGTTCGGCGGCACGCGGCAACTCGGGCAACGGACGCGTGGACACCAGGAAGAACGAGATGCCAGCGGCGATCGAGAAGATCACGAACGGCCAGCGCAGACCGAGCGGACCGACGAGCAGTCCGCCGATCACCGGGCCGGTGACGAAACCAGCCAGGTCGATTCCGGCCATCGCGCCCAGACGTTCGGATTGCCCCTCGGTCCGGAGGTTGGCCATCAGCGCGCGAGCCGGGGGATAGAAGCAGCCGGTGGCCGAGCCGGCGATCGCGCGGGCGATCACGAATTGGGCGAGGCTCGATCCGGTCGCGAACGTCGCGTTGCCGATGATCGCCAACACCGGCCCGAGGATCATCAGCAACTTGGCGTGGCCGCGATCGGCGAACGGCGCGACGACCACCTGCATGATGAACGACGCGAGGAAGCCAGCGGCAGCGATGAATCCGAGCCCGGCGGCTCCGAAGCCGAACTCGTCCTGCAGATTGCCCATGAGGGCGAAGACCACGCTGTTGCTCGCCGACAACATGAATGCGGAAGCGAGAAGAACGCGCTCGGTGGCGCGAGTGGAAGTCATGTCACGACCTCGCCCAGTCGACCACGGCGTCGCTCAGACTCGACCACGCCGCCAACGCTTCGGCGGGCCACTGGTCGAAATCGCGATCGGTCAGAGCGACGAGTCCGACGTCGATCGCGGGATCGACCCAGGCCATGGTTCCGCTTCCGCCGAAGTGCCCGAACGTTCGCGGCGAGTTTCGAGAGCCGGTCCAGTGCGGCCACTTCTCGCCCCTGATTTCGATGCCGAGTCCCCACGGGCACGGCCTGAACGAACCGAGGCCCGGCACGACGCCACCGAGTTCGGGGAACTGAACCGTGGTCGCGTCGCGAGCGGTGTCGGCCGACACCAGAGTCGGTCGCATGAGTTCGGACAGGAAGCGACAGGTGTCGTCGAGGGTGCTCCAGACCGCGAACGCCGCCGAGCCGCGCAACTCCGACGACGTCATTCCGAGCGGCTCGAACACGGCTTCGCGCAGGTAGCGATCGAAGGGCATGTCGGCCTGCTTCGCCACGTGGGCGGCCGCGGTTTCGATACCGGTGTTCGAGTAGATGCGCCGCTTGCCCGGGCCCATGATGGGGGTCTCACCGTCGAAGCCGTATCCGGCCGCATGGGCGAGAAGGTGGCGCAGCGTGGCCGGGCCCACTTCGTCGTCGAGCGAGACCACGCCTTCCTCGCACGCGATGAGCGTGGCCCAGGCGGTGATCATCTTGGACAGCGAAGCCAAGCGATACGGGAACTCCGAGTCGCCGCAACGCGCGGCCACCGACCCGTTGCGCAGCACGGCGGCCGACGCGTGGGGGACGGGCCAGGTGCTGACGACGTCGAGCAGGCGATCAGGCAAAGCCCGACGAGCGGATGAGCTCGGCCACGCCGAACGCCAGGTCGAGACCTTGGCGGGCGTTGAGTCGTGGATCGCACATCGTCTGGTAGCGATGGTCGAGATCTTCGACCGTGAGGTCATCGGCGCCGCCCAGGCATTCGGTGACGTTGTCACCGGTGAGCTCGACGTGAATTCCGCCGGGCCACGTGCCTTCGGCGCGGTGCGCGTTCACGAATCCGGCGATCTCGCGGATGATGTCGTCGAAGTGACGCGTCTTCAAACCCGACGACGAGGTGAACGTGTTGGCGTGCATGGGGTCGCAGGCCCACACCACCGGATGGCCGGCATCGGTGACGGCCCGCAACAGCGGACGGAGTGCCGTCTCGACCTTGTCGGCGCCCATTCGACTGATGAGCGTCAGGCGACCGGGCACGCGGGCCGGGTTGAGCGCCTGACACAACTCGAGGACGAAGTCGACCGAGGTGCTGGCGCCGATCTTGCAACCGATGGGGTTGCCGACGCCGCGGAGGAACTCGATGTGGGCACCGTCGAGTTGACGCGTGCGCTCGCCGATCCAGAGCATGTGGGCCGAGCAGTCGTACCAGCCGCCGGTGAGGGAGTCCTGCCGTGTGAGCGCTTCTTCGTAACCGAGCAGAAGGGCTTCGTGGCTCGTGAACACGTCGACTTCGTGCAGAGAGGAGTTGTTCTCGGTGTCGACGCCGCAGGCGCGCATGAAGCGCAACGCGCGATCGATCTCGGTGGCCAGTTGTTCGTAGCGCTGGCCTTCCGGGCTCGAGCCGACGAATTCCTGCGTCCAGGCGTGGACCCGCGACAGATCGGCGAAGCCGCCCTTGGTGAAGGCG
>JBEAXP010000067.1:0-6518 GCA_041159745.1 Actinomycetota bacterium | reverse complement strand
GCGGGCCCACTGCTCGAATCGGCGCCGGGTCTCTCGTTTGGCGCGTTCGTTCTTCATGGACACATGAACGAAAGTACTACCGGGGTGTGTGCGCCCGGCCGGGGGCTCTAGCGCGTCAGTTCGGCGACCAGGGCTTCCACTCGACTTCGGATGTCGTCGCGGATCCGCCGCACCACCTCGAGAGGCTGACCCTTCGGGTCGTCGAGAGGCCAGTCGATGTAGCGCTTGCCCGGCACGTACGGACAGGTGTCGCCGCAGCCCATCGTGACCACGACGTCGACGCGGTGAAGCAACTCGTCGGTGAACTTCTGCGGCGTGAATCCCGCGACGTCGATGCCGACTTCGCGCATCGCCTCCACCGCCATCGGATTCACGTGCTCGGCCGGTTCGGATCCGCCCGAGAAGACGTCGACCCGCCCGCCGCCGATCGAGCGCGCGAAGCCGGCCGCCATCTGCGAGCGGCCCGCATTGTGAATGCAGAGGAAGAGGACGCCGGCCATCAGTCGCGGGCGTCGAACAGAACTCGGCACAGTCCGAACGCGACGACGCCGCCGATCAGTTGCATGATCGCGAACATCGGCCACGACTCGGGAGCGATGCCCGCGAACGAATCGGAGAACATGCGGCCGAAGCCAACCGCCGGATTGGCGATGCTGGTGGACGACGTGAACCAGTAGGCGCCGGTGATCCAGGCCGCCACGAGCGCGGCCACGTTGGCCTTGGCGGCGATACCGCCGCGGATGATGAGCAGCAATCCGACAACGGCCACCGCCTCGGAGAACCACTGCGGCCCGCCCGTTCGGATCTTCGAGGATGTTTCGAACAGCGGGTGTCCGAACATCGCGTTCGCGATCCAGCAGCCGGCGACGGCACCGGCGAACTGCGCGACGATGTCGGCGATCGCGCGCATCGGCGTGGAATCTCGATCGAGCACGTAGCCGACGAGAGTGACCACCGGGTTGAAGGACGCGCCCGAGATCGGACCGAAGATCGTGATGAGACCGAGCAACGCGCCACCCGTCGCAATCGCGTTGGCCAGCAACTGAACACCGACGTCGTCGGTGAGGTTGGTCGCCATGATTCCCGAGCCCACCACAGCCATCACGAGCAGGGCGGTACCGAGGAACTCGGCGAGATGACGCTTCAGAAGCACGGGTGATTCAGCAGCAGGTGTCGGGGCCGCAAGCGTTGCCACTGCTCTCGACCACGAGGAGAGGCTTCTTGCCGAGGTTGACAGTGGAGGTGGCGAGCGACGTGTCGTTGGGTGCGTCCTCGAGAACCGTGTACCACTCCCACGGAACTTCGCCGGAGTTGATCCACACCTTGTCCTGCACCGCGAAGCAGCAGGTCTCGCTCTCGTGCACGTCGATGTCGAAACCCTGGGCCCGCGCGTCGTCGATCTTGGAAGCAACCAGTTCGGGCGATTCGAGTTCGACGCCCACGTGGTTCATCGTGCCGGGCTGGCCGTGGCCGGCGATGAGCACCAACTTGAGCGGCGGATTCTCGATGGCGAAGTTGGCGTAGCCCTCGCGAACCTTGGCCGGGCCGACGCCGAACATCTTGGTGTAGTGGTCGATGGCCGCGTCGAGGTCTCCCACGTTCAGAGCCAATTGCACCCGTGCCATCAACGAACCTCCCGACAAGAACTTCATGCCCAGGATACGACGGACCGACCGGGCCGGTTCGGGCCGTCGAAGTGAACTCTCGGTGAAGCAGGCGGGGCAGGCCGATCTAGGCTTCCCACAGGGGGTTGGCCATGACCTACGGGGGCGAGCGAATCGACTGGGAGCCGGTCAAGAGTTGGGTGACCGACTGGGACTGGCTCGACGACGGCTGGGGCGAGAACGCCATCAGCATCTGGAACGACGTGCGCGAGCAGTGCCCGGTGGCGAGCACCGAGCGCTACGGCCGCGCGTTCATGCCCGTGACGATGGAAGCCGTTCGTCAGATCGCGAACGACACCGACAACTTCTCGTCGATCTGGGTGAACGTGTCGCGACCCGATGCACCGCGCCGTCCGGCTCCGCCGATCACCAGCGACCCGCCCGATCACCACGGGCATCGCCGACTCATCCTGCCGGCCTTCAATCCGAAGGCCGTGGCGGCCATCGAACCGGAGATGCGCGCGTTCTGCCGCCGGCTCATCGCCGACATCGGAGACTCGCCCACGGCCGACGCCGCCGAGCAGTACAGCCAGCACATCCCCGTGCACGGAATCTGCATCATCACCGGTCTTCCCGAGGAGGACGGCGACCTCTTCCGCGACTGGATCTACAAGAACTTCCAGTTGGCGCCGAAGGACAATGCCATCCGCTTGCAAGTGGCGACCGAGATGACCGAGTACATCGACGTGCTGCTGAAGGATCGACTGAAGAATCCGCAGGACGACTTGTTGACAGTGGTTGCCAACGCTCAGATCGACGGCCAGGACGTCGACTGGGACATCAAGGTCGGCTACATCCGTTTGCAGATCGTGGCCGGTATCGACACCACATGGAGTGCGATCGGTTCGGGCCTGTGGCACTTCGCGCAGCACAACGATCAGGTGCAGCAGTTGATCGCGGTTCCGAACGAGCACGACCTGTGGTCGGAAGCCACCGAGGAGGTGCTGCGCTACTACGCCCCGGTCACGATGGCCCGCAAGGTCATCAACGACGTCGAAGTGTCGGGATGCCCCATGCACGCCGGCGATCAGACGCTCGTGACGTTCCCGGCCGCCAACCACGATCCGAAGGAGTTCGAGCGCGCCGACGAGTTCATCCTCGATCGCAAGAACAACCGCCACGTGGCGTTCGGCTTGGGCATTCACCGGTGCGCGGGTTCGAACCTGGCGCGGCTGGAGATGATCGTGGCGTTCCAGGAGTGGCTGCGCGCGTTCCCGACGTACTCGTTGGATCCGAACAAGAAGGTCACGTGGGCGAACGGTCAAGTGCGCGGCCCGCGCATCCTCCCCGTCCTCACCCGCACCTGACCCACCCTGGCCCGAATGGGCGCGAAACCATGCCACTTCTGGCATGTCTGACGCCCATGAATCAGGCCGCGACGAGGTTGAAGCAAACTCCGCCGATCGTGATCGCCTGATCGTCGATCGAGAGCCCGCGCTCGCGGGCCCGCCTCAGCACCTCGGCCGGATCGTGCACGACGATGTCGACCGCGTCGAGCCCCTCGCCGCGTGAACCGGCCGGCGTGAAGCGCACGCAGAAGTCGACCGGGCGCACCTTGTGCATGCCGCAGTTGCGGCCGATGGTGACCGGCAGGTCCATGAGCCGCCCCCACCGCGCCGACACCGCTTCAGGATCGAGACAGCCGACGTCGGCCTGACCGAGGCGCACCGAGACCGAAGTGTCGACAGCGGCGCGCCAGTCGGGCCCGGCCGGATGCCAATCGTCGGGAGGCGTCTGCTCGTCGATCTCGACGAACGTGCCGCCGGTGTCGGCCGGATGCAACTGCATGTCGGTGTACCCGGGGGCGCTGTAGTCGGCGACGATGCGGATTCCCATTTCGTCGACGCGGGTGCGATGCGATGCGAAATCGTCGGTCTGGAAGATGAGCATGTATCCGCCATCGCCGCCGCGCTTGGTGAGGTAGCGCTCGGCCGTCGTGTTCTGGGTGATCGGCGCGACCACTTCGAGGAACTGATCACCCACCGGAATCACCGCGTTGTGCAAGCCCAGTCGGTGGATGTGCGGATCGTTGTACCCGACTCGGAGGCCGAACACGGCGCAGAGGTCGTCGACGACCGTGTCGCGCTCGCGGGCCACGAGGCAGATCTGACGCAGACGGATCACCCACCCAGTATGACCGAGCAACCAACACCCCGTATGGGTGCGAAACCCCGGCAAATTTGCCGGTTTTCTCGCCCATGGGATGCCCGGTGTCGGGCCGACCTACGCTCGCGGAATGCCGATGATTCCCGAGCAAATCGCCAACATCTCCACCGATTGGTTGAACGAAGTTCTGGCCGACACCCCGGCCGTCGGACGGATCTCCGACTTCCGTGCCGAACGCCTCGGTGAAGGCGTCGGCATCCTCGGCGAGCTCGCGCGACTCCACATCACGTACGCCCCTGGTGAAACCGGACCGGCCACGATGATCGCCAAGTGCCAGTCACCCGCTCCCGAGAACCGGTTCCTTGGAGAAGTGATGGGCTTCTACTTGCGCGAGATCAACTTCTACAAAGAGGTCGCCACGTCGCTCAACATTCGAGTGCCGCATCCCTACTACGCCGACTCCGGCGCGAACGGCCTGCCCTTCATCCTTCTCATCGAGGAAATCGTCGGTGCGCGTTGCCCCGATCAGATCAGCGGCATCACGATCGACGAAACGCGTCGCATTCTCGACGTGGTGGCCACGCTGCACGCCCGTTTCTGGGACTCCCCTGATCTCGAGAGCATGACCTGGCTGCCGCCGATGAACAACCCGCTCTACAAGTCGGGTCGCGATATGGCGCTGGCGCGACTGCCCGAGTTCCGCACCAAGTTCGCCGATCGGGTGTCGCCGGCATTCATGGACGTGATCGAACGCGCGTGCAACGAATACCCGAACCTGCTCGACCACCTCGCCGCACTCGATCACCTCACCTTCACGCACACCGACTGCCGCGCCGAGAACTACTTGTTCGGTGGCTCGGCGGGAGACGACGTCGTCACGATGATCGACTTCCAACTCTCCACCCGGCACATGGGACCGTGGGACGTCGCGAATCTCGTGACCGGTTCGCTGTCACCCGAACTCCGCCGCACTTGCGAGATGGACCTGCTTCGGTCGTACTACGACAAAGTCGTGTCGCTCGGCGTGAAGAACTATTCGTTCGATCGCTGCTATCTCGATTACAAGCGGAGCCTGCTGCAGTTGTGCACAGCCCAAGTGATCACGAGCGATCTGCAGGGCGGCAACGAGCGCGGCACTCTCCTGCTCGAGAACCTGCACATTCGGCCCGTTCTCGCGGCCGAGGAGCACGGTGTAGGCGAGTTACTCGACGAATTCTGCTGACACCGGTCACACACGGACCCCGCCGACCGACATTCGTACCCGGCATTCGTTACCGTTTGACCCCATCTCGCGAACTCTTCGTCTCCGGTCGCTCACTGCGATACTCCGCGTCGTTGCCGTGGCGCTCGGCCTCACCATGTTCGGATTCGGTGCCGAGGTGGCGCTCGCACACAACTCGTACGACTCGAGCACGCCAAGCGACGGCGAAGTCCTCTCCACATCTCCCTCCGAGTGGGTGATCACGTTCACCAAGGACGTTCCCCTCGAGTCAGCCTCCGCCGAAGTAATCACGGCCGACGGCGTGCGCACCGACCTCGGAGCCGCCGTCGCCGGAGCGCAGGCGAACATCATCCGCTTCCCGCTCCCACCCGAACTGTCCGGGCCGGTCGGCCTGCGCTGGAAACTGGTGAGCGAGGACGGCCACGTGGTGTCCGGACGAGTCGCGTTCACGGTTGATTCGGCCGGCGCGATCACCAGTACTCCTGCCGTACCCGATGCAACGCCCACCGACCTGGCCGCGACCACAACCGCCATCGACTTCCCCGACGAAACCAATCCGGCGCCCGAACCCATCCGCTGGTTCTTCCGACTCGTGGTGTACGCCGCTCTCTTGCTGGCCGGTGGACTGGTGATGTCCGAGCTGCTGGTTGCCCAAGGAGTGCTGCGCAGCGGGCGCGGCGCACTTCTCTTCCGCGCCGCCGGAGGAACTCTCGCCGTTGGTTCGCTGTTCCAGCTGCTCACGTTGCTCGGCGACGTGCACGGCACGTCGATCATCGGAGCCGCGGGCAAACTCGGCGACTCGTTCGATTCGACTGCGCTCGGCATGACCACGTTGCGTCTCCTCGCCGCAGTCGCGATTACGTACGTGGCGTTCACCCACGTCGAAGAAGCCGACGAAGTACGCGTCTCGAAGCTGTCGATCGGATTGCTCGGACTCTTCGCCATCGGTCTCGCCTACACGAGCCACTCGCGATCGCGAGCCTGGCCAGTCCTCGGAGTGCCTGCTGACGTCGCCCACACCGCGGCGGTGGCCGCGTGGCTCGGCGGTCTCGCCGTTCTCGTTTTCGTGGTCGCTCCGCTCGTGGACGACCGTGACGCTCTCGAGTCGTTCCGTCGCTTCGGAAAGGCGGCGACCGTGGCGGTGCCGGTGATCGTGGCAACCGGAGTGGTTCAGATGCTCCGACTTCACGGCGGCATCACTACCCTCTTCTCGCAAAGCCATGGCCGCGTTCTATTGGTGAAGCTTGCGTTCGTCATCGCGCTACTCGCCGCGGCCAACACGAGCCGGCAACTGAATCTGCGTCGTATCGCCGACGAGCCGGCCCGCTTCGCGACGCGCCGTCGACAATTGGTCAGAGCCGGCCTCACCGAATGCGCCATCGGCGGACTCGTCGTGGCCATCACAGCCGCGCTCGTCACCTCGAATTTCGGATAGCTGTGGAAAGGATGATCATGCGCACTCGCCTCGTCTCACTCGTCGGGATCGCGCTCGTCGTCGCGGGGTGCGGCGGATCGGGTGACAGTGT
>JBEAXP010000065.1:0-23024 GCA_041159745.1 Actinomycetota bacterium | reverse complement strand
GTCTTGCTTTCGCACCGTCTCATAGCGCCACAGATTTTGGCTTGACAGGATTAGGAATTGCTGGAGGGGCGATCGGACTAGTGTCATCAATCGCATTCGGAATTCGCTTGAGAAATCTAGAACGAGAGCTGGAAAACTTACACTCAGTCAAAACGAGCTAGATCTGGCACTCCCAACGGGATTCGAACCCGTGCCGCCACCTTGAGAGGGTGGTGTCCTAGGCCACTAGACGATGGGAGCAAGTAGCGCCCTCACGCTATCGGTGGGGCGGTGACAATTTCTCGGTCTTGGTTGGGGAGCAAGGAATCGAACCCTGAATAACAGAACCAGAATCTGCTGTGTTGCCAGTTACACCACTCCCCAAGGAGCGACGAAAGTGTAGTGGCGGCCCGGCCGACAGCCACCGGGCTCAGCCGATCCAGCCCTCCAGCGTGCCGAAGCCCACGATCCGGCCCAGCGCCACACCGGCCGCCTCGACGAAGTGCTCGCGCGCCGCGGACCAGCCGGTCACGGGGCTCGTGGAGGTGGCCGATGCGTACGCCGTGAGGCCGAGTTCTTCGGCCATCAAACGCACGCGCAAGCAGTGATACGGATCGCTCACGATGAGCACCGAGCCGACTCCCCACACCGATGCACGATCGGCCACGTTGGTGATCGACTCCCACGACGATCGACCGGTGTCCTCGGCGAGTATCGCCGATTCGGGAACGCCCTTGTTCACGAGATATCGGCGAGACGCCTGTGCTTCGGTGAAGCGATCACCCGGCTGATTCCCACCGGTGACGATCACGACGCGCGCGATTCCGGTGGACCACAACTCGACCACGTGATCGAGACGCGCCTGCAACTGAGGCGACGGGCGCCCGTCGTATTGCGCGGCACCCATCACCACGATCGCGTCGACCGTACGGTCCTGATGATCGCGACCGGTCGACCACACCTGGAACAGCGAGATCGCGTAGTACAGGACGCCGAGCAGGAGAACGCACAGCAAGCTGCCCACCACACGGCGCCAGCCACCTCGACGCCACCAGCGCGGCACCCGCACGCGACGCCGCCACTGCGGAATCACCAGTCCCCCGACCGGCGTGTCGTCGGCGCTCGGCTCCGACGGCGGAAGCAACGGCTCGTCCGCGGGAATGGTCATGTCACCCGAGAGTGGTCGACGCGGCGTCGAGACGCTTCAACACCGCATCGCGCCCGAGCAATTCGAGAGCTTCGAACAGCGGCGGTCCGACCGTGCGCCCCGTGACCGCGACACGAATGGGCGCCTGCGCCTTGCCCAACTTCAGTCCCAACGAAGCCCCGGCCGCCTCGACGGCGCTCTTCAACGATTCGGAGTTCCAGTCGCACGAGGCCAACGCATCGCGGCCCGAACGCAACATGGCGACGGCATCGGCCGCACCGAACGTCTTCGACCACGATGCCTCGTCGACGAGCGGCGCATCGAGGAACATGAAGTCCACGAGCTGCGGAACCTCGCTGAGGGTCACGATCCGCGTCTGCACGAGCTCGGCCATCGCCCGAAAGATCTCGGGGCGATACTGAGCGGCGGACCACGGAACGTCGGCGCCCGAGAGCCACGGCTGACACGCGTCGATGAAGTCGTCGAGGGACATCGCCCGGATGTACTCGCCATTGAACGCGGCCAACTTCTTGAGATCGAAGAAGGCCGGCGAGTGATTGACGTCTTCCAACCGGAATTCGTCCTCGATCTTCGACCAGGGCACGATCTCGGTTTCGCCCTGGGGCGCCCACCCGAGCGTCATGAGGTAGTTGATCATCGCCGACGCGAGGTACCCCTCGGCGCGGTACTGCTCGAGCGCCACCTTGTCGCGGCGCTTCGACAGCTTTTTGCGCTGCTCGTTCACCAGAACCGGTACGTGCGCCCACACCGGCGGCTCGTGGCCGAGCGCTTCCCACAACAACTGCTGCTTCGGCGTGTTGGGCAGATGCTCCTCGGCGCGAACGACGTGCGACACGCGCATCGACACGTCGTCGACCACGTTGGCGAGCAGGAACATGGGCGAGCCATTGCCCCGCAGGAGTACGAAATCCTCGATCGTCTCGTTCTGGAACTCCACGCGACCGCGCACCAGATCGTTCACGACGGTGACACCCGCGGGAACACGGAACCGGAGCACGCGGCCCGGACCCGGGCCGAGCCCCCGATCGCG
Organism: Actinomycetota bacterium; assembly: GCA_041159745.1. Classification (GTDB taxonomy): domain Bacteria; phylum Actinomycetota; class Acidimicrobiia; order Acidimicrobiales; family Ilumatobacteraceae; genus Casp-actino8. The sequence continues at coordinate 20,847 of JBEAXP010000065.1, read as the reverse complement.
CGAGTAGCCGTCGTAGCCCGGCTTGCCCGACTGCTTGGCCCGCTCCTGGATCTGATCGGGTGTGAGATCGCAGTAGTAGGCAAGGCCGGCCGCGTGCAGGCGCTCGGCCGCGGCCACGTGCTCGCCGGCGTACTGGCTCTGGAAATACGGACCCTCGAACGTGGGATCGTCGCGACTGATACCGATCCACTCGAGGGCATCGATGATGCCCTGCGTCCACTCGGGCTGATTGCGAGCCTCGTCAGTGTCCTCGATGCGCAGGACGAATGTGCCACCCGTCCGCTTGGCCAATGCCCAGTTGTACAGCGCGGTGCGCGCACCGCCGACGTGGAAGAAACCGGTGGGTGACGGCGCGAAGCGGAAGCGAGGTGCGCCTAACAACGCGACACGTCCATCGAGTCGAGCGGACCCACACGGCCAACGAAAGACGAATCGTGCAACGTCATGCGTGTCACACGCTACCGGTGACGTGGTTGGCAGTAGCGTCGAACTCATGGGTCGACACTCGTTCACCACCGGCGCCGAACAGCATCCGGGTCACCGCAGTGTGGCTGGCGGACTCGCCCGCGCCGCCGTCTTCGGAATCAGCGACGGCCTCGTGTCCAACGTGTCGTTGGTGATCGGCTTCGCCGGTAGCGGCGTCGACTCCACGCTCGTTCGACTGGCCGGTCTCGCCGGTGCCATCGCGGGCGGTGCGAGCATGGCCGCGGGCGAATGGATCTCCGTCTCGGCCCAGAACGAACTCATCACTCGCGAACTCGAGATCGAACGCCGCGAGTTGCACGTGAACACGGCCGCCGAAACGCACGAGTTGGCCAAGATCTACGAGAGCCACGGCATCGAACCGCAGCGCGCCGCCGCCGCGGCCGCCGACGTCATGAACGATCCGGAAGCGGCTCTCGCCGTTCACGCGCGCGAGGAACTCGGTGTCGATCCGGGCGTTCTCCCCTCCCCGTGGCAGGCCGCCGCCCTCTCGCTGGTGTGCTTCCTGTTCGGTGCGATCCTCCCGGTGATCCCGTGGTTCATCGGCGAGGGAACCGGCGCACGGTACGCCTCCATCATCATCGGCGTCATCGCGGCCGCCATCGTCGGTGCGATCATCGGAAAGTTCGCCGAACGGCGCCTCGCCTGGAGTTCCGTCCGACAAGTTCTGATCCTTCTGGTCGCCTGCGGCGTCACGTATCTCATCGGCCAACTTCTCGACGTCTCGGTTTCCTGAGCCACACTGTCGCCGTGACCCAGCGCAACGTTCTCGGTGGCGAACTCGTTCCGTGTTCGTTCGACCCGCTCACCGGCTACTACCGAACGGGTTGTTGCGAATCGCGCGGTGACGACCCCGGGATGCACGTGGTGTGCGCGATCATGACCGACGAGTTCTTGTCGTTCAGCAAGAGCCGCGGCAACGACCTCAGCACACCGATGCCGCAATACGGTTTCGCCGGGCTGAAGGGCGGCGACCAGTGGTGCCTGTGCGCTTCGCGCTGGCAGGAGGCGTACGAAGCCGGTCGCGCACCACGCGTCGTTCTCGCCGCCACGCACGTGTCGGCCCTCGAGTTCTGCGATCTGGCCGCGCTCACCGAGCACGCCGTCGACGCGCCGGCCTGATCGTCAGATCGACGACATCAGCAATCGCGCATCGCCGGTGACGGCGCCCACCAGTCCGTCGGACGCCGGCATCAACTGCTCGCAGAAGAATCGTGCCGAGGCGACCCGTTCGGCCACCACCGCTTCGCCCACTTCGGCGGCGTGCTCGCGAGCGATCAGCGCCGACTCGGCCAGCAGGAAGCCCGCCGTGACGGTGCTCAACATGCGCAGATACGGAGTGGCGCCCGACAACATCGACAACGGATCGGTGGCGTGCGCCATGAGCCATTCGGTGGCGCGCTGCGTGGCCTGCAGGCTCGTCTCGAGGGCCTTGGCCGCTTCGGCCAGATCGGGCTGCTTCTTCAATCGAGTGGCCGCCTCGGCGATGGCGTCGAGATGGCGCTTCACCACTTCGCCGCCGCGCAATCCGAGTTTGCGGCCCACCAAGTCGATGGCCTGAATTCCGTTCGTGCCCTCGTAGATGGTGGCGATGCGCGCGTCGCGATAGTGCTGCGCCACACCCGTCTCCTCCACGAAGCCCATGCCACCGTGGATCTGCACGGCGATTCCCGTCATCTCGACGCCCATGTCGGTGCCCCAGCCCTTGGACAGCGGGGTGAGGAGCGCGGCCAGATCGGCCGCCCACTCGCGCTCGGTCGCGTCGGGATGATGGTTGGCCACGTCGATGCAGGCGGCGTTCCAGTACGTGAGCCGACGCAGTGCTTCGTTCGTGACCTTGATGGTGAGCAACATGCGCTTCACGTCGGGATGATCGATGATGGGCGAACTCTCACCGGCCGGTGCGCCGGGAGCACGACCCTGGCGACGCTCGCGCGCGTACCGCAGGGCTTGCTGATACGCCCGCTCTCCGAGCGAGAGACCTTGCAGACCAACGGAAAGACGGGCCTGATTCATCATCGTGAACATGTACTGCATGCCGCGATTCTCTTCACCGATCAGGTAACCGACCGCCCCGCCCTGATCGCCGTACGACAGAACACAGGTGGGACTGGCGTGAATGCCCAACTTGTGCTCGACCGACACGCACGACACGTCGTTGCGCCGACCGAGCGAACCGTCGGGGTTGATGAGGAACTTCGGGACGATGAAGCACGAAATGCCCTTGGTTCCCGGCGGGGCATCGGGTGTGCGCGCCAGCACCAGGTGAACGATGTTGTCGGCCATGTCGTGTTCGCCGAACGAGATGTAGATCTTGGTCCCGGTGATGAGGTACGACCCATCCGACTGACGAAGAGCGCGCGTGCGAACCGCGCCAACGTCACTGCCGGCGTCGGGTTCGGTGAGATTCATGGTGCCCGACCACTCGCCGGTGATCATCTTGGGCAGGTACGTCATCTTCTGCTCTTCGCTGCCGTGGTGCATGATCGCGTCGATCGCACCTTGCGTGAGCAACGGGCACATCGAGAACGCCATGTTCGCCGAGGTGAGAATCTCCTGCAGCGCCACACCGACCATCCACGGGAATCCGCCGCCGCCGTATCCCATATCGAACGGGACCGCGCCCCACCCGGCGTCCACGTACGCCTGATAGGCCTCGATGAACCCGGGGGCGGTGGTGATGGAACCGTCGGCGTTGCGCTTCACGCCGTGCACGTCGCCCACTCGATTGAGAGGTGCGATCTTCTCTTCCATGAACCGAGCGGCTTCGGCCAGAAGATCGCGTACGACCGCCGAGTCGACCTCGATGTAGCCGGGCAACGACAGGATGCGATCGAGTCCGCAGACTCGGTTGAGGACGAAGTCGATGTCGTGGAGAGGTGCGCGGTAGTCGGTCACGCGCCCAGGCTAAACGCTGGTGCGCCGACGAGACAGTTGGTCACGCTCCCGTGAGCTGGCGCCGTTCACGCTCCCGTGAGCTGGCGCCACGAACCCGAATACGCGGCCGCCACTTGGGCCGGAGTGGAACGAAGTGTGGCCTCGGGCACGAGATCGGCGATGAGTCGGCCCTCTTTGTAGTGGTGCACGTGACCGACGCCTTCGAACAACTCGACCCGCCGAGCCACGAGATCGGCCGGCGGATTGGCGTCGAGGAACCCCCACATCGTGAAGGCCATCGTGAGATCGTGAACGACCGGTGCGCGGCCGAAGAGCGACGCCCGACGCAGTGCGATGTTCAAACAGCCGCGAACCGCATCGTCGGCCGACAACTCGCCCGTGTGCAGTCGCGAACGGAACCGATTGGCGAGCGTGAGCCCGTAGCCCTGATCGGGCCCCTGATAACCGAGCCGCTCCCCCGATGGCTGACCGGCCTCGAGGTCGCCGGGACGGTCGGGCGTCCACGGAGACGGAACGAAGTCGGGCGACGAGTACGTGCGAACCTCGTCGATCACCGGAGCGGGTGCGTGCTTGGGGGCAGCCATGTCCGAAGCGTAGTTGTGCGAACGGGTCAGTTCGAAGCGTGCAGGAGTCCGTAGACCAACGATTCCTCGAGGGCTCGCCAGGAGGCCTCGATGATGTTGGGGCTCACACCGATGGTGGTCCAGGTGCGCTCTCCGTCGCTGGCGTCGATGAGCACGCGGGTCACCGCACCCGTCGCCGTCGCACCGTCGAGGATGCGCACCTTGTAGTCGGTGAGGTGCACACGCGCGATCTGCGGGTAGGCCTGCATCACGGCGGCGCGCAACGCCTTGTCGATCGCGTTGACCGGACCGTTTCCTTCGGCCGTGAACACGTGACGCGTGGCCGAACCCTCCGGACCCACCCACACCTTGACGGTCGCTTCGGTGGTGAAGGTTCCGGTCATCGTCTCGTCGGTGATGACGCGCATGCTCTCCACCCGGAAGTACGGCTGTTCCCAACCCGTTGCCCGACGCATGAGAAGTTCGAGCGACGCGTCGGCCGCTTCGAAGTGGTAACCCTCGTGCTCGAGACGCTTGAGATCGTCGATCACCTGGTTGACCGCCGGTCCGTCCATGGGCAGTCCGAGTTCCTCGGCCTTCATGGTGATGGTCGCCCGGCCGGCCATCTCGCTGACGACGAAGCGGGTTCCGTTGCCCACCAGATCGGGGTCGACGTGTTCGTAGGCGTCCTTGGCCCGGGCGATCGCACTCACGTGCAAACCGGCCTTGTGCGCGAACGCCGAGGCGCCCACGTACGGCGCCTGCGGGTTGAGAGGACGATTCAACACCTCGGCCACGTGATTGCTCACGGCGGTGAGCCGCTCGAGACGACCGCTTGGCAAGCAGTCGAATCCCATCTTCAACTGCAGATTGGGAATGACGGTGGTGAGGTTGGTGTTGCCGGTGCGCTCGCCGAGGCCGTTGAGAGTGCCCTGAACGTGACGGGCCCCGCTCATCACCGCCGCGACCGAGTTGGCCACGGCGCAGCCGGTGTCGTCGTGACAGTGGATGCCGATGACGGCGTCGTTGCCGATGTGGCGCTTGACGTCGGCCACGATGTTCTGCACCTCGTGGGGCAGGCTGCCGCCGTTGGTGTCGCACAGCACGACGTGCGACGCACCCTTCACGATCGCGGCTTCGAGCGCACGCAGCGCGAATTCGGGATTGCGCTTGTAACCGTCGAAGAAGTGCTCCATGTCGACCAGCACGCGACGCCCGTTGGCCACGAGATACTCCACCGAATCGGCGATCATCGCTTCACCCTCGTCGAGCGTCGTCTGCAGCGCTTCGAGAACGTGGTAGTCCCAGCTCTTGGCGACGATGCACACCGCACTGGTGTCGGCATCGATCAGATTGCGCAGGGTGGCGTCGTCGTCAACCTTGCCGCGCGGACGGCGAGTCGAACCGAACGCCACGAGCGTGCTCGTCGACAGACGAAGATCACGAGCGGCGCGCGCGAAGAACTCGATGTCCTTCGGGTTGGCTCCGGGCCAACCGCCTTCGATGAAGTGCACACCGAGATGGTCGAGTTGTTCGGCGATGCGGAGCTTGTCCTCCACCGAGGCCGACACGCCTTCCACTTGCAGGCCGTCGCGCAACGTGGTGTCGAAGACTTCGATCATGTCGCTCATGTCGCTGGTTCCTTTTCGTATCTCTTCGTCGTGGTTATCGGTTGGCCGAGGTCGTTTCGTGAGCGGGAAAACAAAAACGCCGCCCACTGGGCGGCGTGTGCGCACGAGGACGACCCCGTGCGCTAGCGAATAATGATGATCGCAACAGCGGCGGGAGCAATCCGAGCGTTCATCGCCCCTCAGTCAACCGTTCGATCGCCCGAAGCGTCAACGTGGAGTCGCGAATGTCTGTGGACGACCTGTGGGCAACGCTGTGAACCAACGGTGAAAAAATCCCTGTTTTCTGTGGATTCAGGGGAAAGTTCGGGGATAACCCTGTGAGTAGAAAAATATCCCTTGACCAGGACTTTCGTGACTGACACAGTTCTCGCACCGGGACGAAAACGGTGACGAGATCCAGCGCAGGGCTCCGGCCCTCTAGTGGGTCCCGGCCACACGAGCGTCTCGGGAGAGGTCATCGACGTCCTGTGGGTGACGGGGGCAACCCCGGCACACACATTCGGATCTCCGATCGGCCGCTCCTCGAGGGAGACCTCCAGGGGTGGCATGGGGAGGTTCGCACGGGCGACCCTTGGGCAACCATGAGGGCGCTGGTGGGTTCGGGGTCTCGGAGGGCAACTTCCGGGCCACACGGATCGGACCCTGAAATGGCACTCGCCCGCCGGGGGCAACTCCGACGGGCGAGTCAAGTGAGCGAACGAAGGGTAACAACCCTCGATCGATCGCTGGTGGATGACCTCGATCTCGAGAGCCCCGATGGAGCGCCGGGCAACCGGCAGCACCATTCGGGGCTCTCGTTTCGTATCGGTAGCGTGACCCGCATGGCTTCAGCCGATGGGCGCGACACACCGCGCCGCGAGCTTCCCGACGGACTCCGCGAGCAACTCGACCTCGGCTACAGCTTCGGCGGATTCTCCACCTTCGGTCAGCGGCCGTTCCTCACCGAACCATCCGATCTCGATTCGTGGCAACCCGACGTGGCCATCGTGGGTGCGCCGTACGACAACTCCACCACGAATCGTCCCGGTGCGCGTTTCGGCCCGCGGGCGATTCGCACCCAGGCGTACGAACCAGGCACGTATCACATGGATCTCGGCATCGAGATCTTCGACTGGCTCGAGGTCGTCGACTTCGGCGACGCGTACTGTCCGCACGGCCTCACCGAACCGAGCCACGCCAACATCAAGGCCCGAGTCGCCGAGGTCGCCAACCGGCGCATCGTTCCGCTCGTCCTCGGTGGCGACCATTCCATCACCTGGCCGGCGGCCACCGCGGTCGCCGCCGCTCATGGTTACGGAAACGTCGGCATGGTGCACTTCGACGCTCACGCCGACACCGCCGACATCATCGCCGGCAACCTGGCGAGTCACGGCACGCCCATGCGCCGACTCATCGAGAGTGGCGCCATTCCCGGCACGCACTTCGTTCAGGTGGGTCTGCGCGGTTACTGGCCGCCCAAGGACGTGTTCGACTGGATGGCTGCGCAAGGAATGCGCTGGTTCACGATGCACGACATCTGGGAGCGCGGTTTCCAGACGGTGATGCGCGAGGCGATCGACCAGGCCTTGGCGGCGGCCGACAAGCTCTACATCTCGATCGACGTCGACAGCCTCGATCCGTCGTACGCACCGGGTACCGGCACTCCCGAGCCCGGCGGAATCGTGTCGGCCGACCTGTTGCGCATGGTTCGCACGCTGTGTCTCGAGCACGACGTGGTGGGCATCGACATCGTGGAGGTCGCCCCGGCCTACGACGTGAGCGAGCTCACCGTGAACGTGGCGCACCGTCTGGCGTTCGAGTGCCTGGCCGGACTGGCCGCCCGCAAACGCGCCCAGAACCCCACTCGCTGACCTGAGATTCTGGACCTGTGATTCTGGCGACTGAATGTCGCCAGAAAGCCGGGTTCACTTGGCGAGTTCGCACCACGACTGGTACTTGGCCACTTCGCCCCGCACCACTTTGCCGTACAACTGACCGATCTCCGAGGTGACCGGACCGGGGCAAGGAACCTTGCGGTCGTCGACCGAGTTGACCGCGCTCACTTCGGCGGCGGTTCCACACACGAAGATCTCGTCGGCGATGTACAGATCGCTGCGCGCGATGTTGTCGACGCGCATGTCGATACCGAGGTCGCGTGCCAGAGCCATCACGGTGTTCTGCGTGATGCCCTCGAGAGCACCGGCCGACAGGGGCGGCGTGAGCACGATGCCGTTGCGCTTCACGAAGATGTTCTCGCCCGTGCACTCGGCCACCAGTCCGTTGGGCGCCAGCATGATCGCCTCGTCGTAACCGGCCTTCAGAGCCTCCACCTTGGCGAGCGAGGAATTGACGTAGTTGCCCACGGTCTTGGCCGCCGGCGGCATGGTGTTGTGATCGTGGCGAGTCCACGACGAGATCTTCATGCGCACGCCCTTCGAGAGCGCGTCGTCACCGAGGTACGCCCCCCACGGCCAACACGCGATGGCCACGTCGACCTTGCAGGGCAGAGTGTTGAGTCCCATTTCGCCGTAGCCGTAGTACGCGATCGGGCGCACGTAGCACGACGCCAGGCCGGTGCTCGCCACCGTCTCCTTGGTGGCCGCGACCAACTCGTCGACCGAGTACGGAATCTCCATCCCGAGGATGTGCGCGCTGCGGAACAGCCGCTCGATGTGCTCGGTCAAGCGGAAGATGGCCGTGCCGCTCTTGGTCTCGTACGCGCGAATTCCCTCGAACACACCCGTGCCGTAGTGGAGCGTGTGAGTGAGAACGTGTACCTGCGCCTTGTCCCAGTCGACCAGTTTTCCATTCATCCAGATCTTGGGAGTCGGGATCAGGGTGGGCATCTTCTTCTCCGTTCGAGTCGTGGCCGTAACGGTATCCCCTACCGGGGCCGACGAGCACTGTGAATACTGCGCAGCGGGGTATACCGCTCAGCGGGCGAGTCGGCCGACGATGGCGCGACCGATTTCGGTGGTCGAACCGGTCGTCGGTTCGGCACAGGCCGCGCGAATGCGATCGGCCGCCGACGACTCGCCGAGAAAATCGAGCATGAGCGCCGCCGACAGGATGGCGGCGGTCGGATTCGCCTTGCCGGTGCCCACGATGTCGGGAGCCGAACCGTGCACCGGCTCGAACATCGACGGACCGGTGCGGGCCGGATTGAGATTGGCCGACGAAGCCAGACCGATACCGCCCGACACCGCACCACCGAGATCGGTGAGGATGTCGCCGAACAAGTTGTCGGTGACGATCACGTCGTAACGATGCGGATCCTGGACGAAATAGATGCAGGCCGCGTCGACGTGGTTGTAGGCCGTGCCCACACCCGGATACTCGCTGGCCACCTCATTGAACGTGCGCTCCCAGAGATTGCCGGCGAACGTGAGCACGTTGGTCTTGTGCACGAGGGTCACGTGCTTGCGCTCGCGCCGGGCGGCGAGATCGAACGCGTAGCGAATGCACCGCTCGACACCGAAACGCGTGTTGACGCTGCCCTGGGTGGCCACTTCGTTCGGGGTGCCGCGGCGCAACGCGCCGCCTTCACCCACGTACGGTCCTTCGGTGTTCTCACGGATCACGATGAAGTCGTGCGGCTTCGAGTGGCCGGGGGCGGTCCCCACGAACGGCCGCTGGTTCACGTACAAGTCGAGTTCGAATCGCATCTTGAGCAGCAGGCCGCGCTCGATGACTCCGGGCGGCACTGCGGGAGTGCCGACGGCGCCCAGGAGAATCGCGTCGAATCCGCGCAGTTGATCGAGGGTGGCGTCCGACAGCACCTCGCCATCGCGCAGATAGCGGGCACCGCCGAGATCGAAGTCGGTGGTGGCGATGTCGACGCCGGCCGCGCGCACCACGTCGAGAGCGACCGCCGTCACTTCGGGTCCGATTCCGTCGCCGCCGATCACTGCCAACTTGTGAGTCATAGAGGTCACATCGTACGGGCGTGCGCGACGACGTGGCCATTCCCGGTCCGCCGTCTCAACCCCCGAATACCACCGTTACCCTGTGCGTCATGGCGAAGGTCCACCACCTCACCAAGTCGGCGCTCGAGCGTCTCCAGGCCGAACACCACGACCTCACCACTCGCGGCCGCATCGAAGTGGCCAACAAGATCGAGCGGGCCCGCGAACTCGGCGACCTGTCCGAGAACGGCGATTACCACGCCGCGAAGGACGAGCAGGGTCACATGGAGGGCCGCATCCGCCACCTCGAATCGATTCTCGAGAACTTCGAGATCGTCGAGGCCGATGACGGCGACGTCGTGGGGCCCGGCAAGCTCGTCACTCTCTCGATCGACGGCGACGAACCCGAGACCTACTACTTCGGTTCGCACGAAGAGCGCTTCGAAGGCGCCGCCACGATGACGCCCGAGTCGGCTCTCGGCAAGGCGGTCACCGGCAAGCGCGTGAACGAAACCTGCTCGTACACGACGCCCAACGGCCACACGCTCAGCGTCGTGATCGTCAGCGTCGAACTCCCGTGAGCGACGGATCGGCCACTCTGCAGAGCGAACCGCTGGCCCCGCCGCTGCCTCCGGGGCGCGAGATCGAATTACCGGGTCGCGGCACCACGTTCGTTCGCGAACTCCCGGGGCCGCGTCCCGATGCGCCCACCTTGCTGTTGCTCCACGGCTGGACCGCTACCGCCGATCTCAACTGGTTCGGTGCGTACGAACGACTCGGCGAGCACTTCCGCATCGTCGCGCTCGACCATCGCGGCCACGGCCGAGGCATCCGCTCGCGCAAACCGTTCCGTCTGGCCGACTGTGCTGACGACGCCGCGTGTCTCGTCAACGAACTCGAACTCGGCCCGGTGATCCCCGTCGGCTACTCGATGGGCGGACCCATCGCTCTCTTGATGTGGCGACGCCATCGGCCGATCGTGCGCGGTCTGGTTCTGTGCGCCACCGCCGGCAGTTTCCGGCACAGCCGCGCCGAGCGCATGAGCTTCCTCGGGCTCACCGGACTCAGCGCCGTGGCGCGCCTCACGCCGAGCGCCACCAAAGAACGCATCACCGAGCGCGTGTTCCTTCGCCGCAAGGCCGAGAAATGGGGCGGCTGGGCCATGAGCCAGGTCGCGCAACACGACTGGCGCATGATTCTCGAGGCCGGACACGCCATCGGTTCGTTCTCGGCCAGCGAATGGCTGCCCGACATCGACGTGCCCACGTCTCATGTGATCACTCTGCGCGACCCGGTGGTTCCGGCCTACCGGCAGCTCGAACTCTTCACGAGCATTCCCGATGCCGACGCGGTGCGCATCGATGCCGAGCACGATGCCATCGCCGCCCATCACGACCGCATGTCCGACCTCATCGTTTCATCCGTCGAATCGGTGCTCCGACGCGCACCGCGGTCGTCGTGAGAGTCGCGTCATGAGAGCCACATCATGAAGAAGCGACTCGCGGCGCTGGCTCTCGCCGTCGGAGGCGCCTACGGCTGGTCGGTGTGGAAGCGACGCGGTACCCCGCTTCCGTCGGCCATCAGGCGCGGATCGATGGCGGCCCGCAACGGCGAACTCGCCAGATTAGGAGTTCGCGTCGGCGCCACGTACGCGAGCGCATCGGCGCGCAAACTCTTCGCCTCGGCTGAGCGACGTGTTCAGATCGATCACGAAACCGAGCTGAAGTCGGCGGCCCAGGTGGCCGATCGGCTCGGACAGATGAAGGGCGCGTTGATGAAGCTCGGTCAGATGGCGAGCTACCTCGACGAGGGCCTACCCGCGCCGCTACGGGCCGCGTTGTCGCAACTCCAATCGAGCGCTCCGCCCATGTCGGCCGCGCTGGCCGCCGAAGTGATCGAACGCGAACTCGGCGCACCACCCGAGCGGCTTTTCGTCGAATGGGATCCCGAACCCATCGCGGCGGCTTCGATCGGACAGGTCCACCGCGCCGTGATCATCGACCCCGACACCGGAACCGAACGCGCCGTGGCCGTGAAGGTGCAGTACCCCGGTGTCGATGCGGCCATCGATGCCGACCTCAAGAACGCCGACCTGCTCGGCTTCCTCCTGCAGCAGGGATTCAGCGGACTCGACCCCTCGGAGATGGTCGACGAGGTCAAGACACGTATCCGCGAGGAGCTCGACTACACCATCGAAGCCCGCAATCAGCAGACGTTCGCCGACTGGTTCCGCGGCCATCCGTTCATCAAGGTGCCGGCGGTGATTCCGTCACTGAGCACGTCACGCGTGATCACCTCCGAACTCGTGGTGGGCCAACCGTGGTCATGGGTGCTGCAGCAACCGCAGGAGTACCGCGACCGCGTCGCCGAAGTGTTGTTCCGTTTCGTGTTCCGGAGCCTCTACGGCATGCACAAGTTCAACGGCGATCCGCATCCGGGCAACTACGTGTTCCACGAAGACGGCACCGTCACCTTCCTCGACTACGGACTCGTGAAGCACTTCACCGACGACGAGATGACCACGTTCATCGCGATGGTGAAGTCGGCGGCCTACGAGAACGACATTCCCACCTTCCGCGACGTTCTCGAGAATGCCGGAATGCTCAAACTCGACGCTCCGGTCGAGACCGACGACGTGGGCACGTACTTCGGCCGCTTCTACGAGCCGGTGCGCGAGAACCGCGCCATCACCTGGACACCGTCCTACGCCTCGGGCATCGTTCGCCACACGTTCGATCGTTCGAGTCCGATCGCGCAGTACGCCACGGTCCCGCGGGCGTTCGTGTTCATTCAGCGCATCAACCTCGGTCTGTACGCGATCCTCGGAGAACTCGGGGCGACCGGCAACTACCGACGAATCGCCGAAGAACTCTGGCCTTTCGCCAACGGTGCGCCGAGCACCGAGTTGGGACGAGCCGAAGCCGACTGGGCTGCGGCACGGCACTAGCCTCGGACGAATGTCGTCTCGCCGCTTCTCCGCACTCGTCGCCGCTTCACTCGTCGTTCTCGCTTCGTGCGGCGGCGATTCATCGGGCGACGACACCTCGAACGGTTCCACCGACTCGGCCGTCGACGCGACTACCGGCGATCCGATGATGGATGCCGAGGAACCCGCCGTCAGCCTCCCGGCGACTCTCCCCACCGAACTGGTGATCACCGACATCACCGAGGGCGACGGTGCCGCCGCGGCCGAGGGCGACACCGTGTTCGTGTTCTACGTGGGAGTGCTCACGAAGGACGGCACGCGCTTCGACGGCAACTTCGGCCAGTCGCCGTTCGCCGTCACGCTCGGCTCCGGCTCGGTGATCGAGGGCTGGGAACAAGGACTCGTGGGCATCAAGAGCGGCGGACGCCGCCAGCTCGACATCCCGGCCGAACTCGCCTACGGCGACACCGGTGCGGGCGACATCATCAAGGCCGGTGACGCCATCTCGTTCGTGGTCGATGCGGTGGCGGTGGTTCCGGCCACGTCGGCCGACGACGAACCGAGCGTCACGGTGGAGGCGACCGACAACCTCGACGAACTGGTCGTCACCGACCTGGCCGACGGAACCGGAACCACGGCCGAGATGGGCATGACCGTCGTTCTGCAACTTCTCGCCTTCCGGGCCGACACCGGCGAACAGATCGTGAGCACCTGGAAGGATCCGCAACCCGTCACGTTCGATCTGGAGGACGGCGGAACTCTGCCCGGTCTACTGGAGGCCCTGGTGGGAATGCAGGTCGGCGGACGACGCCAAGCACATATTCCGTTCGAGCAGGCCTGGGGCGCCGAAGGTCAGCAGCAGATCGGATTGCCCGAGAACACCGACGTGATCGTGGTCATCGACCTTCTGGCTGCCTTCTGACCGCGTCGAACGCCGTCCACCACACGCGCAACGCCTCGGGAAAGATTCCTTCGCCGCCGTCGGCGAACGAATCGGTTCGTCCATCGAGATCCCAGCGGCGCACCACCACCGACACTCCCTGATCGTTCACGGCGGCGGTGACGCGCACTCGTTCGCGAGAGTCGTCGTCATCATCGCCACCCGAATCGTCGGGGCCGTCGACGTCGATACGCGACATCCAACCCGTCATCACCAGGCACAGAGCGTCGACCGGACGCCAGACCGGAATGCGTGTGAGCAAGCGATACGGATCGGCGTCGCTGTCGACCAGTACGCGTTCGAGATCGGCGCCTTCGGAGTGCACCGCGAACACGCGGGCCGCGCGATAGCGCAGGGTCTCGGCGAGTGATTCGTGGAGATCGGAGTCGACCCATTCGGCGATCGACAAGGGCGTGACACGGGTGTCGGACATGCGGCGAGTGTGAGCAGCCGAGAGTCGCGACGGAGTCGCCGGAACGAGCGAACGTGTCGTGTCAGTCGATGAGAGCGGCCAATTCCGCAGCGGCGTCCACCACGGCCGTGCCGTACTTCCGGCCCGGGTCGGTGGACACGCGCTCGATCGGCCCGCTCAGACTCACGGCGGCGCGCACCACGCCGTCACGCGTTCGCACCGGAGCGCTCACCGACGCGACACCCGCCTCGCGCTCGCCCACGCTCGCGATCCATCCCCGTTTGCCGATGGTCGCGGCACCCAGCACGTGTCCGGCCGAACCCGCCGACAAGGGAAGCAACGCCCCTTCCGGCACGATCCATCGCAGACCGTGGGTCGATTCGAACGACACGACACAACGCCGCGCGTCGGCCTCGCGCACGTACAACTGCACGCTCTCACCGGTCGAGTCGCGCAGTCGCTCGAGGATCGGTCGGGCCAAGGCCACCAACGGGAACGCGTTCTCGGCGGCATGACCGAGCGACACGAGCCACCAGCCGAGGCAGAACTCTCCTCGCGGGTCGCGACGGAGCAGACCTTGACTCTCCATGGCGACGGCCAGGCGATGAAGCGTGGCCCGGGGAATCCCGGTGGCCACGGTGAGATCGGCCAACGACAGCGACCCGGCGCGTTCGAGGACACGCCACACCGTGGCGACCTTGTCGAGTACTCCGACCCCCGATACCATGTCCATGATTCAGGAAGCCTATCCCACTATGTGAGAACCTCAGCATGGGGTCGAGGTGGGGACGAGGGAGAACCATGAGCCAACCGACCACCCTCCCGCAGAAGGTCTGGGATGCCCACGTGGTGCATTCGGCACCGGGCGAGCCCGACCTGCTCTACATCGATCTGCATCTCCTCCACGAGGTCACCAGTCCGCAGGCCTTCGACGGTCTGCGTCTGTCGGGTCGTCCGGTGCGTCGCCCCGACCTCACGCTGGCCACCGAAGACCACAACGTGCCCACCGAGAACATCCACCTCCCCATCGCCGATCCGATTTCGGCGAAGCAAGTGGAGGTGCTGCGCAAGAACGCCCAGGAGTTCGGACTCGAGCTGTATTCGATGGGCGATGCGCGTCAGGGCATCGTGCACGTGATCGGACCCGAACAAGGTCGCACCCTTCCCGGAATGACGATCGTGTGCGGCGACAGCCACACCGCCACTCACGGCGCGTTCGGCGCTCTCGCTTTCGGCATCGGCACCAGTGAGGTCGAGCACGTGCTCGCGACCCAGACGCTTCCGCAGAGTCGACCGAAGTGGATGTCGGTGAACGTCGACGGCACCCTGCCGGTCGGTGTCACCGCCAAGGACGTGATCCTCGCGGTGATCGGCAAGATCGGCACCGGTGGCGGCATCGGCCACGTGATCGAATACCGCGGCTCGGCCATCCGATCGTTGTCGATGGAAGGTCGCATGACGGTGTGCAACATGAGCATCGAAGCCGGTGCCAAGGCCGGACTCATCGCGCCCGACGACGTCACCTTCGCGTATCTCGAAGGCCGCGAGCACGCACCGCGAGGCAAGAAGTGGGAACAGGCCCTCGATGCGTGGCGCGCACTCGCCACCGATGCCGACGCCCGCTTCGACAAGGAGGTGTCGCTCGACGCCGCCGCGCTCTCACCGCACGTGAGTTGGGGCACCAACCCCGGCCAGGTGGCGAGCATCGACGCGAACGTTCCGTCGCCCGACGACTACGCCGATGCGACCACTCGTCAGACCGTGGCCCGCGCGCTCGAGTACATGGGCCTCACCCCCGGCCAGCGCCTGCGCGACGTCGCCGTCGACACCGTGTTCATCGGCTCGTGCACCAACAGCCGTATCGAGGACCTGCGCGCGGCCGCCGACGTGCTGGCCGGTCGCAAGATCTCGGTGAAGCGCGCGTTGGTCGTTCCGGGAAGCCACGCCGTGAAACAGCAGGCCGAAGCCGAAGGTCTGCACACGATCTTCACCGCCGCCGGCGCCGAGTGGCGCGAGCCCGGTTGTTCGATGTGCCTGGCCATGAACCCCGACAAGCTCGCCCCGGGCGAACGCGCCGCGAGCACCAGCAACCGCAACTTCGAAGGTCGCCAGGGCCGCGGCGGACGCACCCATCTCGTGTCGCCGGCCGTCGCCGCCGCCACCGCGGTGGTCGGTCGCTTCGCCGCTCCGGCCGATCTGAACTGAACCGGCCCGAACCGAACCCCAACGAAGAGAGACGAACGATGAAGAGCGTACGAGTACTCACCGGTCGCGGAATTCCGCTGCGCCGCAGCGATGTCGACACCGACCAGATCATTCCGGCCGAGTGGCTGAAGCGGGTCGAGCGCACCGGATTCGAAGCCGGACTGTTCGCCACGTGGCGCGACGACCGCGATTTCGTCCTGAACGATCAGCGCTACGCGGGTGCGTCGATTCTGGTGGCCGGTCCGTCGTTCGGTGTCGGATCGAGCCGCGAACACGCGGTGTGGGCCATCCAGCAATACGGATTCGACGCCGTGATCGCTCCGAGCTTCAGCGACATCTTCCGCAACAACTGCACCAAGAACGGGCTCGTTCCCGTCGCACTCGGTCTCGACAGCGTCGAGAAAGTGTGGGCGGCCATCGAATCCGACCCGTCCACGTCGATCGTGGTCGACATGGAGCGGTTGGTGGTCGAGGTTCCGTCTGCCGGCGTCAACGAATCGTTCCCGATGGAACCGCAGAACCAGCATCGATTCCTGAACGGACTCGACGACATCGGAATCACGATGCAGCATGCGAGCGAGATCGACGCGTTCGAGAAGAAGCGCCCGGCCTGGCTCGGCGCCTGATGCGCGACTCGCCGGTCAGTCGGCGAGGAACTCGACGAGGTTCGACAACTTGGGGTTGTTGCTGAACACTTCGATCGGCTTGGTGATCGGCATGCGCATCGTGCGCTGAAGGATCGTCACCTGGGTGTGCTGGTTGTACTCGACCAGCGTGACGGCCCAGCCATCACGACCGGCACGCGCGGTACGACCCGAGCGGTGCAGATAGTCCTTGTTGTCCTTGGCCGGCTCGTAGTGAATGACGGCCGCGATGTCGTCGATGTCGATTCCGCGCGCCGCGACGTCGGTGGCCACGAGAACCTTGAGATCGCCTTCGGCGAATCGGCGCAGCGCCTTCTCGCGAGCCGGCTGCGGCAAGTCGCCGTGAATGGCGGCCGCGTTCACTCCGAGGGCCTGAAGATTGTCGGATACTCGATCGCACACGCGTTTGGTCTGGCAGAACACCACGGTCTTGCCCGCGCCACGAGCGATGGCCGACACGACCTTGTCCTTGTCCATGTGATGCACCGCGAGCCACACGTGATGCATCGTGCCCACGGTGTCGGTGGCGGCGTCGATCGCGACCTCCACCGGATCCTTCAAGTAGGCGCGGATCAAGTGACCCACGTCGCCGTCGAGCGTGGCCGAGAACAGCATGGTCTGATTGCGGCCGGTGCAACGACGCAGGATCCATTCGACCTGCGGTGTGAACCCGTCGTCGGCCATGCGATCGGCTTCGTCGAGCACCACCACTTCCACGCCCGACACGTCGATCTCGTCGGACTTCAACAAGTCGATGAGGCGCAACGGGGTGGCCACGACGATCTCGATGCCGTCCTTCAACTTGTCGACCTGATGATGACGACTCGCCCCGCCGTACACCGCGAGAACCCGGCGGCCCGAATGTCGCGCGACCGGTTCGATGACCTCGGCCACCTGAATGGCGAGCTCGCGCGTGGGCACGAGCACCAAGCCGAGCGGACGCAACGGTTCGGCCCGCTCGGAGATGCGCGAGAGGATCGGAACGCCGAACGCGAGCGTCTTGCCCGAGCCGGTCTTGGCGCGACCGCACACGTCGCGACCCTGAAGCGCGACCGGGATGGCCTCCTTCTGAATCGCGAAGGGCTGAGCGAAACCGGCCGCGGCCAGACCGGCGTCGACCTCGTGCGGAACACCGAGCGCGGCGAAACCGGTGGGTGTGGGCACCGGGGGCAGGGCGTTGATGGAGGTGAGGGGCTGCGAGGACGCCGGAGCAGGGCTGTCGTCTGGACGACGTCGGCGCCGACGACCGCGAGGCGATCCCTGTCGGGGGGCGGGCTCGGTCATGGTCGCTACCGAGGGTACCGCCCGGTGGCCCCGCGGAGATGGCCCCAGTCGGAAGAACGCCAGAAGATCGTCAGAAGAACGTCACGAGCACGTCACGAGATCGTGCGGGGGTCGACGCGCAGCACACGCCGGAACAGAGCGTCGATCACGAAACCCGTGACGCCGATGAGGAGGACCGCTCCACCCAACGCGGCGTAGTCCAGTTGGTCGCGGGCGTTCAGCACGGCGTATCCGAGTCCGGAGTCGACCCCCAACATCTCGGCCGGAACGAGAACGATCCAGGCCACACCGAGGGCGAGTCGCAATGCGGTGAGAACGTTGGCCTTCACGACCGGCGACGTCACGAAACGGAGTCGCTCGGAGCGAGTGGCACCCAGCGATTCGGCCAGTTCCTTCAAGCCCGGCGACACACCCTTCACCCCGGCCGCGGTTCCGAGCGCGACCGGCCACACCGCCGTGATGGCGATGAGAAAGAGAACCGGCGCGTCCCCCACTCCGAACGCGACGATCACGATCGGCGCCCACGCCAACGGCGAGATCATGCGCAAGAAGTTCACGACCGGCGTGGACGCCTCTTCGACGAGACGACTCGAACCGAGAGCGAGTCCGAGGGGAACACCGACCGACACCGCGATGAGCAGGCCGGCCACGAGACGAATCAGGCTCGCCCGCAGATCGGTACCGAGGTCGCCGTCGAACAGACCGTTCCAGAGCGCCGGCAGCGACTCGTCGGGACCGATTCGCGAGATCACCGGGTTGTCGGACCAGACGACCGACGACGCGATCCACCACAGTCCGACGGCACCGGCGATCACGACGACCCGAATGACGAGCCATCGCGTCACCACCGCGGCGCGGGACCGATCACTCACGGCGCGATGGTCTCGACTCGTTCGAACGAAGCGAGGCGGAAGCGCTCGAGGCCACCGTTGGCTTCGATCGCCGCCCGCGCCAGGCCATCGGCCACCAGTTGTTCGTGCACCGATGCCGGATCGAGCGAGTCGAGGAACGAGCGGTCGCCGTCGATCACGGTGTCCTTCAACGCGGTGACGAGTTCTTGGGTGTACGACGGGAACGCGTACGGCTGGAATCCGATCCGCTCGGACGACCACTCCTTGTTCACGATCGCTCCCGATGTGAAGTACTCCTCGGTCGCGTAGTGAGTGAGCGCACGTTCGATGGCCTCCACCGGCTGAGGCAAGTAGCCCCCGTCCGAGAGAATGGCGGCCGCCGCCGAACGATCGTCGGCAATGGTCAGCTGCGACGCGGCCAGCGCGTTCACCAGACCCTGACCGGCATCGGGCGCCGACGACAAGAAGTTCTCCGACACCACGGTCACGCAGCACGCGTGGTCGCGCCACACATCGCCCGTGAATCGGAGGATCTTGCCGGCGCCCTTCACTTCGGCCAGCGCGTTGAACGGATCGGCCACGATGAAGGCGGCGATCGAACCGGACGCGAGTGCCGGCACCATGTCGGCCGGCGGCAGCACGACCAACTTCACGGTTCCATCCGACTTCGACGGGTCGCCTTCGATCACCGGGGTGAGCCCGTTGGCCCGCAACAACTTCTGCAGCACGACGTTGTGGATGCTCCACCAGAACGGAATGGCGACGGTCTCCCCCGCCAGGTCGGTGACCGAGCCGATTCGATCGGCGGCCGTGAGCGCCGATCCGTTGGTGTGGTTCCAGGCCACGACCTTCACGGGCAGGCCCGCTCCGAATCGCAACTGCACCGCCAGCGGCATGAGGAGGTGGACCACATCGACCTGTTCGGCTTGGAACGCTTCCACCAGATCGGCCCAGGAGCGGAACAAAGTGGGTGAGGCGGCGTCGAAACCCTGGGCATCGAACGCGCCGGTCGCGTGGGCGACGAGCAGAGGCGACGCATCGGTGATCGGTAGATATCCAACGCGAACCGCCCCGAGATCCAGCGCCGGACTCGTGCCGGCGAGAGTCGAGGTGGTGCCGGGCAACGTCGACGTCGCACCGGTGGAACTCGACGAACCTCCACAGGCCGCGAGGAGGAACGGCGCCGACGTCGCGGCGAGTCCGGTTCCGGCGACGAGTCGCAGGAAGTCGCGACGATTGCTGAACGAGATGGCCATGGGGGCTCCTCCGGGTGATGGGTGACGGGTGACGGGTGATGAAGTGGGCTGCGAGAGAAATGACTCAGGAGGCCGACGTCGTGGTCATGAGGTGCGACTCGATCTCCAGGAGAACATTGCTTTCGGAGATGCGGTCGCGATCGGCCACGTCGGAGCTCCACACCGGAATCCGCGTGCGATCGTCGCCATCCGACCGCGACAACAACGCGATTCGGTCGGCGACATAGAGCGCCTCGGTCAGGTCGTGGGTGACGAGCACGATGGTCGGTGCGAGCGAGTCACGGTGCGAGACGATCCAGTCCTGCACCGACGAACGAGTGGCCACGTCGAGAGCCGAGAACGGCTCGTCGAGAAGCAGCACCTTGGGTCGGGCCGCCATCGCTCGGGCGATCGAGACGCGCTGGCGCTGACCACCGGAGAGTTCGGACGGATACCGGTCGGCCAGATCGGCGATGTCGAGTCGCTCGAGCAGGTCGAGGGCGATCCGGCGACGATCCTTCTTCGATCGCGAACGCTCGGGGTGACTCTTCAAGCGCAGCGGAAACGCCACGTTGTCGACCGCCGACAGCCACGGCATGAGTCGGTGATCCTGGAACACGAGTGCGGTGCGCAGCGAACCCACCGGATCCGGATACTCGATCGAACCGGTGGCGGTGTCGACCAAGCCGGCGATCACACGAAGAAGAGTGCTCTTGCCGACACCGCTTCGTCCGACGATCGCGAGGACCTCGCCCTGACGAACATCGAGGTTCACTCCGCTCAGCACCCGCTGGCGGTCGACGCCGAGATCGATCGACACGTCGGCGAGTCGGATGGCCACCTGACTCATGCCGACACCCCGAGTTCCCAACGCAACTGCGCTTCCGTGGG
>JBEAXP010000177.1:0-3457 GCA_041159745.1 Actinomycetota bacterium | reverse complement strand
GTTCGATTCACCAGGGGCGTTTCGGTTCCCCGTCCGTCCCGACTCCCCACGCCCCGATCAGAGGGCGGCGAGGACGTCGGCGACGACGTCGTCGGTGTGCTCCAAGCCGCAGCTCATGCGCACCGTGCCCGGGGTGATCCCGGCCGCCGCCAACTCGTCCGGTGTGAGCCCGGCGTGCGTGGTCGACGCCGGATGGGTCACCAACGTCTCGGGTCCGCCCATCGACGTGGCCGGTCGGCACAAACGCACCGCCTCCACGAATCGCGCACCGGCCTCGCGACCACCGGCCAACTCGAACGCCAGCACTCCCCCGAACTGCGTGTACTGCCGTTGCGCCAACGCGAACT
Source organism: Actinomycetota bacterium (assembly GCA_041159745.1). Classification (GTDB taxonomy): domain Bacteria; phylum Actinomycetota; class Acidimicrobiia; order Acidimicrobiales; family Ilumatobacteraceae; genus Casp-actino8. Next base: position 3,110 of record JBEAXP010000177.1, on the reverse strand, counting down.
GCGGATGCGATTCGAGGCGCGGATGCCGCACCCAGTTCACGGCCCGGTGCGCTTCGAGCGCACGACCCACCGCCACCGCCGTCTGCTCCTGCTGACGCAACCGCGGACCGAGTGTGCGCAAACCGCGCAGACCGTTCATCGCGTCGAACGGCGACGCGCACGCACCCTGCAGCACCGCGAAGCCCCACAACGCGTCGATGAGATCGCGCTCGCCGGCCACCACACCGAGCGTCGCATCGTTGTGACCCGCCATGGCCTTGGTGGCCGAGTGAATCACCAACTGCACTCCGTGCTCGAGCGGACGAGCACCGAGCGGTGTGGCCAACGTGGAGTCGACCGCGGTGATGGGTCCTTTGATCGCCCCCAATTCGTCGAGATCGACGAGATCGAGCAGCGGATTGGCCGGGGTTTCGGCAAGTACGAGCATCGTGCGGCCCGGGATCACCGCGTCGGCGAAAGCGCCGGGCTGGGTGCCGTCCACGAACGTGACGTCGATGCCGAAGCGCGGGCACACGCCGGCGAGCAACTGAGTGGTGCCGCCGTACGCCTGCTTCTGCGCCACCACGTGATCGCCCTTGCCGCACAGCCCGAGCACCACACCGGTGATCGCGCCCATGCCCGAGGCGAAGGCGCGCGCCGCATCGGCCCCTTCCAACTCGGCCACCGCCGCTTCGAACGCGTTGATGGTGGGATTGCCGTGGCGGCTGTAGAACTCGGTCGCGCGCGACGAGTGCGCCATCCGCTGTCCATCGGCGAGCGTGTCGATCTCGAACGTGGTGGAAGCCCACAAAACCGGGGCCATCGCGCGAATGCCCGGCGTGCGACCACCGTGCACCGCCGTGGTCTCGGGATGATTCGGCTCTCGCCCGCTCGTGGTCACGGCCTTCAGTCAACCAAGACCGGCCCCACCCGAACCCGCGAATTCAGGTTTCTCGAAAAGTTCGGGCGAAAAGTGCGAGGAGTCGCGGCGACCGCCCTCTCTCTCGGTGTCCGCGCCGAGCGGACCACGACATCACACAACCGAGAAAGGAAACTCATGTCATCCCGCAACGATCGCCGCCCCTTGGTGTCGGTCCCCGACGCCGCACCTCGCGCCTTGGTGGCCCTGGCCCACCATTCGGATCGTCGCACCACCGAGAACGCGCTGTCGCTCGTCGGTTTCACCGTGCGCTCCACCGACGATCTCACCACGATCGACGCCTTGCTCGACTCGTTCGAGCCCGAGATCGTCGTCCTCGACACTCGCGAGGCCCACCCGAGTGCGGAACCGTTCGTCGAGACGCTCAAGCGACGTCCCGACGTCTACACGATCGTGGTCGGTGCCGACTCGCGCGAACAGCGACTGTCGGCACTCGAGCGCGGGATCGACGACGTGGTCTCGTCCGAGGTGACCCCCGAGGAGATCGCACTGCGCTGTCGGTCGATGGTCATGCGGGCGCGCCGCCACCGCGCGGTCGAGGAAGTGAGCGCGAGCAAGAACCTGGTGTTCGGACCTCTTTCGATCGATACCGGCCGCCGCGAGATCAAGGTGAACGGTCACATCATCGCGGCCACACGCCTCGAGTACGACTTGTTCGCCCGTCTCTGCGAGACGCCGTTCGAGGTGACCAGCCGGGCCGCGTTGATCGAGTCGGTGTGGGGCCCCAACTGGTACGGCGACACCCACGTGGTGGACGTGCACCTGTCGAACCTGCGTCGCAAACTGCGTCACCGCGCCGGCGACGTGCAGTTCATGCACACCGTGCGCGGTGTGGGTTTCCGGCTGTCGGACGACATGTTCGCGAATCGCCGATTGCGCACGCTCCCCGCGCGCAGTGCGTGACGACTACTGATACTCGGCGGTGATCCACCACCGACCGGCGGCGACCTCGGCCAGGTAGGCCCGAGCCTCATCGGCATCGCGCACGAGCAACTGGAATCGAGCGGCTCGACGAGCACGGGTGTCCCACCAGCGTTCGTCGACCGGCCAGGGCCCGGCCCACGACACCACGGGGCAACGGCGATCGCCGAGCACCAACGTGCACGGCGCCGCACTGGCCACCCCGCGCCCGCTCACCGACACCGCACGATCGTCTCGATCGAGAACCGACACCGCGATGGGTTCGGCGTGCACCACGGACGGCGACGGTGCGGGCAACGCACCGGGCCAGGGCGGAACATCGGCGGGTCGTTCGACGGCGAGTCGACCATCGGCCCCGAGTTCGGCCACCGGCACGAGCTCGTACACCTGACGTGGATCGCGGCCGCCGCGCCACGACGCCACGTCGACCGAACGCGGACCCAGCAGACCAATGAGACGTGTGATGGTCTTGACCGCGGCATCGTCGGCCTGCGAACGCTCACCCCAGAAGCCCATCTGGGTTCCCGAGTCGTGTCGCACATCGGTGGGCGTGATGCGCAGCAACACGATGCCCGCCGACGGCGGGTCGTCGCCGTTGATCCAGCCGTCGAGTTGCCAACGCACGCGATCGACCAGAGCCGGTGCGCGCAAACCCTCGGAGCGATACCACACCCGTCGTGAAACGTCACCGTGATCGGATTCGGATTCGACGATCACGCGCGTGCACACCTGACCGCGATCGATGAGATGACCATCGAGCCGATCGGCCAACGCCTTGGCGGCGAACACCAGCATGTCGAGCTGCGGCACCGGGTCGTCGAAGATCTGTTCGACGCTCAGATCGTCGGGAGGTGCCGCCGCCGACGGCGGTGTGTCGTCGGCTCCGGCGGCCAGACGATGCAAACGCTCGCCCAGTGCACCGAAGCGGTCGAACAGATGCACCGGCGACAACGCCGCCACATCGCCCAGACACGCCAGACCCAACCGTTCGAGCAGATCGACGAGTTGCGGATCGCATCCGGCCGTGGCGGCCAGCACCGACACCGGATGCGGTGCGAGGAATTCGGCGGTGCGTTCGGTGGGTACAACCACCGGTCGGCCGCGCTGCACCGCGAGCCGGGCCGCGAGGGTGGCGGCCAATCGACCATCGGCGACACCGACACCGAAACCGCCGCCGGCCACGGCGGCGTCGGTCAAACCGTGCACCGCGAGTTGGCTCAGGCGTTGCGCGAGCGCGTCGTCACCGCCCACGTAACGCGATGGTCCGCGT
>JBEAXP010000179.1:0-9247 GCA_041159745.1 Actinomycetota bacterium | reverse complement strand
CGTCGATGCTGTAGCGATAACTGGCGCCGAACGCGGCCCGGAGTCGAAGAAGAATCGCGTGGACGTCGAGTGGCTGGTCGCTCTCCACGCCGACTTCGCGGGCGATGACGACCTTGGTGAGGTCACCGCGGCGAACGGCTTCGCGCCCGGCTTCGACGGCCCTCCGGTACGTGTCGATGGGTGTGCGCGGTCCGACTCGAAACGTCGGCGCGGTCGGTCCGATTGTGGAGTCGGAGAGACGAAGATCCGATTCGGACGGTTGGTCGATCGTGGTGATGAAGACCCCGCCACCGGCCGTTTTACGGACGATGACCGACGGAATCACGAACTGGGCCGACGCGCCCGGGCGGAAGGGCAGACAGCCGAGGGCGACCGGTCCGGCCATTCCGTCCGACTGGTCGTCGTGGGCGATGGCGGCGAGTCGTCCGACCGCTTCGTCGGCATCGACGACGAGTGCTCGCCCGCGTCCGGCGACACCGACGCCGTTGCGAACGAACAGATAGCCGTCGTGGCGACACACGTCGTTGAGATCGACTTCGTGATCGAGAGGGCGAGTGGTTGCTCTCATCGCGAGTCGCGAGTGGCGACCATCAACTGTGTGATGCCGCCCGAGAGTCCGCGGTGTTCGGCATCGGAGAATCCGACCCGGCGCAACTCGGCCAGCATCGTCTCCGGCGGAGGAAGGTAGGCGACGCTCTTCGGAAGATAGCGATAGGCCGCCGGGTCGGAGAGCCAGCCGCCGATCTTCGGGACGATTTTGCCGAAGTAGATGCCGTTACCCCAGCGGACGAGGCGATTTCTGGGAACACCGACGTCGAGGAGGGCGATGCGTCCACCAGGTCGCACGACTCGGGCCAGTTCGGCGAAGAAGGCGGGTAGTTCGACCAGATTGCGCAGGGCGAAACCGCACGTGACGCCATCGACGGAGGAATCACCGATGGGCAGTCTGAGGATGTCGGCCTGCGTGCGCGGTGCTCCGCTCCGATCGGCGTGGAGCATGCCGAAACTCAAGTCGAACGAAAGCGGATGGAGGTCGGCGCGACGCAGGTCGACGCACAGATCTCCGGTGCCGCTGGCCAGGTCGAGCACTCGACTTCCGGCCGGCAACGCCAAGCGCCTCACGGCGTAACGGCGCCAGCGAACGTCGAGTCGGAACGTCATGATGCGATTCACGAGGTCGTAGCGCGGAGCGATCGCGTCGAACATCTCCCGGACCGCGGTCACCTTGGCCTGCCCGCTCGGGAGTGCCTCGGTGTCCCAGGAGGCGGGCTGGGAATCGGACGTCACGGAGTCAGGCTATGTCCGGCTGCGCTGGTCTTCCGGACTCGCCGACCGAGGTCACGGCCGGGCAGACTCACCAGGGGATTCGTGAGTTCAAGGGGGACACCATGATCGACTTCACGTTGTCGGACGAGCATCAGCAGATTCGCGATCAGGTGCGCGATTTCGTGGACGGCACGATCAAGCCGGCGATCGAGCCGTTCGGACATCGCGAGGAGATGGACGCCGAATCGCACCGCGCCTACGTCGGCGAGCTGATCCGCCTCCGCAAGGAGGCCGTGAAGCAGGGACTCTGGCTGCCGCACATGCCCAAGGAGTGGGGCGGGATGGGTCTCGGGCACGTCGCGCTGGCCATGGTGCAATCGGAGGCGGCCAAGACTCGTGTCGGCCCCTGGGTCCTCAATTGCCAGGCCCCGGACGAAGGAAACATGCACACCCTTCTGCACTGGGGCACCCCCGAGCAGAAGGAGAAGTACCTGAAGCCGTTGTGCAACGGCGTCACGTCGTCGTGCTTCGCCATGACCGAGCCCGAAGTCGCCGGTTCCGACCCGACTCTCATTCGCACCCATGCCATCAAGGACGGTGACGAATGGATCATCAACGGGCACAAGTGGTTCATCTCGGGGGCCAATCGCGCCAAGTTCGCCATCCTCATCGCGCGCACCGAGATGGACGTGCCGGAAGGTTCGCGTGGTGCCAACACGGCGTTCATCGTCGATCTGCCGGCCGAAGGGTGGAACAACGTGCGCGAGGTCGAGACGATGCACGGCCCCGGCGGACACAGTGAGATCGTCATCTCCGATCTGCGCGTTCACGATTCGCAGATCCTGGGCGGACGCGGCAACGGCCATCGCCTCGGCCAGTATCGACTCGGACCGGCCCGTCTCGCTCACTGCATGCGGTGGATCGCCCAGGCCGAGATGGCGCTCGACATGATGGTCGATCGATCGCTCAAGCGGTATTCGCACGGCTCGTACCTCGCCGAGAAGCAAGGTGTGCAGTGGATGATCGCCGACTCGGCAATGGAGCTCTACCAGTGCAAGTTGATGGTTCTCCACGCCGCCTACAAGATCGATCGCGGCGACGACTTCCGCACCGAGGTGTCGATGGCCAAGCACTTCGTGGCCAACAGCCTCAATCGGATCATCGATCGAGCCATCCAGGTGCACGGAGCCCTCGGTTACTCCACCGACACTCCCTTGGCGAACATGATGCAGCACGCACGATGGGCTCGTTTCGCCGACGGCGCCGACGAGATCCACCAGATGCGCATCGCCGAGAACACAATCAAGGCTTTCACCGACAACGGGACCACCAAGAAGGCCACCGGCGACCTGCCGGTTTGATCAGCCCCGAGCCGCGATCTCCTTGGCCCATCGATAGTCGGCCTTGCCCGACGGCGAGCGAACGATCGACTCGACGCGCACGAAGGCCTTGGGCAATTTGTAGCGAGCGATGTGACGCTCGGCTTCGGCGAGCAGTTCGTCGTCGGTGGCGCTCGAACCGGGTCGCAATGCGACCACGGCCACGACCTCGTTGCCCCATCGTTCGCTCGGGCGTCCGGCCACCACGCAATCCAGTACCGCCGGGTGCGGCTTGATGGCGGCTTCGACTTCCTCGGCGAAGATCTTCTCGCCACCCGAGTTGATCGTGACCGAGTCGCGTCCGCGTAGTTCGATCATGTTGTCGGCGCGCAGCACCGCTCGGTCGCCGGGAATCACGTAGCGAACACCGTCGACCACGGGATAGGTGCGCGCCGTCTTGGCCGGGTCGCCGAGGTACCCGAGGGCGAGACGGCCGCTCTTGGCCAGCCAACCCAACCCGTCGTGTCCCGGCTCGAGGACACGGGTGAGATCCTCCGACAGAACGTGGTTCCCCGGCGACACCGGGAACGCACCGGTGGCGGCGGCGCCGTGAGTGGAAAGGTGCTGCAATTGACCGCCGGCCTCCGAGGAACCAAGGCCGTCGATCACCAGGAGCGACGGGTGGTGATCGAGGAGTTCGTCCTTCATGTGGCTCGACAGCGGAGCGCCGCCCGACAACACGACGGTGAGGGACGAGATGTCGTACGAGTGGCGTTTCAACTCGTCGAGCAGCGGTCGGGCGAACGCATCACCCACGATCAACATGAAGTCGACGCGTTCGCGTTCGACGGTCGACCACATGTCGACTGGGTCGAGGCGCTCGGGGACCGTCGGGACGAAAACGGTCCCTCCGTTGTTCCATGTGCTGAAACTCACCCAATGGCCGGCCCCGTGCATGAAGGGGGGCGCGATGAGGGAACGACGACCGGTGAGCCCGCTGATGAACTCCTCGACGGTCTGGGCGGTCTTGTTGCCGCCGAAACACTCGACGAGCGCATCGGCCTGGCGCCACATCACGCCCTTGGGCATGCCGGTCGTGCCGCCGGTGTAGAGGATGTAGAGGTCGTCGGGGGAGGCCGGTTCGGGGGCGGCGTCACTCGACTGCGCAAGGGCGTCCTCGTACCAGGTCGCACCATCCAGAAGCGGTTCGTTCGACGAGTCGGGAACCTGGATCAGGACGCGCAACTTCGGAAGGGAGGCGCGCACCGACTGCAGCATCGGCGCGAACGTCGAGTGATACACGATCGCGGTGGCGGCCGAATCGGTGAGCAAGTACGTGAGTTCCTCGGCCACGTACCGGTAGTTGACGTTGAACGGCGCGACCCGGCCTTTGAACGCTCCGAGCATGGATTCGAGGTATTCGTTGCCGTTGTGCAAGTAGATGGCCAGATGGTCCTGACCGCTCTCGTGGGACGCGATGCTGTCGCGTTCCGCGTGCGCGCCCAGGCCACGCGAGTTGAGGTAGTTGGCGAGGCGGCGCGTGCGCTCGGTGACCTGCGACCACGTGAGTCGACGGTCGCGAAACACCAGACATTCCTGGTCGGGACGAGTCGCGGCGATTGCTTCGTGGATCTGGCCGACGGTGAACTGCTTCACGCGACGACCCTATGACTCCGTCCGGGACACGGCCAAGACGGGTGCAGGGTTATCGTGCCGACATGACCCACCGTCCCGTGACCGGCCACCCGTCCAGCGAAATCGTGTTCGGCGTCTTCATGCCCCAGGGTTGGAAGATGGAGTTGTCGTCGATCGACGGCGCGAGCGCGAAGTGGAACAAGGCGGTGGAGATCGCGCAGACGGCCGAGCGACTCGGATTCGACTCGATCTGGGTGTACGACCACTTCCACAACGTTCCGCGACCGTCGCACGAGGCGGTCTTCGAGTGCTGGACGGCCATGGCGGCCATCAGCCAACTGACGTCCACCATCCGTTTGGGACAGATGGTGGGTTGCAACAGTTACCGCAATCCGGGTTTGTTGGCCAAGATCACCTCGACCTTGGACGTGATCTCGGGAGGTCGACTCGAGTGGGGTATCGGCGCCGGCTGGTACGAGAACGAGTACCGCGCGTACGGGTACGAGTTCCCCAAGCCGAAGGACCGCATCGGAATGCTGCGCGAGAGCGTGGAGATCGTCCGCGCGATGTGGTCCCAGGCCGAAACCACGTACAAGGGCAAGTACTACGAGTTGAGCCGGGCGAACTGCGATCCGAAGCCGTTGCAAACCCCGCATCCGCCGATCCTCATCGGGGGTGGCGGGGAGCAGCTGACACTGCGCGTCGTCGCGCAACATGGTGATTGCTCGAATTTCGGCGGCAATCCGGAGGAGTGGGCGCGCAAACGGGACACCCTGAAGCGACATTGCGCGGAAGTCGGTCGCGACGTCGACACGATTCGGATGACCTGGTCGCCCGAGTTGTTCGTCCGTCGCAACGAGTCGGAGATCGATCGCACGCGGAGCCTGTGGGGCGAACCCCTCGAAGCGTGGCGCGCAGGGAACCTGGTGGGCACGCCCGAGCAGGTGTGCGAGAAGATCGCGGCGTACCGATCACTCGGCTGCCAGGGGTTCATCCCGTGGTGCGCCGACTATCCCGACACCGAGTCGATGGAATTGTTCGCGACCGAAGTGATTCCGAACTTCCGCTGACTCAGACGTACGAGCGGAAGATCACTTCGGCGACGCAACTCGGCTTGGCAGCTCCTTCGCATTCGAACGAGAACGCGTAGGTGGATTGGATGCCGCCCGGAATGTCCTCCACGCCGACCAGGGTCACACCCAGGCGGAGTTTGGCGCCGACGGGCACCGGCGACATGAAGCGCACTTTGTTGCAGCCGTAGTTGACGCCCATCTTGTAGCCGGTGGTCAACACGACCTGGGGCATGAGGACGGGCCCGAGCGACAAGGTGAGGTAGCCGTGGGCGATGGGTCCGCCGAACGGGCTTTCCTTCTTCGCGCGCTCGGGGTCGACGTGAATCCACTGGTGGTCGCCGGTCGCGTCGGCGAACTGGTTGACGCGCTCCTGGGTGACCTCCAGCCAATCGCTGTATCCGAGGTGCTGTCCGATGAGCGACTTGAGTTCGTCAGTGCCATTGATGATGCGCGGTGCCATGTCGGCGATCGTAGTCAGCGGTACCAGACGCGCTGGTGTTCGCGGCTGTGGGGATGCAGGAGAAGGGCGCAGAGCGCGACCTCGAAAATGAGGGACAGCGTGTTGTTCCCCGAGATCCGGTCCCAGAGTCCGATGCCGTCGAAATCGGCCAGGACCCAGAAGCGCAGGAGGAAGGGCGAGAAAGCCGCGACCAAGCCGAACCAGTATCCGAGTCTTCGATCGTTGGCCATCAGGAAGCCGCCCAGAACGTGGGCCGCCACGACCGCCAGTCCGACCATCAGGCCGAGAGTCCCCTTGGTGACTCGGGCGGCACCGATCCAGTCGGACTCGTCGACGAGGCCGATGAGCGCGAAGAAACCGTTGAGATACAGAAGCAGTGTCGCGATCTGGAGTGTTTGCGGCTGCAGCCGATCGAACCATTTGCGGGGGTCGAGCGAAGACATGCCCACACCTTCGCACACGTGAGATCCCCACGCCGACTGCGACGGTGTGGCGCCGGACCCGGCGACCAACTCGTATCGTGGTCGTGGAGATGTCGGATCAGTCGTCAGGTTCTCAGCGCGTTCGTTCGGGTTTCGTGACCCTCGTCGGTCGACCCAACGTGGGCAAGTCCACCTTGGTGAACGCGATCTGCGGCAGGAAGGTCTCGATCGTCTCCGACAAGCCGCAGACCACCCGTCGTCAGGTTCGAGGGGTTCTCACGCGTCCCGGCCTGCAGATCGTGTTCGTCGACACGCCGGGTCTCCACAAACCGGTGACCGCTCTCGGTGAACGCGTCAACGCGGCCGCCATCGAGAGTCTCGCCGACGTCGACGTCGTGTGTCTTCTCGTCGACGCCACGGCGCCCTTCGGTTCCGGTGACGAGTGGGTCGCGTCACGTCTCGACCTGTCGAAGACCATCGTGGTGGTCAACAAGACCGACGCGGCGAGCCGCGACGTCGTGGGCGAGCAGCTGGCGCGGGCGGGTCTGCTGGACGCCGAGGCCTACTTCCCGGTGTCGGCCCGCACGGGCGAAGGAGTCGCCGCTCTCGTCGAACACATCGCGGCGAAGCTCCCCGAGGGTCCGCTGTATTACCCCGAAGACGTCATCAGCGATCTCACCGATCCGGATTGGGTCGCCGAACTCGTGCGCGAACAATTGTTGTCGGAGATGCGCGACGAGATTCCGTACTCCATCGCCACCCGTGTCACGGAATGGGAATGGCCGCGGGTCCGTTGCGAGATCATCGTCGAGCGCGAGAGCCAGAAGGGCATGGTCATCGGCAAGGGCGGTGCGGTCGTGAAGAAGGTGCGCGAGCGCGTGCGACGTCAACTGCCGCCGGGCATCGTCCTCGAACTCAAGGTGAAAGTCGACAAGGACTGGCAACGCCGCCCCGATCGCGTTCAGCAGCTCGGCTACTGAGTCAGCACGAGAAGCCGGTCGGCAGGAGATTGGCGTAGTCGTCACAGGCGACCAGCTCGCCGGGTCGAGTGAGATCCCCGCGTCCGCGCGGGACGGCCTGCGGTTGGTTGCCGCTCGTGAACACGACCTGGCCGATACCGGCGCGGCGTGTGAGAGTCAGCACGATTTGTGCGACCGCCAGACGTTGCTCGGCGCCCGGTAATCCGTTCACGAAGGAATCCGGTAGATCGACGGTCGCGCTTCCGCGTTCGACCGTCACCGTGGTGGCGAGGCCGACAGGAATGGCCGAGCGCAACCCGGCCGACAGGTCGCCTTCCGGCAACCCCTCGACCAGTGCGGCCAGGACCTGGGGCGGAGCGGCCGGGCTGAGCAGGAGGCGGCTGATCGGCACCACCTGGCTGCCGGCCACGAAGAACATCGTCACTTCCTCCACGGGCACCGTGGACGATGTCGACTCCGGCGGAGTGGTGCTCGTGGCGACGGGGGTCGACGTCGTGGTCGGTGCGACCGTCGTCGTGGTGGCCGAGAACACTTCGGGAACGGCGTCGAGATCGAGCGGTCGATTCGACGACGAGCCGGGGACTCCGCACGCCGAGCCGATGACCAGGCCGCACACGAGTATCAGTGCGGATGTCGTCTTCGTCTTGTAACTCACGTTCGTGCCCCTTCCGGAAGCTGAACGACGAAGCGAGCACCGCCGCTCGGTGAATCCTCGACCCAGGCCAAGCCACCATGCGAACGAGCGTGCTCGGCGACCAAGGCCAACCCGAGCCCGGTTCCGCCCGCCCGCGATCGTCCGGCCGAACCACGCGCGAACCGTTCGAAGATTCGTGCTCGCTCGCTCGGAGCCACGCCCGGTCCGGAGTCCTCGACACCGAGTCGAACGTGGGCCGCTCCCGATGTCGACGCGAATCGTTCGATCGTCACGCGAGTCGCGCCGCCTCCGTGCAGTCGCGCGTTGTCGAGCAGGTTGGCGACGATGCGCTCGAGCCGCCGCTTGTCGGCATTGACGATCCCGGGGCAATCGGGAGCAACTTCGACGAGAACTTCCCCGGCTCCGTATCGCTGTGCGATACGCGAGATGAACTGAGCCAGATCGATGTCCTCCCGATGTAGATCGGTGATGCCCACATCGAGTCTCGACAACTCGAGCAGATCGAGGACCATCTGATCGAACCGCCGCACCTGGCTCGACACGACATCGAGGGCTTGCTGGGTCCGGTCGGGAAGATCGGCACGACGAGCATCGAGCACCTCGACGGCCGCGGCGAGTGCGGTGATCGGGCTCCGGAGTTCGTGCGAAACATCGGATGCGAATCGAGTCTCGCGTTCGATGCGGCTCTGCACCGCATCGGCCATGTCGTTGAAGGCCGTGACGAGCGTGGAGAGGTCGGGGTCGTCCTCGGTCTCGAGTCGAACGTCGAGTCCGCCGGCGGCGATCGCTCCGGCCGCCTCGGTGACACGAACGAGTGGCCGCAAGAGTCGACGGCTCACGGCCCAGCCAACCAGACCGGATATGACGCCGATGACCAGTGTTCCGATCACGAGGGCCGATCCGATGACGGTGATGGCTCGCTGTTCGTCGCCGACCGGGAAAGCTTCGAAATAGGCGGCGTCGACGCTCGGCATGGCGACGCCGATGGCGATGAACGCGTCATCGCCCAGTGAGAATCGCTGGTACGACGACACGCCATCGATTGTCGTGCGCAGCATCTCGGCCGGGAACGCGCCTTGGGTGAAACGCAGGTCCTGCGAGAAGAAGAGGTCCTCCCGGCCGAGATGCAGCACCGCGAACCCGCCCTGCTCGGTTCGGGTGGTTCCGATGAGTTCGAAAGCTTCCGAACGACGGGTGGCCAACTGGGACCGAACCAGTTCGGCGTTCGTCATCGCTTGGCGCTCGACCACGTCGTCGCGGCGCTCGAGCAGGTAGCTGCGAGCCACGAGGAAACTGACCAGCGAGAGCGCGAGCGAGGTGACGAGGCCCACCAGGACGAAGAGCAGGGTCACGCGAGTGCGCAACGGCAGGCGAACAGGTCGAGCCACGGTGAACATCCTGCCCGAACGCACCCGGGTTCCCGTCGGAGGCCGGACA
>JBEAXP010000162.1:0-5899 GCA_041159745.1 Actinomycetota bacterium | reverse complement strand
TCGGCGTTGCGAACACCGAAGCGGCGGAGTTGATCGAACTCGTTGTACTTGCCCACACCGGCGAACGCGATGCGGTCGTAGATCTCGCTGATCTTGCGCAATGTGTTGGAGGTGTTCTCGGAAACCATGAGGATTCCGTCCGAATACTGAACCGCCACCAGAGCTCGACCGCGCGCGATGCCCTTTCGCGCGTAGTCCGCACGATCCTTCATCATCTGCTCGGGGGCGACGTAGAACGGCATGTTCATGATGCGGAACCTCGGGCTCGTTGACCGTCGGCGATGGTTGCGAAGACGGTCGCCAGGACATCGTCGCCGATGCGCTGCCAGCCGTCGGCGGTGATCGTGGCGACCACCGGATAGATCCCGCGCAGAACATCGGGGCCACCCGTCGCACTGTCGACCTCGGCCGCCTCCCACAGAGCGCGACAGGCCAACTCGATCGCCTCGGACGATGCCAAACCGGGGCGATAACCCACTTTCAGAACGGTCGCGGCCGGACCTCCACCGGATCCGGTGGCGACGAACTCGCGCTCTTCGTAACGTCCGCCGGTGATGTCGAAATCCCAGAGGCGCCCCATGCCCCGGAGCGGGTCGTAGCCCGCGAAGATCGGAACGACGACCAGTCCCTGCATGGCGGCGCCCAGATTCGCGCGCACCATCTGCGAGAGCTGATTGGCCTTGCCTTCGAGACTGATCGGGCGGCCGTCGAGCTTCTCGTAGTGCTCGAGCTGCAGTTGGAACAACTTGATCATGTCCATGGCCACGCCAGCGGTTCCGGAGATGGCCACACCGCTGTGGCGATCAGCCGGAACGACCTTCTCCATCTCGCGATTGGAGATGCGATTGCCCATGGTGGCGCGGCGGTCACCGGCCATCACCACACCGTCGGCGAAGCGAACCGCCAACACGGTCGTGGCGTGCGGTGCGAGATTGGCGGCCGGACCGGCCGGCGCCTCGAACGGGTCGAGACCGACTTTGCGCAACAGCGCCGAGAAATCGCTGCCCGGATCGTCACCCGGTGTGAACAACGGGACCTTCACCCGTCACTCACCACCCTTCTGGATGTACGACTTCACGAAGTCCTCGGCGTTGGTCTCGAGAACCTCGTCGATCTCGTCGAGGAGGTCGTCGAGTTCGGCCTTCAACTTCTCGCCCGTCTCGGTGACCGGCTCGGCCGTGCTGTCGGCCCCCGCGTCGGAACGGCGCTCGGACGATGGGGTCTGCTTGTGAACTCGTTCGGCCATGGCTCTCCTCGCCCCCATCCTGCCACCCAATCGGGCGGGTCACATCTCGGGAGAGGCTCCCAACCGCGTGACGAGTTCGACGACGCTCTCACTCGAATCGATCAGCGAACCCACCAGATCACGGGTCCCGCGGAGCGGCTCCATCATCGGCACCCGGCGCAACGGGTCGCGGCCCACGTCGAGCACCACGCTGTCCCAATTGGCGGCCACGACGCTCTCGGGCCACTTGGCCAGGAGTCGACCCCGGAAGTAGGCGCGAGTGGTGTCGGGAGGTTCGGTCATGGCCGTTCGAACCTCATCGGCACCCACGATCGTGCGCAACCCGAGCCGAGACGCGATGCACTTCTCGGGACGCATGTCGTGGTACTGAAGGTCGAGCGCCTTGAGGCGTACGTCGTAGCCCTCGATCGAGTGGCGTTCGGCGTACGCGCGCACCACGCGTTCCTTGGCGACCCAATCGACGACGTCGGCCACGGTCGATCGGTCGGACGCCAGGCCGGCCAGGACTCGCTCCCACCGGTCCAGAACGTCCTCGGCATCCTCCACGGCGGCGAATCCGCGCGACTTCTGATGACGGCGGGCGGCCTCGAGGATCGACCACTGAACCTCGAGTGCCGTCATTCGACGCCCGTCGCGCAAGCCGATCGTTCGCGTGAGCGACGGATCGTGACTGACGATGCGAATGGCCGGAACCGGGTTCGCCAACGCCAACTCGCTCGGGAAGGTGTCGTCCTCGATCATGGTCAGGACGATGGCGGTGGTGCCCAACTTCAGGTAGGTGGCGACTTCCGACATGTTCGCGTCGCCCACGATCACGTGCAGTCGCCGATACTTCACCGGATCGCAGTGCGGCTCGTCGCGAGTGTTGACGATGGGTCGCTTCAACGTGGTCTCCAGCCCGACTTCCTCCTCGAAGAAGTCGGCCCGCTGACTGATCTGGAACGGCACGTCGGAAATCGACGTACCAGGCTCCTCGGAACCCACCTTCCCCGCTCCGGTGAAGATTTGCCTCGTGACGAAGTGCGGGGTGATGTCGGCGACCAGTCGGCCGAAGGGAACCGCGCGATCGATCAGGTAGTTCTCGTGGCACCCGTAACTGTTGCCCTTGCCGTCGCTGTTGTTCTTGTACAGAAGAAGCTCGACGTCGTCGGAAAGCAGAGATCGCGAGTAATCCATCGAGCGACGGACGATCTCCTCGGCCGCCCGGTCGTACACGACGGCTTCGCGGATCCCGCGGCACTCCGGCGTCGAGATCTCGGGGTGGGCGTGGTCGACGTAGTACCGGGCACCGTTGGTGAGCACCGAATTGACGAGATGCATCTCCACATCGGGGCCGCCGTCGAGCGTGAAGCCGCGAGCATCGGATCCGGGGCGCTCGTCGTCGAAATCCCATCCGATGCGCGGTGACGTGGCCGCGACGTAGGCGTTGATGAGCACCGACGATGCCAGTACCGGATTCGACTCGCCGCCCTTGACGAGGATTCCGTACTCGGTCTCGATGCCGACGACCTTCGGGATGGCCATGGATCAGAGGTACTGGCCGGTGGCGGTGCGCTCGATCGCCCGACCGCCGGCCTTGCCGGCCGAGGCCTTGCCCTCGTTGACCAGAGTGCGGATGAACACGATGCGCTCACCCTTCTTGCCCGAGATGCGCGCCCAGTCGTCGGGGTTGGTGGTGTTGGGCAGATCTTCGTGCTCGCGGAACTCCTGGCGAATCGAATCGACGAGGTCGGTCGTGGTGACTCCCCGCTCGCCTCCGGCGATCACGCGCTTGATGGCCAATTTCTTGGCTCGGCGCACGACGTTCTCGATCATGGCGCCCGACGAGAAGTCACGGTAGAAGAGCACTTCCTTGTCGCCGTTCGCGTAGGTGACCTCGAGGAATCGGTTGTCCTCGTCGTCGCGATACATCTCGGCCACCGTGCGGTCGATCATGGTCGTGATGGCCGATTCGATCGATCCGGCCGACTGGATCTCGGACGCGGCGATCGGGATCTCGGAGGTGAGGTAGCGCGAGAAGATCTGCCGCGCGGCACCCGCGTCGGGGCGCTCGATCTTGATCTTCACGTCGAGACGACCCGGGCGGAGAATGGCCGGGTCGATGAGGTCTTCGCGATTGGTCGCGCCGATCACGATGACGTTGCGCAATCCCTCCACACCGTCGATCTCGGCCAGCAACTGCGGCACGATCGTCGACTCCATGTCGGACGAGATTCCCGAGCCGCGGGTACGGAACATCGAGTCCATCTCGTCGAAGAACACGATGACCGGCCAGCCCTCTTCGCTCTTCTCGCGGGCCCGCTGGAAGACGAGACGGATCTGTCGCTCGGTCTCGCCCACGTACTTGTTCAGGAGTTCGGGGCCCTTGATGTTGATGAAGTAGCTGCGGCCCTTCTCGTCGCCGGTGCGCGCCGCGACCTTCTTGGCCAGGCTGTTGGCCACCGCTTTGGCGATGAGGGTCTTGCCGCAACCCGGCGGGCCGTACAAGAGGATTCCCTTCGGCGCGGGCAGGTGGTGCTCGGCGAAGAGGTCCTGGTACAGGAACGGCAACTCCACCGCATCGGCGATCTGCTCGATCTGCTGATCGAGTCCTCCGATGTCGGTGTACGCGATGTCGGGAACCTCTTCGAGCAGAAGATCTTCCACTTCCGGACGCGGGAGCTTCTCGAGGAGCATGTTCGAACGAGGGTCGCGCCGAACGGTGTCCCCGCTGCGGAGGTGGACTCCGCGAAGCGCGTCGGCCAACTCGCACACGATTTCCTCATCGGCCCGGCCCACCACGATCGCGCGAACGCCGTCGTCGAGGATCTCCTTGATGGCGACGACGTCGCCGTGTCCTTCGGGACGGCGCGAACTCACGACGTTGAAACTCTCGTTGAGCACGACTTCGGCACCCAACTCGAGCACGTCGAGATCGACGTCGGGGTGCACATTCACCTTCATCTTGCGGCCGTTCGCGAGCACGTCGACCGTGTCGTCGTCGTTGCGTCCGACCACGACGCCATAGGCCGACGGCGGCTGCGACAGCTTGTCGACCTCGTCACGCAGGTTGGCGATGTGCTCGCGGGCCTCGCGCAGGGTGAAGCTCAACTTCTCGTTCTTGGCCGACTCCTGAGCCAGCAGGCCCTTGGTCTCGAGCAGACGCTCCTCGAGTTGCCGCATGCGCAACGGGGCGTCGGCCAGGCGGCGGCGCAGGGCGTCGATCTCCTTGTCGAGAGCCGCGACCGTGGACCGCAGCGCCTCGACATCGGACGTCTCGTCAGTTGCCACGCCTCGGAACCTACACGGCGTCACAGCGGACGACCCGCCGTGAGCCGGGTCCCCCGTGTAGGCTCTCGGCACAGTCCGGCTCGGCCGTACTGCCGTTCAGTCCCCCACCTCACGAGGAGCTACCCAGGAATCATGAAGGTCTGGATCGACCAGGATCTCTGCACCGGAGACGGCCTCTGCGAAGAGATCGCCCCTGACGTGTTCACCCTTCTCGACGATGGCTTGGCCTACGTGAAGGAAGGCAGCAAGATCTACGCGACGGCCAAGGGCAACCCGCAGGGCGCCGATGGTCTGGCCGAGATCCCCGAGGGACAGCTCGACGGCGTGATCGAGTCCGCCGAGGAATGCCCCGGCGAGTGCATCTTCATCGAGCCCTGATCGTCGGCTGACACGAACTCGGGCCGCTAGGCGCCGAGCAGGCGACCCACCGTCAGGAATCCGGTGTGGGCCACCATCCGGTGGTCGGGTCGAACCGCATTTCCTTCGATGTACCAGCCGCGGTGAAGCACCTCGAGTGTGCGCGTGCCCGTCCAGCGATGCGAGGCCATGGCGTGCCTGGTCTCGGCCGCCTGCGTGATCGACGGCGTGTACGCCACCAGGATTCCACCCGGTCGCATGGCGACCTCGGCGTGTGGCACGACGTTCCAGGGCTCCGGAAGGTCGAGGACCACGCGGTCGACCTGCAAGTCGGGCTCGATCCCGGCGTAGCAGTCGCGAATCTCCACGTGATAGCGCTCGAGAGCCGACGCTCCGAGGAATGACGACACGTTGGCCTTGGCCCGCTGCGCGAAGTCTTCTCGGATCTCGAAGCCGATGATCGTTGCGCCGGCGCGCAGCATCGTCATCGACAGCGCACCCGACCCGACACCGCTCTCGAGCACCCGCACCCCCGGCGCGATGTCGGCGAGCATGGCGATCGGGGCCAGATCCTTCGGATAGATCACTTGCGCGCCTCGCGGCATCTCGATCACGAAGTCTTCGAGCGTCGGACGCAGGACGATGTAACGGGCACCGCGCGTCGACTCGACCCGAACTCCCTCGGGGCGGCCGACGATCTCGGCGTGGGGCACGAAACCGGCGTGGCTGTGGAACTCGGCCCCTTCGGCCAACGTCACGAGATACCGACGCTGCTTGCCGTCGATCAACAAGGCCTTCTCGCCGTACGCGAAAACGTTCATGCTCGAGTCTCCTTCGCAGCCGCGCGGCGAGCCGATCGGCGCATCAGCATCTCGACGGGCACCGGCTCGTGCCCGTGCGCCTTCTCCGACAAACGACAGAACGCGCACACCGTCGAACCATCCGCGGCCGACTCGGCTCCGGTGGGCGACCCGCACCGCGAGCATGCCTCCAGCTCGTCGGCTTGCTGCGCCGACAGGCCACTGA
>JBEAXP010000078.1:0-4735 GCA_041159745.1 Actinomycetota bacterium | reverse complement strand
GTGCACCGCGAGTTGGCTCAGGCGTTGGGCGAGCGCGTCGTCGCCGCCCACGTAACGCGATGGTCCGCGCGTGGCCATGAGCAGACAGCCCGGCGATTCGACGTCGAGCAACGGAACGAGCGAACCGACCGACCGCACCACTGGTTCGAAGCAGCGGGCATCGCGATCGGGGTCGTGCGGGACGAGCACGAGGTGCGGGCACGCACCCTGGGCCTGGCGTTTGCGTTGACCCGCGCGCACACCGTCGCGTTCGGCCGCCGGCGAACAGCACACCACGCGCTGCGCGTGCAGAACGGCCAGCGGTGCCTGCGGATCGAACTCCGGGCCCCGACCGGCCCGACCGGCGAGAACGGCCGCGGTGAGCGGCCAGGCCGGACTCCAGACCACGGCACAACGCGGCGGTGTCATGTCAGCCGGTGCGGCGCAACGGAACCACGGCGCCTTCGTACACCACGGGTTCGAGTGCACCGGTTGGTCCGGGCAACCACACGTCGTGACGCGTGCTGCGACCATGACGGCGGCTGTCAAGCTGCAACGACACGCGCCGTCTCTGCAGATGACCGTGACCGTCACCCAGGCCTTCCCACTCGTGCACCGACGACACGAGTTGCAGATCGATGCTCAACGCACCCGCTGCACCCACCACGACCAACACGCCGCCGCGGGATTGCACGCGCGTTTGCAGGCGTCGCGCGAGCGACGGCGACAGCGCCGCCGTGGTGGCGCGCGACAGCACCACCACGTCGACACCGTCGACGAGAGCACTGAGTGCATTGGCGGCATCGGCTTCGGCGAGCGTGCTGATGAACACGGTGCGCGACACCGCCACACCGAGTTCGGTGGCGGCGGCGACGCCGAGTTCGGGGATGCCCACCACACCGGCCCATGAACCACCTTGGGTGGGTGCGACCATGAGCGCGAGTGCGCACGACATGGCGGCCGTGCCCGTGCACTGCACGGTGTGGCCGCGTGTGAGTGCGGGAACGAGTGGCTGCAACACGGGGTGCACCGGCAGAGTGCGTTCGCGCGCGAGGGTGAGCGGCGCGTGTTCGCCCACCACGGCGCGCACGGCCCGCTGGCGCTCGGCCGGAGGCAGATCGGCGAGGGTGCGGCGGACGGACTCGAGGGCCATGGCGGCGACACTATCGAACAGGTGTTCGATGTTTTCCCAATCGGGACATTCACGATCCGGGTCGGGAGATTCGTCGGGCCCTCGCCACCTGGCCATCCACTACGACCGGGTCATGACGACTTCCGATCACCAGTCCTCCAACCATCGGCAACTCACCCCGAGCCGCCACCCCGCCCTCGGACACGCCCGACCCGACCTCGTGGTCGTGACCGGTGCCGGTGGCATCGGACTCGCCGTGGCCCGCCGGCTCGCCGCCGGTCGACCCATCGTGCTGGCCGATCGCGACGTCGCGCATCTGCGTCACGGCGCGGCGCTGTTGCGTCACGACGGCCATGTGGTGCACGAGGTGCCCACCGATGTGGCCGAACCGGCCGCGGTCACCCATCTCGCCGCGACGGCCCAGCAACTCGGCATCCCGCGAGTGATCGTGCATACCGCAGGCGTGTCACCCGTGCAGGCGCCGCCCGCGCGCGTGGTGGCGGTCGACGTCGTGGGAACCGCGCTCATGATCGACGCGTTCGCCGAAATCGTCGAACCGGGTGCGGTCATGGTGTGCATCGCGTCGATCGCCGGCGCGCTCACTCCCCTCCCCCCTCACGACGAAAACCTGTTGGCCAACACGCCCACCGCCGATCTCGCGCGTCTCACGATTCTCGATCCCAAACATCTCGACGGATCGCGGGCGTACGGTGTGGCCAAACGGGCCAATCAGCTGCGCGTGCAGGCCGCGGCGGTGCCGTGGGGTCGCAAGGGTGCGCGCATCGTCTCGGTGAGTCCGGGCATCGTGGCCACGCCCATGGCCGCCGCCGAATTCGAGAGTCCGTCCGGGTCGGTGATGCGCCAGATGATCGAGGCCTCGGCGCTCCAACGCATCGGAACACCCGAGGACATCGCGGCGGTCGTGGATTTCGTGGCCGGTCCGAACGCCGCTTTTCTCTCGGGAATCGACGTGATCGCCGACGGCGGAACGGTGGCCGCGATGCGAACGGTGGGTGCGTCGCTGGAGGATCTGGTGAGCGTCGGCTAGTTGTTCGACGCGTCGGCGTCCGACTGGCGACGCGACTGCGAACCGCTGCCACCCGCGTCACTCGGAGTCTTCTTACGCGTGGTCTTCGGTGCGTTCGACTTCGATTCCGACTCGCGCGCCATCTCTTCGTCGACGGTGGTGCTGCCACGAGTGATGGAGTTGAGCAGTTCGATGAAGCCGCGCGCGCCGTTGGCGTAGAAGTCGGCGCCGATTTCGCGGGCGTGATCGGGCCCGCTGATGGCCGAACCGCCGAGAACCACCGGCACCTCGTCGCCGATGGCGCGGCGCAGCGTGCGGACAACGTCGATGGCGCCTTCCACCGACTCGGTGGTGGTGACGCTCACGCCCACGGCGGTGAGGTTGTTGATCTTCGACGCGGCGTGAACGAACGAGTTGGCGGGCGTGTCGGCACCGAGGTCGAACACGTCGTAACCCTCGAGACGAAGGAGGTCGCCCAGCATCGCCAGCGCCAGGGCATGGCGTTCGCCCGACGGTCCGCCGATGAGTACTTCTCCGCGACGACGGCCGCGGCGCACGAAGCGCGGGCTCATCTGTCCGACGAGACGAGTGGCGATGGCCGTGGCTTGGTGCTCGATCGCGATGTCGATCTCGCCGCGCGACCACTCCTCGCCGATGCGAGCCATGGCCGGTGCGAGGATCTCGAGGTACACATTGCCGATTTCGCCGCCGGCGTCGATCGCGCGCTGGAGAACACCCCAGGCGCCACCCGCATCGGCGTTCACGAGACACGCGTGGAGTTCGTTCACGTAGTCGCCGGTGCGACGCGAGTCGTCACCGGTGCGCGGGCGTTCCTTGCGTTCGTTGAGGCGCTGGCGGAACTCTTCGATCGCTTGCGGCGAGACCTGCCACACACCCTTCACGCGAGTGGCCGACAACTTGCCCTGGCGCACGTAGCGGTAAGCAGTCATGTAATGGACGCCGAGCCGCTCGGCGGCTTCTTCCAGCGTCAAGAACTCGGTGCTCACGGCGACAGGATAAAGAAAATTCCCCGCGAACGAAGGGTTGTGCCCACTCGGAAACCAAGTTACAGAGTGATTCTTCGCACGTTTTCCGGGCGAAAGTTCTCATTCCCGGACGAAAGCCCGTGTGACGCGCGTCAGCCCTTCAGACGAGCGCGCGCGGCGCGACTGCGTTCGAGCAGGTGCGCCGGCACCTTCTTGAGCGCTTCCGCGAGCTTCGGATCGCCACCCGCGTCGATCGCGGGGCCGGCCGACGGCTCTTCAGCCGGCACGAGATCTTCGAAGGCCGGCGGCTCCATGCCCGGCTTCCAGTACTGATACAGGTCGCGCACCACATCGGCCAGACCCGTCGAGTCGAAACCCTTTTCGAGGTCGACGGTGATGACGTTCTGGTACACGTGCACGGCCGACACGCGGCCGGTGGCGAACAGGCGGCGCGCGAGTTCGGCCGACGGTGTGACCGACTTCGCGAAGTGCCCGGACGCGTCACCGTTCACGAAGCTCTCGTGGCCCATGCCCGACAGGCTGCGGTTGGCTTCGAACCGCACGATGCCGGGGCGGCGGCTCGGTTTTTCGACGACGACGACGGGCTGACCCATGGGTTCGAGCCTAGTTCGCGGGCCCCGAGGCGGTACGGTTCGCGACACCGGAATCGCGAGGAGGACACCGTGGCTCACCCGTCGATCGAAGAGTTCCAGGCTCAGGCGCTGAAGTTCCTCGAGGCCAACGCCGAACGCAAGGCGGCCGAGAAGAAGTTCGTGTGGGGCGAAGGCTCCGACAAGGTGTCGATGTTCGAGGAGAAGGATCGCTCGAGCGAGCGACGCGACGTCGCCAAGGCGCAGGAGTGGCGTCAGAAGAAGTACGACGCCGGCTTCGGATGGATCACCGGACCCGAGCAGTTCGGTGGTCGCGCGCTACCCGCCGCGTATCAGCGCGCGTACGACTCGATCGAGTCGAAGTTCGACGTGCCGAACCAGAGCTGCTTCACCATCGGCCTCGGCATGGTGGCTCCCACGATCCTCGCGCACGGTTCCGATCTCGCCCGCCAGTCGTACCTGCAGAAGATGTGGCGCGGAGAGATCATCGGCTGCCAGTTGTTCAGCGAGCCCGGTGCGGGCAGCGACCTCGCGAGCCTGTCCACCAAGGCCGAGCGCGACGGAGACGAGTGGATCATCACCGGCCAGAAGGTCTGGACCAGCGGCGCCCACTACAGCGACATCGGCGAGATCATCGCGCGCACCGACGTGAACCTGCCCAAGCACAAGGGACTCACCGGTTTTATCGTCGACATGAAGGCGCCCGGCGTCGAGATCCGTCCGCTGCGCCAGATGACCGGTGGCGCGTCGTTCAACGAGGTGTTTTTCACCGAAGTGCGCGTGCGCGACGATCATCGTCTCGGCGACGTGAACAACGGCTGGAACGTGGCCCTCACCACGCTCATGAACGAGCGAGCGGCCATCGGTGCCGGCGGTGGTGGCGGCGGGGTGAACATGTTCGCCCGCGTGATCGAGATGGCGAAGTTCTACGGCGTGCAGGACGATCCGGTGCTGCGCGACGAACTGGCCAACATCATCATCAAGAACCGCGTGGCCGCGT
>JBEAXP010000176.1:0-2844 GCA_041159745.1 Actinomycetota bacterium | reverse complement strand
GGTTGATGCGCTCGCTCAGAAGTGCGATTTGCACCTCGGGCGAACCCGTGTCGGTGCCGTGCTTGCGATGCTTGGCGATCGTCTCGGTCTTGGGTGTTGCGGCCATGGTGGCTCTGCCTTCCGTGATGTTCGTGCGGAGGTCGCTCCTGGGGAGCATCGCGCCGGAGCCGGAGCCCCGACGGACCTCATCAGCCTACGGGTGCGGCCGGGGCGTTCCACCTGGTCACTCGACGTTCAGGTGCTGGTCACGACCATCCGACGCGGACGAGGATGCGGCACGACCAGCCCTCTTTCGCGCAATTCCGGTCGTATGGATCCTCGGCGTCCTCGGGCACTTCGCTCCAGTCGAGCGACTCCCACACCAGTTCGGCCACCTCCTGAGCCCACGGGTGCGGGTTGACGTCCAACACCCAGACGGCTTTGCCGGATACCGGTCCAATTGGTGCAGTTGTGTCGAGTTCGGCGACGACCGTGTGCGGATCGAGCGAGTCGACGAATTCGTACACCGTGTCGGTGGAGAGGCCGCCTTCGGTGACGCGACGGGCCAACACCGCAGGGGATGACACGCGAATCACAGTCACGCGGAGATTCTGGCCTCGAACGCTCGAAGTCGGCCCGATCGACCCACCGATAGTTTGACCCCATGTTCACGGGCATCGTCGAAGAACTCGGCACGGTCTTGTCGTCGACCCCCGTTTCCACCGAATGGGGCCCGGGTGTGCGCCTTCGCATCGAGGCGTCCACGGTTCTCGAAGGTTCCGGTCTGGGCGCGTCCATCGCGGTGAACGGCTGCTGCCTCACTCTCGTCGACAGCGGCACAGCCGATGGCCGCTCGTGGTGGGACACCGACGTGAGCGACGAAACTCTGAAGCGGACCACGACCGGTTCGCTGAAGCCCGGCGACCGAGTGAACCTGGAGCGTCCGATGGCGCTCGGCGATCGACTGGGCGGCCACATGGTTCTCGGCCACGTCGACGCCGTTGGCGAGGTGGTCTCCCCCGCTCCTGATCTCGTCGTCCGCGTGCCGAAGGACCTCATGCGACTGCTCGTGGAGAAGGGTTCGGTCACCGTCGACGGCATCAGCCTCACCGCCTTCGATCTCACGGCCGACACGTTCCGAGTCGCGGTGATTCCTCACACAGCGAGCGTCACGACGCTCGGATTCCGCCCAGCCGGGTCGAAGGTGAATCTCGAGATGGATGTGCTCGCGAAGCACATCGAACGTCTGGTCGCTCCGTATCAGAAGTAGTTAGCTCCGGAATTTCTTCGTTCGGAATTCTCCGAGCAGATCAACTCTGCAACACCCCTTGTATACGTTCGCCATCGTGAACGACACGAAAATGAGCATGAGCGCAACCGACGTTGCGGCGATGTCCATCGACGAAGTTCGCCGCGAGCTCGATGAAACCCGCGCGCAGAAGGCTCGCCTGGCCGCCCGAGAAATCGCTCTGGTGGCCCGGCTCGAATCTCTCGTCTCCGATCCGAACGCGCCCATCCGCGTGATCACCGAGTTCGAATTGGTGTCCCACGGCGGCCTGACGATGCGCGAGGCCCGCGAGGCTGTCGCACGATCCCGGACCGTTGCCATCGCCCCCGCCATCGGTGCCGCGCTATCAGCGGGTATCACCACGGCGGCTCATGTCGACGTTCTGTCTCGCGGACTCAAGAATGCGGGCCCCGACCGTGACGCGTTCATCTCGCATCTGCCCGACCTCACGCTGGCCGCCACCACCTTGTCGGCGGTCGAGTTCTCCGACACCATTAAGAAAGTGCTCGACGCCAGTCGCACCGATGACGGCCTGTCACGCCTCGAACGCCAGCGCCGTTGCACCCATCTGCGTACCTGGATCGACTCCGACGGCATGTTCCATCTGCGGGGCCAATTCGATCCGGTCTCCGGCACGGCGGTCTCCGCCGTCATCGAGCGCACCAAGGAGCGTCTCTTCCATTCCGGCGATGCGAAGCATCACGTCGATGTCGCACCCGGCATCGAACCCAACGATCACCTTCGAGCCCTCGCCCTCGTTGCCGCTCTCGATACGACTTCCACCACCGAAACTGGCTCAGGGTTCTCACGTGCCGAAGTGGTCGTGCACGTCGATCTCGCGTCGCTCACCCATGGTCGGCATCCGGCCACGACCAGCCGAACCGTCGATGGCGTCGACATTCCGGTCGAAACGATCAGGCGTCTCGCCTGCGAAGCCGAGATCATCCCCGTGGTTCTCGGTGGACACGGCGTCCCTCTCGATGTCGGACGATCCAAACGCCTGGCAACCATCCACCAAAGGCGGGCGTTCGAGGCGATGTACACCACATGCGCGATTCCCGACTGCGATGTTCCGTATCACCGATGCCAGATCCATCACATCGACTACTGGGAGAACGGTGGTCGGACCGACCTCGACAACCAGGTTCCGCTGTGCTCGCGGCACCACCACGCCGTTCACGAGGGTGGCTGGACCCTGTCACTCGAGCCGTCGACCCGAGACGTGACACTGACGCCGCCGTGACTCGTGCCGGGTCATGATTCGTGCCGGGTCGGTTGAGTCTCGCCGACTACCGTTACGCACGTGACCACCGAGCCCGATCTCAGCGCGCTGCGGGCTCGGATCGACGAGCTCGACCGTGAGTTGTTGCGCGTTCTCGCCGAACGTCTCGAGGTCTGCCACGAGGTCGCCCGAGTGAAGGAGCGCAGCGACACGCCGGTCATCCAGCCGGCCCGTGTGCGCGACGTGGTGAACAGTCGCCGACAGTGGGCCATCGACACGGGCGTCGATCCCGACTTCGCCGAACAGGTGATGCGTGTCCTGCTGTCGGAAACACATCGCATCGAAGTCGCCGGAC
>JBEAXP010000144.1:0-3030 GCA_041159745.1 Actinomycetota bacterium | reverse complement strand
GCCAGAGGAAATCCCACGACCCGCAGAGAATGTCGTGACGGGCCGGCATGCAGGGCAACGACCCCGTGTAGTGCCGATCGAACCTCACCGATCGTCGGGCGAATCGGTCGAGATTCGGAGTGTCGAACTCGGTGCCTCCGTAGGCGCCGATCATGTGACGATTCAGACTGTCGAGGAGGACGACGACGACGTTTTTCGGCGTTGCGACATCCCCCACCCCGAGCACCCTACGTCACCGAATTAGGCGACTCGACGGGGCTGGAATCAGAAGAGCGCGCGAATCACCAATGGCAAGTCGCGCGGGCGCCAAACCGTTTCAGAACGATCGACGCCGGACATGCCCGAAGAGTGACGTAGAGCCACTGATTCACGCCGACGAAGGCCGTGAGGATCAAGAACCACGGACTGACAACGACGACGAGCAGTGCGGAGAGGAGCGTCATCGTGCCTGCCATCGCGAAGAGGATTCGCTCGAGTGGCCAGGCCGCCCTTGGATCGACGGTATGGGTTGATGTCATGGGCAAAGTCTATATACCCCCCAGGGTATAAGGCAACTTTTGGTAGTTCGTCCTTCGCCAGACGGTGTCGGTTGGCTCCTCCTCAGAAGACGGTGTAACCGCCGTCGACCGTCACTTCTTGGCCGGTGTGATACGTCAGGGCCGGATCGGCGAGGAACGCTCCGATCTCGCGGAACTCGGCGGCATCGGCCCATCGGCGAACCGGAGTCCGGCGAACCGTCGTGTCGCGGAACTTGTCGTTGGCGTACGCGGGACCGGCCATCTCGGTGATCGTCCACCCGGGAATGAGTGAATTCACCCGAATGCCGTGCCGCGCCAGACCAACCGCCAGTGCGCGCATGAGTCCGTTGAGTGCCGTCTTCGACGTTCCGTAGGCCTCGTTGCCGGCAGCACCGTGAATCGCCGAGGTCGACGACACGAGAACGAGCGACCCTCCGCTTCCTTGGCGTACGAGATGTCGGGCGGCCTCGCGGACCGTCACGAACACTCCATCGAGATTGGTGGCCATGACCTCACGCCACTGCTCGAGCGTCAGATCGAGAAACGGCACGCCGTGGCCCGAGCGACCGGCATTGGCGAAGCAACCATCGAGGCGTCCGAAGTCGGCAACCGTGCGACTCATCGACTCGATCACCTGCTGTTCGTCGGACACATCGCACTCGTATCCACGCGCGGTGACTCCGTGTCCGCGGAGGATGTCGACGGCCTCGGCGTTGCGATCGGCTCGCCGGCCCCAGATCGCAACCGATCCGCCCACCGCGGCGATTCCCTCGGCCATCCCGAGGCCGATGCCCGAGTTGCCACCGGTCACCACGAACACCTTCCCGGTGAGATCGGTGCGGCCGCGCGGATTCGAGTGGTTGGTCATGAGTTCACCGTAGAGCATCCACTTGGTCGTGTTCCGAGCCGGATCACTAGCCTCGCCTCGTCGCACGACGTGGGAGGAACACATGAAGATCGCCGACTTGTTCTCGGTTCAGGGCAAGGTTGCGCTGGTGACCGGAGGGTCACGTGGAATCGGCGAGATGATCGCCGGAGGGTTCCTCGCCAACGGAGCCAAGGTGTACATCTCGTCGCGCAAGGCCGACGTGTGCAACGAGACCGCCAAGCGCCTGTCCGACACGTTCGGTGGCGAGTGCATCTCGCTTCCGGCCAATCTCGCCGACCTGGCGGGCATCGAGAGTCTGGTGAAGGCACTGGCCGAACGCGAGAAGCATCTCGACATCCTCATCAACAACGCGGGTGTGTCGTGGGGTGCGCCTCTCGACGAGTTCCCCGAAGTCGGCTGGGACAAGGTCTTCGACACCAACGTCAAAGGTGTCTTCTTCCTCACTCAGAAGCTTCTTCCTCTTCTCGAGGCTCGCGCCACCAACGACGATCCGTCGCGCGTGGTGAACATCGGCTCGATCGACGGCATTCGCACTCCGATCTTCGACACGCACTCGTACGGACCGTCGAAGGCGGCTCTTCACTCGTTGACGCGTCAGATGGGTTCGAAATTGGTGAAGCGCAACATCATCATGAACGCCATCGCTCCCGGGCCGTTCCCCACCTGGATGCTCAGCACCGGTGTGGGCACCGGTGGCGACGTCGACAACACCGACTGGGGAGTGGTCGCGCGCGGCAACCCGCGCAAGCGGGTCGGCACTCCGGAAGACATCGCAGGCCTGGCCATCTTCTTGTGCTCGCGCGCCGGCGCCTACACCGTCGGTGAAGTGATCTCCTGCGACGGCGGTCAGGTCGTCAGCTAATCAGATCCGCTCGAGAGAAGCGCCGTCGAACAGCGGCGTCAGCCCTTCGTTCGAAATCAGATCGTCGATCTCGGTGAGCGTTGGTGCGCTCAGCGGACCTCGGGCCGCTTCGAGGACGTGCGGCAGAAGCGTCGCATCGCTCGACGTGTTGAGGAAGAGGTCGTCGTTCGACAGCACGAAACGCACGGCAGTGGCAATCGAAGTCGGATCGGTGATCGGCTCGTACCAACTCCGATGACCGGTGGGACCGTCGTCCCAGCGACGGCGGGCGATCGACTTGATGGTCTGCATGGCGACGCCGCGCTCGCGGCAGATGTCGCGAAGTCTCATGACGTCGTGCTCGTACTCGGGGATGCGCAGAAGGCTCGGATTGAACGGAAAGAGAACCGAATCGAAAGCGAATCGCTCGAGACTGCGCGCATGCATCGAGGGAATGCGGAGTCCGTGTCCGGTGACTCCGATGTGGCGAACCAATCCCTCGTCGCGTGCACGGATCATCGCCGCGAGCGCTCCACCATCCGACATGGCCACGCTCCACTCGTCGTCCTCCACCAGGTTGTGCATTTGGATCAGATCGATCGAGTCGACCCCCATGCGTTGAAGTGACATCTCGAGTTGACGACGGGCTCCATCGGATGTGCGCCGGTCGGTCTTGGTCGCGAGGAACACGTCGTTGCGGTGCTCGCGAAGCCAGGGAGCGAGGCGTTCCTCCGACGCTCCGTACGATGCCGCGGTGTCGATGTGATTGACACCAGCCGCGA